>DAOUEU010000110.1:0-19063 GCA_034430255.1 Dehalococcoidia bacterium | reverse complement strand
TCTAATCAGGACAAGAGTACCGGTGAACTTCGCGAGATATATCGGAAAAACCTGGCAGGTAATTTTACCATAGTTACTGGAAAAACACTGCTAATCTTTTGCTTTCTTGTAGAACAGCTTTATTATTACTTACTTTCCCCCCTGAAGAGAGAAAGAAACCTGTCTTCATACTCGGTGAATAGTTCCCATCTATCGAGCTCCCTCTTTAGTAGAGACGGGTCAGTTTCACCCCTTTCAACCTGTCTGAATAGCTCTTCGATCCTTAACCGGGCATCCATTGGCACACCGGCACTATCTATATTTAATAGACCTCTTCTTCCTATCTCCAAGATGTTACTTCTTATCGAACCTTCGGTTAATTCCTGAATAAATTTTAACAGTGAAACATCCCATAAATCATCAACACCCTTAATAATTGCGGCGAGCATATCGCCTTCCTTTTCTATTTTCTCATTTAGTGTACCCGCTACCACAGGCAGGGGGTCTGATACAATTGATAGTGCTTCCGGCCTGGGTTCGTTCTTATAATTGTAGAAAAGTCCGGGTGCATGAGGTCCGTACTCCTTAATTACCACTTCAAGATATCTTCTTGCGTTTTCACCGAATCCTTCCAGATTTATAAGGTATGAAGGTGTTACTATCCGTGGCCTCTCCGCACTGACTTTTCCCGCCCTGATAATTGTCTCTTCCTTCTTTTGCGAAGGGTGTACCAGTTCGGTGTATACGGGCACCGTTAGTAAATAGTAATTCACACGAGTAGTGCCAAAAGTAGCCAGTTGCTGTGTTGGCAGCCTTAATACCTCGGTATTATCTATGGCATATCTAATTCTGTCATCTCCGATTTCCATTAACCCACCCCTTGGATAGAGCTCTGAGGTTTTCATTCTGAGGGCGAATGATAGCGGGTCTCCCTAAGTGCATACTCGCAAATCATATTAAGCGGTGCTAAAATCCAATTTCAAATATCCCACTGAACCCATTCTACATCGATTTCAGTGTAGCTTCAAGCAAATCCCTTTTACCCGGGAAATCAGTGCTGTATTTAATGGGGTTGTATACAAGCCTGATAGCTGGGGTACGGCTGGGGAAAGGTGATATAATGAGAACCACGAGGTTAAAAGCAGTGTGCAGCTTGCATCCACCGGGACACTGGTGCTAGGTGAATTGGAAGCGTGGCTGAGTATAACTGGTTCGGCTGGAGAGTGTCTCATCGCATCGATGCCCTCGCCCCCGAATGGAGGCAAAGGTTACTGCGATATATAGATATTTAGGCTGGGGTTATCGATAGTCCGATTAGCTAGGTGGTGGCACCTCCAACGTGGAGGGGGGAGGAAACATTTGCACATCGCCCATTTAAGCCTGACCAACTTCCGTAATTACCAGCGCCTTGAGCTCGATCTACCGCCACACCTGGCGGTGCTCCAGGGCGGTAATGCGCAGGGTAAGACCAACCTCCTTGAGGCGATCTATCTCCTGTCCACCGCCAAGTCCCATCGTGCTACAGCGGAGCGGGAACTGATCAACTGGTCCATCTCAAGGGAGGAGCACCCGGTGGCCCGCCTGGCGGCCCAGGTCCAGAAGACGATGGAGAGCCTTCGGGTGGAGCTCGCCCTGAACGTAGCCTATGCCAGTCCTGAGGCGCATGTTCAAAAGCGGATCAGGATAAACGGCGTGCCCCGCCGCGCCCTCGACCTGGTCGGTCGGGTCAACGTGGTGCTCTTTAGCTCTCAGGACGTTGACCTAATTGGCAGTACACCCTCGCTGCGTCGCCGCTACCTGGACATGACAAACTCCCAGGTCAATTCGAGATACCTCAGCGTACTTCAGAAGTACAATAAGGTGCTCCTGCAGCGAAACCATCTCCTGAGGTTAATCGGGGAGCGGTGTGCTGATGGGAGCCAGCTTGACTTCTGGGACCAGGAATTGCTGGAGCAGGGCTCCTATCTCATAGCGCAGCGTGAGCTCATGGTGGATGAGCTCAACGAACTGGCCCGGCCGATCCACCACCAGATAACTGCAGGGCGGGAGAAATTGAGTATCAATTATCTGCCCAGTACAGGCACAATGGATTTTGGAGATAGGCTTCGGGATGTTCGTAAAAGGGAGATTGCCCGCGGGATGAGCCTGGTCGGTCCTCATCGCGATGACCTGGTATTTATGGCAGGCGATGTCAATATGAATGTCTATGGCTCCAGGGGCCAGCAGCGCACCATCGCCCTATCTCTGAAGCTAGCCGAGGCTCGCTTTATGCGCTCAAGAATAGGTGATGAGCCAATCCTGCTTTTGGATGACGTTATTTCTGAGCTTGATGCGGCGCGGCGTCATCAGCTTTTGGGTTCTGTTGCAGGTTATCAGCAGGTGGTGATCACCACCACCGATCTCGACCACTTCGACCCCGGATTTATGGCTGGTGCAGCGCTGTTTGGGGTGAGCGAGGGAAGGATCGAGGCCCTCTAGCAGGTTGCCTATCGTGGAATGGGTGGCTAGCGTGTCCTGGCTAGGGCGAGATACTGTTTATGATTGACATTACTTGCGCTTCATCCTCAGAAGTCGCATCATAGATAGTATAGATGTCAATGCAGGTTGAGTCCAGAACGAAAACTATCTCCATCTCATACCAGTCCATGTCTGAGTAATACGTCTTGGTATAGCCAGCTACCTGACCGCTTACAATCATTACTCCAGTTTCATCCGGCTCGAACATGGACTCTACGACCGCCCTGCCAATCAGGGCATCACTATTAGTCTCCTGTCCTTCTAGCTCGATGGGAACATCGCCATAGTATATCTGAACAAAATCGGCGTCCTCAGTATCGGTATACTCAATCATACCCCACACCGTGCCATCTGGCTCCTCATATGTTCCATATGGGTCTTCATTGCTAAGGTACCACCCTTGAGGAACATAGCCAGCTGAGGGCTTCACTACCAGAGATGGTGTGGGAGTCGGTGCTGGTTCTTCACCTCCTCCACATGAGAGTGAGGACACTAGCAGAACACCTAAGAGCATGACCACGATAAATCGCTTCATTTTCATTTCATCTACATTCTCCAGTTTCCCGACGCAATGCTAGCAAGAGTATACCCTGCCGTCAATTCTGGTCTCTTGTCGCCTTCACCGGTGCTCTGATCAGGAACAGGGATACCGCTGAGACGAGGCACAATATTGCGGTGACCAGGAAGGCCAGGTCATAAGAGCCACTGGCTTCGTGGACGAATCCGTATAGTACCGGGCCGATTGCTCCGAATAGCCCAGCACAAAACAGGAACACGACACCAAAGAGCGCCGACATACTAACCACCCCGAACAGGTCTCCCAGGTATGTTGGGAAAACTGAGAGGCCGCATCCGTAGCAGAATCCGACAAGCAAAGAAACTAAAAGAAGCTCCCTCTCGCTACTGACCCCCATAGCAAGAAAGCACCCCAGAGCGACGCCAATGGTGCAGAGGTATAAAGCTGGCTTCCGGGAGGTGCCGAATCTGGACATCATCCAATCGGACAAAAAGCCAGCGAGGAGCCGGCCTGCCACCGCTGCTAGCACCAGGAAGCTCAGGATTGTCACTGCATCCCCTGATGGTATATCCAGATCGCCCCCCCAGAAAACCAGGTGGCCAATGATCCCGACTACAGCGATATTAAAGAACTGGGAGAGTATGAGCAGCCACCAGCTAGAGGTCCTGACGGCCTGTTTTACCGGCCACTTCTCGGAGCGGGCGAGGAAGTCCAACCGCTGCTTAAGCTCCTCAGCCTCGGGCTTGGCGCCATCGGGGTACGCCCCCGATGATTCAGGGTCTTTCTTCAGAAATGCTCCCCCTATGATGGCACCCGTCACCATGATGAGTCCAAGGACGATGTAGCTATGGCTCCAGCCAATAACCTGGATTAGGCGGTGGATAAGCGGCAATAGCACGACTACACCGAGCCCTGAACCGGTCATGGCGATAGCTACAGTCAGGGCCGCCCGCCGCATGAACCACCTCCGCACCGTGGCTACTGTAGGAACGATGAAGCATAACGCTATGCCTGAGGGTGCGAGGACCCCGTAGAGCAGGTGGAATTGCCATGGCTGGGTTATCTGACTCAATAGGGCTGTCCCAACTCCTCCGACGACAGCACCTATGATGACGAGCCTTCTCACCCCGATTCGATCCACTAGCATCCCCGCTACCAGCCCGAATACCGCTATCATGATCGTATTAAGGGAATATCCCAGGGACAGCATTCCCCTGGACCAGCCGAGTTCCACCTCCAGTTCCGGGGCGAATATGGAGAAGGAGGCAATGGATGCCGAACTAACAAACATCGCCAGCCAGGCGGCCGCTACGATTACCCAACCGTAGAAAAGCCTTCCTCCCTGTGCCGGCATGCTTCAGTCCCTCACTGCTCCGGACATACGCCCCCGATTATAGCACATACACATATAGGTAATACAGGCGCTATACCTACGGGGGATAGCGTCATCTGTTATCGGGGAGGCTTATGAAGCCGGGGGAGGGAGGAGTCCTTTACAGGGCGAATACCAGGGGAGGTAAAAAGGTTTATTCTAGGGGTAGTTCATGTAATTATGGGGGACTGGTATATAAAATAACCTATATCGCTTCGTTGCGACTTCGAGTTAAATGAAGATTGAACTCGTGCTAAATTTATTTTGAACAGGGCTAGGTATTGCCATGATTGTATATATAGAGACTGCTGAAATAGTCTCAATCAACCCCCTAATCCCCCAATCTTGGGGGACTTTTTAAAGCTGGGGGACACCCCCAGACCCCCGGCAGGAAATACCCTACACCCCAGAATAGCTATCCTTTGACACAACCCGTTATTTTCCTGTTGTGTGGACTTTACCCGTAATTATTTGCTGAGGTATGGACGCTCTGCCAGAATGGAATTTAAGAAGAAGGCAAGAGGAAGTAGCACGCTGTTTCGTCTATTGTGTGCAACAAATATTGTGTACATGCAAGCCTGGTAGTGCTATAATTGCGCAAAAATACTAATAAGATAGATTTGGCGAGGAGAGGGTTGGATAATGACAGAAGATATTAGATGTCCCATATGCGGCTCTAAAACAGTTGTAAAGACATCGAAAAGAGGCCTGCATTCTGGCCGCTCATTCCATGTATGCACTCGTTACCCTGAGTGCAAAGGCAGGATAGCGATTAAAAAGCAAAATGGCACCATTATTCAGGCGAAAGAAGTTTACAAGACTTATGACACAGGCAAGGTGACGGTGGATGCCCTCAGGGGTGTTGATCTGAGCATCACGAGGGGGGAGATGGTGTCCGTCATGGGGCCCTCCGGCTGTGGTAAAACAACCCTCCTTAACGTGCTTTCGGGGCTCGATGATGTTACCAAGGGCAAGGTGGTCATTAATGGTGTCTCCATTCACGCTATGTCAGACAAGCAGCGCACCCGCTACCGAGCCGAGAAGATGGGGTTTATTTTCCAGTCCTTCAATCTGCTACCGGTACTCAGCACCATAGAGAATGTAGAACTTCCCCTCCTGCTGGCCGGAGTGACGCCAGGGAATGCCCGCAGGCGGGCGCAGGAGGCCCTGGCTCTCGTGGGCCTGGAAGAGGAGGCACCAAAGCTTCCCGCGGAGATGTCCGGCGGACAGCAGCAGAGGGCGGCCGTCGCCCGGGCGCTGGTCAATGAGCCAGCAATCGTGTGGGCCGACGAGCCTACAGGCAACCTGGACAGCGAGAACGCTGGTGAGGTAATTGACCTGATGTGCAGGCTGAACAAGGAAAAATTACAGACCTTCGTCCTCGTCACCCATGACATTGCTGTAGGCCGTAAGACAGATCGGATCCTGCGGATGGCGGATGGCCAGATCGTGGAGGAGCTCCGTACTGGTGGTTGCTAAACGCTGCTTCAATTGGCGACGTGTAGAACGCTGCTAGATCAGGAGGCGAAATATGTTTGCAAGGGTAACGCTGTTTGAGATCGACACGCTCAGGATTAGCCTGGACGACGCGCTGGAGCGATTTAAAGAGTTGATCGTGCCCGAGGCGCGAAAACGGGAAGGATACGAGGGTATGTATGTGATGCGCACCCCGGAGGGAAAGGGCCTCATTTTGAGCCTGTGGGCGAGTGAGGAGGAAGCTGAGTCTGGCATAGCGAGTGGATATTACGAGGAGCAGGTGGCCAAGTTTATGGCCTTATTTCACGCGCCGCCCGGTCGTGAGAACTACGAGGTGGTCTTTGCTGAAGCCCCCAGTATGAAGGGAGATTAAATTTCTGTTTATTAAAATTGCCAATCCTCTCTATCAAGAGTAATCGGATTAACTGAGAGCAATCTGAGAGAGTAATGGAAAAATTATTTGGTATACCTACTGATCAGCTTGTGATAGCCCTGGTGGTCATCTTCGTCTTAGGGGTCGCCATTATGGCTGTCGTTGCCATGAGAAACCGGGTGATCTTCAAAATGGCGTTGCGTAACCCACCCCGGCGCCGGGCACAAACGGCCCTCATTGTGCTGGGTCTGATGCTAGCCACCCTTCTCTTCTCCGCCTCGTTCGCTACCGGTGACACCCTTTCACA
The DNA here is from genome assembly GCA_034430255.1 of Dehalococcoidia bacterium. GTDB lineage: Bacteria > Chloroflexota > Dehalococcoidia > E44-bin15 > E44-bin15 > DATKYK01. The sequence continues at coordinate 12,522 of DAOUEU010000110.1, read as the reverse complement.
TTCCATTCGGGTCCAAGTACTGAAGTACGTCGGAGAGATTGACGTGGTGGTGCAGTCAGAGACGCCAGACGAGTATGGCCGGCTGGCATACTTCGACCAGGTCTATTTTGAGACTGTTCGCGAGGGCCTGGAGGGCGACACAGAGGTAGAGGGTGTGGCCCCTCTGGCCGCCGAGGTTGCTCCGGTCGTGGCGCTGGATAAGGGACTAGACGAGCCGCAGGTCAGCATTCCTGAGGTCAGTATCCTCGGCTATGATAAGGAGTGGATGGACGGCTTTGACCGCCTAGAGGATGAACAGGGGGATTACCTATATTTAGATGATCTGGCCGACGGTCAGGTGTATATAAGCAGCGAGCTTGCCGATGCCGATAATCTGGACGTTGGTACAGGCGATATGATGAATGTGTATTTGGGTTCTCAACCCACTGAATTAGAGGTGGCTGGGGTGTATGAGAAGGGGGCGAACCCTGCCGGAGAGCTTTCTCTGGTGATGCCACTGCCACGGCTTCAGGAGCTGACGGGCAACGAGGGCAAGATAAACTACATCATTATCACCAACCGGGGAGATGCCATCCAGGGAGCTCAGCATAGCGATGCGGTGTTATCCAGCCTGGAACCCCTGCTTAAGGGTAGTGGGCTTGAGGCAGAACCGGTGAAGCAGGATGCCCTGGATAGCGCTGACGCTGCTGGAAGCATCTTCTCGACCATTTTCCTCATGTTCGGGCAGTTCTCTATAGCGGCAGGCATTCTGCTCATCTTCCTCATCTTTGTCATGCTGGCGGCGGAGCGGAAAGGGGAGCTGGGTATCGCACGGGCGGTGGGCGCGCAGCAGGGCCACATAATCCTCATGTTCGCATTCGAGGGAGCCATCTACGCTCTCATCGCTGCCGCCGTGGGTAGCCTGCTGGGAGTGGCGGTGGGATGGGGCATGATCCATGTCATCGCCATAGCCTTAGGTGAGGTGGGACTTAATCTAACCTTCTCTTTCCAATGGCAGAGCGTGATCATGGCTTATACCTTGGGAACTGTGTTTACCTTTATCGTGGTCATGATCTCCTCACGGCGGATAAGTCGCCTGAATATCGTTAGGGCTATACGGGATATACCCGAGCCTCGCATCAGCCACAAGTCTATCAAGGGATTGATTCTGGCCATCCTGCTATCGGTGTTAGGGCTCCTCCTCACCGTTACCGGTCTCCAGGGCGCAGAGTTGTTCAGCTTTATGCTGGGGACCTCGCTTATAATTATCGGCTTGCCCCTGCTGGCCCGGCGCTTCGGCCTGCCGGAGCGAGCCGCCTTCACTATTGCTGGTCTGGGCCTGGTGGTGTGGTGGCTTCTTCCCCCTGGCGCACTTGAATCCATTCTGCCGGAGATGGAGCAGGGTATGGAGATGTTCTTCCTTTCCGGCATCATGCTGGTTGTTGGGGCAGTGTGGGCCATCACCTATAATTCAGATCTGCTGATAGCGGCTATGGTACGCCTCTTCGGGCGCATCCGTGGCCTCGCCCCGGTGCTTAGGATCGCCGTATCCTACCCCCTGCAGAACCGCTTCCGCACTGGCATCACCCTGGCCATGTTCTCACTGGTGGTGTTTACCCTCATCGTGATGGCCTTTCTCACCTATAACATGGGCGAGGTTTTCTCGGACACAGAGAGGGTATCAGGCGGCTATCAAATCCGGGCTGACACAAGCTACGCTAATCCCATCCCTGATATCCGGGAAGCACTCAAGCAGGGCGATGGTGTGACCCTGGACGACTTCGCGGCCATCGGCAGCTTTAACGGCGCGCTGGTAAGGGTGAAGCAAGAAGTGCCTGAACCGGAAACGGAACAAGAATTCACTGATTTCTACCTCCAAGGGGTGGATGCTGGATATACCGATAGCGTAAACTACGAGTTCGCTATTATGGCCGAGGGCTATGACTCGCCCCGGGAGGTGTGGCAGGCCCTTCAGGAAGAGCCTGGGACGGCGGTAGTCGCGGCCTACTTGGTTCCAACCAAGGCTAACTACGCCTTTGGTGGACCCACACTCGATTTCCAACTGGAGGGGTTCTTTATAGAAGATGATACCTTACCCGAGGTGTACATTCAGGCGCAGGACCCCCGCACCGGTAGTGAGCAAAGGCTCCGGGTCATCGGGGTACTGGATCAGCTAGCCTTCTATGCTGGCAGTGGGGTGATCACTTCCCAGGAGACGGTAAATACCCTGCTTTCTCGGCCGGTGCCACCTCTATCTTATATGTTCCGGCTTGGGGAGGGTGTTGATGCCGAAGCTACAGCCCAGGCGTTGGAGGCACGGTTTCTAGAGCACGGTATGGAGGCAGAGGTGCTGGAAGAAGAGGTCCGAGATATAGCCAGCATGAACCTGATGATAAATAACCTGCTCCAGGGCTTTATGGGATTGGGCCTGGTAGTAGGTATTGCTGCCCTGGGGGTCATCGCTGCCCGCTCCGTGGTGGAGCGAAGAAAGCAGATCGGCGTGCTGCGGGCCCTGGGCTTTCAGAAGGGTATGGTGCAGCGCTCCTTCCTTTTGGAGTCCTCCTTTGTTGCCTTGCTGGGTATCGCCCTCGGTACTGCCCTCGGCGCGGGCCTCTCCGTCCAGATCATCGACCAGATGGGGGATTACTTCGCAGGCATGACATATCAGGTCCCTTGGGTCAACATTATAACTGTAGTCATTATAGCCTATGGCGCTTCGCTGCTTACCACCTATCTGCCGGCGCGGCAGGCTGCTAGAATCTATCCCGCGGAGGCGCTACGATTCGAATAGCTTTCGCTGGCACGTTGTCCCAACAATTGGAACTCCCCCCTATCCTCGTTGACAATCTCGCCTTCAGCTAGTATTCTGCTTGTTAGTGTGCCGTCTCGTGCACCCTGTCGGGGCGTATTTGGATTTGATTTTAAAGGTCATGTGGAGGTCTTTCTCATGTCAAAAAAGCTAGCGGTGATTCCGGAACTGTGTTCTGGCTGCAGTATCTGTGAACTGGTGTGCGCCATCAAGCACTTCGGGGTGAACAACCCCAAGAAATCGGCTATAAGGGTGCTGATTACGTACCCCCATCCGGTCATGAGAATGCCCATCGTGTGCAGCCAGTGCAAGGGTGCCCCGTGTGCCAAGGTATGTCCAACCGATGCCATTCGATGGATTGAGGGTGTCATTCACTTAGGCGAGGAGGACTGCATTTCATGCTATAAATGTGTGGAGGCGTGCTCCTTCGGGGCCATTTACGCTCATGAGGACTGTGACCTGCCTATCGTGTGTGATATGTGCGGGGGTGATCCGGAGTGTGTCAAGAAATGCCCCAAAAGGGCGCTCAGGCTGATTCCTGAAGCTGCGCTGGGTGAGTCAAAGCGCCTTGACAATGTCCTGAGCTATACCCAGATGAAGGAGATCGAGTTCTACGAGAAGGGAGAGAAGAAGATTATACGCTATGCCGAAGTAGGTAAGGAAGAGCTATGAGTCTGAAGAGCGGATATTTTAAAAGGCACCTTCACGTAGATCTTTCCGAGGGCAGTGCTGAACGAGGGGATCTGCCGGATGCATTAATCGAGAAGTATATCGGTGGACGAGGCTTCGGCGCGAAACTGGTATGGGATAACCTGAGGAGGCATGATTTCAAGATAGACCCCCTCGGTACGGAGAATCTCTTGGTCATCGCGCCGGGGCCCCTTACAGGGGTATACCTGCCCGCATCGGGAAAGACCTCATTTGTCGCCATCTCACCGGCTACCGGCCTCTACGGTGATTCCTCAATCGGCGGCAGCTTCGGTGTCGAGCTGCGGCAGACGGGAGTTGACGTTCTCTCCATTACCGGTCGGGCGCAGCAGTTGTCCATCATTTTCGTCGACAACGATAAAACCATGGTCATTCCCATGCCTGAACTGGAGGGGAAAAGCTGCCTTGAGGCTGAGGGAATGATCAAGGAGCGGCTGGGCACCTACGCAGTTCATGTCGCTGTCATCGGCGTTGCCGGGGAGAACGTGGTGAGATTCGCTTGTGTTAATACCGACTGGGGCCGCAATGCCGGCAGGACCGGGTTGGGGGCGATCATGGGCTCAAAGAACCTGAAGGCGATCGTGGTGCGGGGAGAAAAGGATATTCCGGTTTATGACGTGCCTGGACTGGTGGCGGAGACCGAGAAGGCTTGTAAATACCTCGAGGAGCACAAGTATTTTAAGATGTGGCAGCAGGAAGGCCTGATGAATGTCATCGAGTACGCCAACGAGAAGGGGATTTTGCCAGCATACAATTTCAAGGACAGCGTTTTCACCAGGCATGATCAGATTAACGGCGCGACGATGCTTGACCACTATAAGATAGGCGATAGCGCATGTTTTTCGTGTCCCATGTGTTGCAGCAACATCTGCTTGGTGAAGGATGGGGAATATGCCGGCACGGTGGTGGAGGGGCCGGAATATGAATCGTGTGCCATGTTAGGCTCGAACCTGGGAATCGATAATTTCGCTACTATTCTGGCTGCAAACCGTCGGTGCGATGAGCTCGGGGTCGATACAATCTCGACAGGCAACATCGTAGGGGCGGTGATAGAGGGGTACGAAAAGGGGATCCTGTCGCTATCCGACCTCGATGGCAGGGAGATCACCTGGGGGGATGGGGATGCCATACTGGAACTGATACAGAGGATCGCCGACCGGCAGGGAATCGGCGATATCCTCGCTGGCGGGGCTCGCCGTATAATCGAGAAGTGGCCAGAGATGGATGGGATTATACTCCAGGTCAAGGGCCTGGAGCAGTCAGCCTACGACAGTCGCCCCAGCATCTCGATGGGGTTGGCATATGCAACCTCGGACATAGGCGCACACCATACGCGGGCGTGGACTATAGCCAAGGAACTGGAGGAAGGGCAGGGCTGGTCAGACGATGAGAAGGTCGATACTGTTATCTATCACCAGAAGCTGCGCCCGCTGTTCGATATGCTCGGTGTCTGCCGCCTGCCCTGGATTGAGCTGGGACTGAGCGAACGGCATTACGAGAATTTCTACAGGTATGTGACGGGAAGGGAATCGACCCTTGAGGAAATGCTAGAACTGTCGAATGATATTTATGATCTGACGCGCCTGATAAATGTCCGCCTTGGCGTGAGTCGCAAGGACGATAGTCTTCCCCACAAGGTATGGGCTAACCCTCCTCTCACTGGGCCCAATGCGGGGAGGGTAATCGACAGGGATGATTTTCAGAGGCTTCTTTCGCTATATTATAAGAAGCGGGGCTGGGACGAGGAAGGCAAGCCGCCGGCCAGGCTTGAAAAGAAGTTCGACGATTAGTAAATGGGCTTCCTCCCTATGAAGCTGGGGTAGGGAAACTGAATAGACATTACACACAGCTGGCTTTACGTTAGTACCAACCAAGTTCGTTTTGCCTGGGTTTGCCCACCTCGCCATAACTTCCTTCCACGGGCTTATTGTTGCTACAGTGCTATAATAGAGTAGAGAGCACAGCTAGGCGGATTTGGGGAGGGAGCCAATGAAAGTGAGGGATCCAGTAATAATAATTCCAATGGTAATAATAGCAATACTCATAATTGCTATTATTGCAGTAATTGCAATTGGTACAACAGGAGGGTTTTCTAGAGAAGCGACCTCAACGCCTACGCCTACATCGAAAGCCACCCCAACACCTACACCTACATCGACAGTCACTTCTACACCTACGCCTACATTGATAGCTACTCCTACCCCGACCCCGACCCAGACACCTACACCAACCCCTATTGTCGAGCCTCAAGTAGGAACGGATGAAATAGTCAATTTTCCCGACCCTAATCTGGAAGCAGCAATTCGTGATGAGCTAAGAAAGCCTACGCGAGATATTTACGAGTCTGACCTTGCAGGGCTTACCAGCCTTAGAGCCTTGGATAGGGATTTGGATAACGATATTACTGACCTCACGGGATTGGAGTACTGCACTAGTCTCACTACACTTTGGCTTCCGGTAAATCATATGAGCGACATCGCGCCCTTATCGAACCTCGTTAACTTGTTAACGCTTTATCTCGGTTGGAACAATATAAGCGATGTCTCACCGTTATCCAACCTCACCCGTCTGACTATTCTTGACCTTCGTAACAACGAGATAAGCGACATTTCTGCGCTATCAGGTCTCACCAGCCTGACTAAGCTCTACCTAAGTGGCAACCAGATAGGCGATATTTCTGCGCTATCAAGCCTCACCAGCCTGACTGAGCTCCACCTAAGTGACAACCAGATAAGCGATGTCTCATCACTCGTGGCGAACGCGGGGCTTTCAGAGGGGGATCGGGTTATCCTCTGTGGTAATCCATTAAGTGCGGATTCCGTCAACATATACATACCTGAACTTCAGGGGAGAGGTGTGTACGTGACATGCCCTGTTGACACAACCAAATGGGATTTGAGTTGCTTCATCGCCACCGCAGCCTATGGCACATCGACGGCTGCGGAAATCGACACCCTCAGAGCTTTCAGGGATGACGTGTTGCTGGAAAGCACCTTGGGCTCTCAACTTGTGGAGTGGTACTACCAGACCAGCCCGCCAGTAGCGGACTTCATATCAGAGCATAATATGTTAAGGATATTGGTTAGGGAGCTCTTCGTTGATCCAATGGCTTCGTTAGTCGAAGCTACGGAGACTCTTTGGCGAAACTGAAGCACAAGCCTTACCCATCCTGTAACGCAGGACGGCAGGAATGTAAGCTCAAAGCTATAGCCACGCGGATTAAAGGGGTAGATATCTCTATCCACCCCTATTTTTAATCTGACATTTGATGCTATATAATGGCCCCCTTATCTTACTAATAAAACCTAACGTTGCCGTTTTGTAACTACATCTCGCGTACACACCTATCCCCGCTAACCTACCGCAACACCGCCCTCGCTACGAAAATCATACTAATCACTCTGTGACAGGCAAACAGGTTTATAGATAGTTAATTGTACTGCTCCAGGGCCTATCCCATCTGGGATGCCTTCTATGGCGCTCTCTAAAATATGCTAATATATAGTCACGGTGAAGGTAGTAGTAGCAATGAGCGGCGGGGTGGATTCCTCCGTTGCCGCCGCTCTGCTCAAGGAGGAGGGTTACCAGGTCATCGGCGCAACCGTGCAAATCTGGCCATCACAGAAGCTTGCCGGGGAAGCGGACAGATTCAGCGGTTGCTGTAGTCTCGATGCCGTATCGGAGGCAGAAAGGGTAGCCTATAGACTGGGTATCCCCCACTACGTAATGAACTTTAATGACCTTTTTGAACAAAAGATAATAGATGACTTCTGTTGGCAATACAGCCGGGGAAGAACCCCCAACCCCTGCATCAGGTGTAATGAACATATAAAGTTCGGCGCACTACTAAGCAGGGCTAAAGGGCTGGGCGCCGATTTGGTGGCTACGGGCCACTATACCAGGATAGAACGCGATGAGGTGAGTGGTAGGTATCTTCTCAGGAAGGGGTTTGACCCTGGGAAAGACCAGTCCTACGTGCTGTATAGGTTGAGTCAGGATCAGTTGAGGCATGCTTTGATGCCCCTGGGTTGCTTTACCAAGGAGGGGGTGAGGAAAATGGCTTTGGAACTGGGATTGCCGGTGGTAAATAAATCGGAGAGCCAGGAGATTTGCTTCATCCCGGATGGTGACTACACCGTGTTCCTCAGAGAATATATGCCACAGGCGGTGAAGCCAGGGCCGATACTGGACCGGGAGGGTAATACCCTGGGAGAGCATCGGGGAATCCTGTTTTATACTATCGGCCAGCGCAAAGGGCTGGGTATATCAGCTACTGAACCCTTATATGTAGTAGCCATTGACCGGGGAAGAAACGCTGTTACCGTGGGCTCAAGGGGGGAGGTCTATGGGGATGAACTCGTCGCCGCCGATCTTAACTGGATAGCCATCGAGTCACTGAAGCAGCCCCTCGAGATAAAGGCCAGGATAAGGTATCGCCACCGAGAGGCAGATGCGGTGCTTTCCCCTCTCCCGAACGGGGAAAGGGTCCAAGTAAAATTCAAAAAGCACCAAATGGCTATAACACCCGGTCAGGCGGTAGTTTTTTACCATGAGGATACTGTGGTGGGCGGCGGGACCATAGAATAGGTAAAATAGGTATGAAGGTGTACGGCCAAGATAGTCGCTGTTAGGCTGTTGTGTACGGTGATAAACATGGACTGGGTATTCGCCAGGGTGATTCGCGGCGGGCTCGCAGGTATCGGAGACCCTGTAGAGATGGAGAGGTATGGATGATGGACGAAATAAAAGGATTAAATATACTTCGTATTACTGAGGAGGGTAGACACGAGGTCAAGGACGTGGTCGCCAGGGAGTTTCCCCTCACCATTATGTTAAATAACCAGGAACTGGTAACCCTGCTCTGCAGCCCAAAAGACCTGAAATATCTGGCCATTGGTTTTCTTACCTCCGAAGGTTTGATACAACATAAAAGCGAGATCGGTAAGATTATCCTCGCTGATGATGGGTGCGTGGTGCGTGTAGAAACCGAGGGGGATATGGAAGAGGTCGTTGAAATTCCATTCAAGCGGTACATATCATCCAGTGGCGGCCGTGGTGTTACTTCTTATCCCGCTTACGATGTTGCCAGTAAGGGGCGGGTGGAGTCCGAGATGAGGATATCGGCCGGTGTGGTTTTTACCCTCACAGAAGAGTTTCAGCAGCGCTCCCAGATTTATAAGGTAACGCACGGGGTTCATAGCGCTGCCCTGTGTGATGCGAAGGACATCCTGCTCTTTGCTGAGGACATCGGAAGGCACAATGCCATCGATAAGCTCTTCGGTAGGTGTATTCTGGAAGATATACCCATAGAGGACCGGTTGGTAATCTCCAGTGGCAGGATATCCTCGGAGATATTGCTGAAAATAGCGAGAAGGGATATCCCTATAGTCATCTCCAAGGCTGCTCCTACAGACCGGGCGGTGGATCTGGCTGCCCACCTCGGCATAACCCTTATCGGCTTTGTCCGGGGAAAGAGTATGAATGTCTACACCGGTGGCTGGAGGGTTATCGGTGATTAGAGGAGGTAAATATATAGGATAGAGTATTACTTCACACTATCACGCTGAAGGTTGGTGAAGTATCGCTCAGCCAATTCCAGGTGCAATACTCCTATAGGTGGTCATAGGTATTCGTCAAGCACTGCCATCAGTTCAGCCTGGGTCCTGAAGGCTCCAATCTGTATATACTTGATAACCCCCTGCTCGTCTATAAGGAAATTTGTCGGTGAATATCTAATATTGTAGGCACGGGCCGCTTCACCATAGCTGTCCAGAGCCATGGTGAACCCCAGGCCATAATACTCAGTATATTGCTGTACTGCACCACTGCTATCCACCGAGTCAATGGCGATGAACTGTATCTCATGCCCTTTTTCCTCGAAAGCGGCCTGAATATACGGCGTCTGCAGTCGACATGCCCCACAGTTAATAGCCCAGAAACTGAGGAAAACAGGCTGGCCCCTCAGCTCGTCTAGTGTTATGGTCTCTCCATCAATGGTAGAGGCTGTAAAAGCCGGGGCCAGGGCGCCAACATCCGGCGCAGTAGTAGAACATCCCCAGTTCAACATTGCTAGGACAGCCAGCAAGCTGAATACTATCCATCGCTTAATATTTTCTCGATTCATAAAGCTACTTCTCATTTAGAAATCAGGAGAAATGTGCAAGGGTGTTGGTAAGCATTAGTATTCCTATGGCGATGAGCAATATCCCGCTGATAATAGAGATTACATTGGACCGACGCCTGAGCCATCTGATAACCGGAAGTGCAGCTCCCAGCGCCAGCCCGACAGCGATAAACGGTATCCCCAATCCAAGCGAATAGGCTGCGAGCAGGTAGGCCCCCTGCCAGGCTGTTTGTTCAGTCATGGCCAGCATCAATATTCCACCCAGTATGGGCCCCACGCAGGGTGTCCACCCTAACGAGAATGCTCCTCCCATCAGTAAAGAGCGCAGGTATCCTGTGCTCCCACCAAATGACTTGCTGAGGTGAATCTCGTAGTTGAGCCAGGGTACCCGAGTGGCAGCCAGGAGGAATAATCCGAATAGTAGGAGTACAACGCCCCCTATTATACGTAGTACATCAACAGGGAAGACTATTCCTAGGAGCCCTAGCGATGCCCCCAGACCAATGAACACTATCGAAAACCCGGCTACGAAGCTGATGGCGTGGAGGAAAATGGTCCTGCGCCTTGCTTCGGGTGATAGCGCAGCGGCACCACCCAAATTGGCCAGATATATGGGCACCATTGGCAGCACGCAGGGGGAGGCAAAGGATACCACCCCTGCCCCGAAAGCAACTGGCAATGAAACATCAGTCATCGGGATCAATCCCTATGATATTTGGCCGTTTTGACCTCTGTATCCTTAGCATGTGCATCCGATTATAGCACATTTAATCACGATCGGAAGATTAACATGGCGTCGCCGAAGCTGTAGAAGCGGTAGCCCTGGCGCATAGCCTCCCGGTAGGCTTCTAGAACGCGCTCCCTGCCGGCAAAAGCGGCGACCAGCATAAGCAGAGTGGAGCGGGGTAAATGGAAGTTGGTGATAAGCCCGTCCAGTGCGCGAAAGCGGTGCCCGGGCAGGATGAAGAGATCGGTCCAGCCACAAAAAGCCTCGATACCCTTTTCACTCTCTCCGAGACATACACCGCTTTCGAATTGTGTATTTCCTGCAGTCACAGTATCCAACTTCGAGTGGGCTGTTTCCTCAGCCTTAAGCGCCGCCTGCTCTAAAACCCTTACCGACGTGGTGCCGACGCAGATAATTCGCCGGCCCTCGGCTTGGGCCTGGTTGAGCTGCTGAGCCACCTGAGGCGTTAGCTCGCCGTACTCCTTATGCATCGGGTGATCACCGGGGTCTTCCGCCCGCACCGGTGAAAAGGTATCGAGCCCGACATGCAGGGTGACGAAGGCAAAATGTATCCCCTTTTCCATAAGGCAACGGAGAAGCTCCGGGGTGAAATGCAGCCCCGCAGTGGGGGCGGCAGCGCTTCCCTTTACCCTGGCGTAGACCGTCTGATAGCGTTCCGGGTCCTTGAGGGGAAGCTTAATGTAGGGGGGCAGGGGTACCTGCCCCAACCTTTCCAGAGCCTCTTCATCGGAGAAGTGGAGCACCCTGAGCGCTCCCTCCATCTTTTCGAGAACCTCGCCCTGGAGACCTTCTAACTCGATCCTTGTCCCCTCGCTTACCCTTCTAGCTGGCCTGACCAGTGCCTCCCACAGGTTAGGTCCCATACGTCGGAGCAGGAGGAGTTCTACCCTTCCCCCTGAGCCCTCTTTCCGACCGATAAGCCGTGCTGGAATGACACGGCTGTCATTAAACACCAGAACATCGCCCTCCTGTAGCAAATCCACGAGCTCATAGAAGTGGCGGTGCGCTACCGAACCATCATTCCGGGAGAGGACCATGAGCCTGGAGCGATCACGAGGCTCTACAGGGGTCTGGGCGATGCACTCCGGAGGGAGGTGATAATCGAAATCGCTGGTCTTCATGTAACCAATTATAAAGTGAAGGCTCAGCCCATGTCGACTCGTCTATGACATGGGCTTGCGGCATATGGTTTGCCGTTATTCAGGCGACTTGAGATAGTTAAATTATTGAGTTTAAAAAAGGGGCAGCGCTTGAGCACCGCCCCTTTTGCCCTATTCTGTCAGTCTCTTAGAACAGGCCCATCACCTTGCCGGTCTTTGTATCGACATCCACCTTTCTAAAGGCAGGATCGGAGCTGGTTCCCGGCATAAGGCTAATGGCACCAGCGCAGGGACACAGGAACTTTGCCCCCGAGTAGATTAACACATCGCGAATGGGTAGGGTCCATCCCTTGGGAACACCTTTTAACGCCGGGTCATGGGTGAGGCTCAGGTGTGTCTTTACCATCATGGTGGTGTATTCATCGTACATGGAATTGCCCTCTAGAGACTTTGCCTTGGCCTCGGCATCCGGGGTCCAGCTCACGCCATCAGCCCCGTAGACCACCTTGGCGATTTTCGCTACGCGTTCCCGCAGTTTCGTCTCCAGCGGATAGAGGAACTTGAAATCATTGGTCTCTTCGCAGGCCTCTTTGACAGTATCGGCCAACTCGAGGGCGCCGTCGCCGCCATCGGCCCAGTGTGTAGATACAGCGCAGCGGGCCCCCGCCTCCTCAGCCGCCTTTCTGACCATGGCGATCTCTGCCTTGGTGTCGGTGTGGAAGCAATTTATACACACAACCGGGTTGATGCCAGATTCCCTGATAGTATTGATGTGGTGCACCATGTTGGGCAGGCCCTTCTCCAGCAGCTCCAGGTCCTCTTTAATGTAGGAGTCGGGCAGGGGAATGCCTGCTACCACCTTGGGGCCACCGCCATGCATCTTGAGTGCCCGGATGGTCGTGGTAAGCACCGAGACGTGTGGCTTGAGACCACTCAACCGGCACTTGACATTCCAGAACTTCTCGAAGCCTATATCTGCGGCGAAGCCGCTCTCGGTTACATGGTAATCAAACATCTTAAGGCCGATGCGGTCGGCTATGATGGATGACTGCCC
>DAOUEU010000109.1:0-18063 GCA_034430255.1 Dehalococcoidia bacterium | reverse complement strand
CAATTCTTACAGCGTACCCTTGTGGGCATTCTCTTGCCAGACATAGCTTACTCCTTTTTACCAATTTACCAAATTCAATCGCCTTCTAAGCTTTAACAGTTCTTGTCAATTTGATGCTACTGAAACCTGTCACGCAGCAGATAGTATTTGCCATCTTGAGGGATATTTTTAGTGTTTTTCTCTATAGATAAACCTATATCAGGAATATAGTGCTTATAAGTATCGCCTAAAACTGCCATTCTTATAACTTCTCCACCTCTGCCATTAGCGCGCTCAGAAAGTCGGCCTCATCCACGGTGCGCACCTGCTCTCCCTTGCGGAAGATGACCCCGCGTCCCTTGCCGCAGGCGATGCCCACGTCGGCATCTCTTGCCTCGCCGGGGCCGTTCACCACGCACCCCATTACCGCCACCTTGATTGACTTTTTAAGCTTGGAAAGGCGCTCTTCTACAGCATTGGCCAGCCCTATTATATCCACCTCGGTACGCCCGCACGAGGGGCAGCTTATCAGCGTGGGGCCGCGCTGGCTCAGGTCGAGCGCTTTAAGGATCTCGTAGCCGGCACTCACCTCCTCACACGGGTCACCGCTGAGCGACACACGGATGGTGTCCCCGATCCCGTGGTGCAGCAGAATGCCGATGCCGACGGCGCTCCTGATTACCCCGCTTTTTGTGGTGCCCGCCTCGGTGATACCCAGGTGGATAGGGTAGGGCATACGCTCGGCCAGCGCCCGGTTCGCCGCAACCGTATCGGGAACATCGAAGGCCTTTAGAGACACCTTGATCAAATCGAAATCGAGGCTCTCGAGCAGCTTGATCTGCTCCAGTGCTGAACCTACCATTCGCTCCACGATAGTCTGTTCCTTGTTCTCTGTGGGGGGCAAGCTTCCGGCGTTTACCCCGATCCTGATGGGTACGTTCCGCTCTTTGGCTGCCAGAACTACCGCTTTGATCTGCTCACGGTCGGAGATGTTCCCTGGATTCAGGCGCAGCCCATCAACACCACCCTGTAGGGCCAGGAGGGCGAGGCGGTAGTCGAAATGGATGTCGGCGATGAGCGGGATGGATGTCAAAGGCTTTATCGTAGGGATTGATGCGGCAGCCTCGCCATCGGGGACGGCCACGCGCACTAACTGGCAGCCGAATTCCTCCAGCCTGCGAATTTGCACGATAGTTGCACTAGCGTCACGGGTGTCGGTCTTGGCCATCGACTGCACTACCACCGGCGCCCCACCTCCTACCGTGACATCTCCGATGCTAATAGGTCGGGACATACGGCGCCGTATCATTGGATGAAACCTTCCCCGCTTATGAGGCGCATTATATCATTGTAGCTTACCAGAACGATCAGCATTATTAATAAGGCGAAGCCGACGAGGTGGATAAGGTTCTCCTTTTGTGCCGATATTCTCTTTCCCCGCCGGATGCCCTCGATGGCAACAAAAACGATTCTTCCCCCATCAAGGCCGGGGATGGGGAGCAGATTTACTATGGCCAGGCTAACACTGATGAGGGCGGCAAGGCGGATGAGGGGCTCAGCTCCCAGTTCGGCCACCTCGCCGGTCATCTGGGCTATGCCAATGGGTCCGGCTACAGCGTCCTGCAATGGCACATCCCCTGCAATGAGGCTGGCGAAGGCATCTTTGGCTGCTACCAACAACTGACCGTACTCACCCAGGCCCTTGGGGATGGCTTCCCATGGTGGATAGGCGCTGGTTTCCATTATATAGCCCATCTGGATACCCATAGCCCCTTCATCTTTGGGGTATTCCTCCCGCGGGGTCAGGGTCTTCTCCAGTAGGGTGTCATCCCTCAGTAGAAGCAGGTTGACCTCTTCGCCAGTCTTGGTATCGACCGCTTGATGCACCTCTTCCAGGGTCTTCACTTCCTCACCGTCGATTTCCAGGATAACGTCTCCATTTTCGATGCCGGCAATTTCGGCCGGCGAATCCTGAGCGACGCTTATGACCTTTATCCCCCCATCCTCCACCGGGCGTTCCATCGGTATCATATAGGCGAGTGGGAGCAGGAGGACGGGAAGCAGGAGCATAAAGAGAGACCCGGCACTGAGGACGAGGAACCTCACCTTCAAGCTCTTCCCCGCCAGGCTGCCCGGTACATCGGGGTCTTCCTCCCCGGCCATGCGGCAGAAGCCGCCGAGGGGGATAAGGTTTAGCGAGTAGATCGTTTCCCCCCGCTTGAAACTCAGGCGAGGGATGCGAGGAGGAAACCCCAAACCTAGTTCCTCGACCTTCACCTTGCAGCGCTTGGCGGTAATAAAGTGACCCAGTTCGTGGACCACTATGGCCACGATAAGAATAGCTAAGAATATGAGTATGCTAATAAATACGCTCATCGGTGCACCCTCTCCCTGGCCCAGGCATCAGCGGCGAGTAAATCCTCCAGGCTAGGGTTGGTGATGTTCTGGTGCGTCTCCAGGGCTTCTGCAACAAGCTTTGGTATATCCATATATCCGATACGCTCCTCTAGGAATAGTGACACTGCCACCTCATCGGCGGCACTAAGCACCGCGGGGTAGGTGCCGCCTTTCCGACCCGCTTCCAGCGCTAATCCCAGGCAGGGGAATTTTTCTCTGTCGGGTGTTTCAAAGGTGAGGGAGCCTGTTTCCGAAAAATCGAGGTGGGGAAGATGGTTGGGCAGACGCTCAGGGAAAAAGAGGGCATACTGAATGGGCAGGCGCATATCGGGGGGGCTTAGCTGCGCCTTGATAGAGCCGTCGACAAATTCAACCATGGAGTGAATGATGCTCTGGGGGTGGATGACGATATCGATATCTTCCATCGGGACATCGAATAGCCAGCTTAGCTCAATAGCCTCAAACCCCTTGTTCATCAGGGTGGCTGAGTCGATGGTGATCTTTGGCCCCATTCTCCAGGTGGGATGCTCAAGCGCCTGCTGCGCAGACACCGTTTTGAGCTCTTCTAGAGAGAGGTGGCGAAAGGGCCCGCCAGAGGCGGTCAGGATTAGCCTGGAGATCCCCTTCTCCTCGCCGCGCATACATTGCCATATTGCGCTGGGCTCGCTATCGATAGGCAGGATGCGGGCGCCATGCTGCTTTGCCTCGGAGGTGATAGCTCCCCCTGCCAATACCAGGACCTCCTTGGTGGCCAGGGCGATCCTTTTCCCGGCCCTGATCGCTGCCAGGGTGGGGTCGAGACCTGCTTTTCCCGAGATGGCGATCACCACCAGGTCAATATCGGGGTGAGCCACAAGCTCCTGTGATGGTAAAATCTGGCGCGTCCTACCATGCAATATCTCCGTTGAGCTGGCTGATTCAATAGAAACAAGTTTCGGCTGGAACTCTTCGACCTGCTCCACTAGAAGGGCGATGTTGCTACCCGCGCCAAGACCGATAACATTAAATCGGCCGGGGAAGGAGCGAACCACATCGAGGGTCTGCTGCCCTATGGAGCCAGTTGAGCCGAGAATGGCGAGCCGTTTCAAATTATTACCCATGTCACATAATAGTATACTACAACCACGGTAAAGAGGATGCTATCGAGGCGGTCGAGGAGGCCACCATGACCGGGTATCAGTGTTCCTGAGTCCTTGAGGCCAGTGCTACGCTTGAGCATCGATTCTGCTAGGTCGCCAAGCGGGGCGAAGATGCCGATGAGGGTGCCGAGGATGGCCGCTTGCCAATAGGGGATGGCGATGCCTAGCAGGAGAGTCAGGATCAGCGATGCGGCGATGGCACCCAGAAAGCCACCCACCGCGCCTTCCCGGGTCTTCCCTGAGCTGACCTTCATGGCTAGAGAATGCCTGCCCCATATCTTACCAACAAAGAAGGCGGTGGTATCAGTAGCAAAAGTGGCAAGCACTACAAAGAGCACCCACTCCCTTCCGCCTTCCAGTTCCCGAAGGGGGATAAAGTGGCTCATCAACCAGCCAATATAGATGATACCAGCGAGGATCCAGGCCCAATTAGTGGCGGCACCCTTCACGGGGGAGCGGAAAAGGAGCCAGATTAGAGAAAAGGCCACAACTGCTGTTAACAGGGGCGCAGTATAGCTCTCTTCAACGTGGGCTACCAGGATGAAGAGAAGAACACCGACCAGCCCGAAAAGGGTTAGCGGATGCCTCCTGGAGAGGCCCTTCATACCACAAAATTCCAGCGCTCCAAGAGCAGCGACAGCGGTGACCAATAAAGAATAAGCAGGGCCGTCAAACCAGATGATTAATAAGATGAGGGGTAAAAGAACTAGTGCACTGAGCACCCTTCGCCTGATCATCCCGCCTATGAGCCTCAGCCCTTCCTTTTAAGCCCCCCGAAGCGCCGCTCCCGCTCGCTGTAGGCAATAAGGGCCTGCTCGATTTCCTTTGGGCCGAAGTCGGGCCAGAGGGTTGGTGTGGCGTAGTACTCGCTGTAGGCTGCCTGCCAGATCAGGAAGTTACTCAGGCGCATCTCCCCACCGGTGCGAATGATTAGGTCAGGGTCGGGCAGGTCTTTGGTGTGTAGATAGCTAGAAATTAAAACCTCGTCCACATTGTCGGGTTTTATGCCATCGTGAATGATTCGTCTCACCGCATCCACGATCTCGGCGCGACCGCCGTAGTTAAAGGCAAGGCAAAGGGTGCCTCTGGTATTGTGCTTGGTCAGTTCGAGGGCGTATTGAACCTTCTGCTGCAGCCTCTCGGAGAGCCCATCGAGGTGTCCCAGGTGAATGAGCTTGACCCCATCCTTGTGAAGGCTTATGGTTTCCTGGTCGACAACGTCCTCCATGATGCGCATAAGCCCCTGGACCTCTATCTGCGGGCGGCTCCAGTTCTCTGTGGAGAAAGCAAAAATGGTTATGTATTTCACCTGTTGATCGGCGAGGCACTTTACGGCGCGGCGGGCGTTCTCCGTTCCAGCGCGGTGACCAGCGAGCCTGGGTAGCCCTCGGCTTTTGGCCCAGCGGCCGTTGCCATCCATAATAATGGCGACATGATTGGGGATATGCTTGATTCTGGGCTCTACCACTTTATATATCCGTAACTTGACTCTCGAGCTACTCAACTAAATCTCTAGTAGCTCGGCTTCCTTATCCTCTGCTACCTTACCCACCGTGGCGATGAAGCTATCGGTAAGCTCCTGAAGTTGCTCCTGGCCGCGTTTTTGTTCGTCCTGCGAGATCTCCTTCTCTCTCTCTAGTTTTCTGAGCTCCTCCAGTGCATCCCTTCTTATATTTCTGAGGGCGACCCTGCCATCCTCAGCCCGCTTATGAACAGCCCTCGCCAATTCTTTTCTTCGCTCCTCGGATAGCTGGGGGATTACCAGGCGTATCACATCTCTATCGCTTGTGGGGTTGAGGCCGAGCTCTGACTTTAGGATAGCCTTCTTTATGCTGGGTAGCGTGCTGCTGTCCCAGGGCTGAATCAGGAGGAGCCTGGCCTCCGGTGCTGAAACGGTGGCTATCTGCTTAAGCGGCGTGGGTGTGCCGTAGTAATCTACCTTGATATCATCGACCAGCGCTGGTGTCGCTCGCCCGGTGCGGATGGAGGCCAACTCTTTCCGTAGTGCCTCGATGGTCTTTCCCATCTTGGTTTTTGCCGCTAGCAGTACCTCATCGATCAATTTCCACCTCTAGCTGGTGACCGTGGTTCCAATAACCTCGCCCGCCACTGCCCGTACAATGCTCTGGTGAGCGCCGAGGTCGAAGACAACAATGGGTAGCTCATGCTCCATACAGAGGGAAAGGGCAGTTACGTCCATAACCTCAAGACGGAGCTTTAGTGCATCGGAATAGCTGATATTTTCGTACCTTTTGGCATCGGGTTTTTTGAGTGGATCGGTGTCATAAACGCCATCGACCCGGTGCTTTGCCATAAGCAATACCTGGGCCCCGATCTCTATAGCCCTGAGCGCTGCTGCGGTATCGGTGGTCATATAGGGGTTTCCGGTGCCGCAAGCGAAGATGACTACTCGCCCCTTCTCCAGGTGGCGCAGGGCGCGGCGCCTGATATAGGGTTCGGCAACCGCCTGAACGTTTAGGGCACTCTGGATCCTGGTGGTCACCCCATATTTCTCCAGGGCGTCCTGTAGTGCCAGGGCATTTAGCAGTGTGCCCAGCATCCCGGCGTAATCGGCGCTGGTGCGCTCCATTCCATTCGCTTCAGCCTTTGCTCCCCGCCATATGTTTCCCCCGCCAACCACGATGGCAAGCTCAACCCCCATGCCAACTACCTGCTTTATTTGTTCGGCGATATTGGAGAGGATATCTAGATCGATGCCAAATGCGCCGTCAGACGTAAGTGCCTCGCCGCTCAGTTTCAAGATGATGCGCTTATACTTAGCAGCCTTCATCGCCTATTCCTTGCCCAACTCGAAGCGGGCAAATCTCCGTATCTTGATATTCTCCCCAACCTTGGCTATCGTTTCCGTAATGATGTCCTGAACGGTTCTTTCAGGGTCCTTAATGAAAGGCTGGGAGAGCAAACAGGCCTCGCTGGGCTCCACCCCCTCAGGTATGCCCTCACTGCTTAAAAACATGGGGTCTGTGGCTGCCACCTGCATCGTCAAGTCATGGGCCAGCGTCTTGAACTCGTCGGTTTTCGCCACAAAATCGCTCTCACAGTTCACCTCCACCAGTGCCCCGATACGCCCCCCGGTGTGTATATAGGCCTCCACCAGCCCCTGGCTCACCTCCCGATGGGCCTTCTTCGCTGCCTTGGTAAAACCCTGCTTTCTGAGAATATCTATGGCATCATTAAGATTGCCCTCCGTTTCCTGAAGGGCCTTTTTACAGTCCATTATCCCGGCCCCGGTTACTCCGCGGAGCTCTTTTATTGTTTGGGTAGTTATCATGATCTCTCCTCAACCTCGGAGGTGGAGTCACCCCCAGTGGTGTAATCCCTTTTAATGGTGGAGTCGTCTTCAGGGGTGAAGGTTAAAATCTCTGGCACTTCAGCCTCCTCGTAGACCATTTCTTCAGCCATCTTGCGGTCTTCTATGCCCTCAAGCGCGGCATCCGCCATCCGCCCACATATTAGCTTAATTGCTCTAACAGCATCATCGTTTGCCGGGATGGGATAGTCTATCTCATAGGGGTTGCAATTGGTATCCACTATGGCCACGATAGGAACGTCGGTGCGCCTGGCCTCGGCGACGGCGATCCTCTCCTTCGCCGGGTCGACAATGAAAATAGCCCCGGGAAACTTGGTCATCTCCTTGAAACCACCCATTTGCCGGTTGAGGCGCTCTATCTCCTTACCCAGTTTCATCGCTTCCTTCTTGGTGAGGTAATCGAACTCTCCCCTTACCTGACGATCCTCCAGGCGTACCAGATAGTCGATTCTTGCCTGGATGGTGGCGAAGTTGGTGAGCATCCCCCCCAGCCAGCGTTGATTCACATAGGGCATGCCACAGCGCTTGGCTTCCTCCTCAACTGCATCCTTAGCCTGCCTCTTGGTGCCGACAAAGATGATGTTCTCTCCCTTAGCAACGAGGTCACGGACAAACTCCGATGCCTTATATAACATAGCGGCGGTCTGTTCCAGGTCGATTATATGGATGCCATTTCTGGCGGTGAAGATATATTTCTTCATTCGCGGGTTCCAGCGACTGGTCTGGTGACCAAAGTGGGCGCCCGCTGCCAGTAGCGATTTAATGGACACATCCTCTGATTCTATCCTTACCTCTTCCATGCTCCCCCTTTATGGTGATTCTGTAGCCTCAGTATAGCATAGGGTAGTGGGGGAGGCAATATCGTTGAAAAACGAACCACCCTATGTTATATTGAAATTAGGGAGGGATCGCATAGTGGTCTAGTGCGGCCGCCTGCTAAGCGGTTACCCTGCGAAATCGGGGTCGTGGGTTCGAATCCCACTCCCTCCGCCATAAAGAATAGAGAAATACGAGATACCCCTGAATGAGGGGTATATTATTATAGGAGCCCCTGGTGCTACGTTATCATATCTGGACCATCGGATGTCAGATGAATAAGGCTGACTCGGAGCGCATTTCCAGCTATTTGGAGCAAATAGGCTACCAGCCCAGCCCGAAAGCTGATGAGGCGGAAATTATTGTGCTTAATGGCTGCGTGGTGCGACAGAGCGCTGAGGACCGCGTCATTAACAAGCTTAACGCCCTCAGATCCCTGGGGAGGGGTAAGATACTCGCCCTTACCGGCTGCATCGTGGACTCGAGTCTCGATGACCTCAGCCATCGCTTTCCTCATGTGGACCTATTTTTCGCACCGCAGGCTTTTAGGGAGCTCGCCCGATACCTTGAAGAACGGGGGCTGGCCCCGGGGGGATCGGATTCGGGCTTTTCAAATCTCAGGCCCAAGCCTAGCGCCTTTGTGACCATCATTCGGGGCTGCGATAACTTCTGCTCCTACTGCATCGTGCCATATCGAAGGGGGAGGGAGCGGAGCCGCCCCGTGGCGGAGATCGTCTGTGAGGCTAGAGAGCTGGCCGTGCATGGTACGAAGGAAATCATTCTGCTGGGGCAGAATGTCGACTCTTACGGTCATGATCTGCCTGACAGGCCAGCGCTTGCAGGTCTCTTGGCGGAGCTTGACCGGATCGATGGTTTGGCTCGGATACGCTTTCTTACCTCTCATCCCAAGGATATGAGCGAGCGGCTCATTGAATCGATGGCCCGACTGGAGAAGGTCTGCGAGCACCTGAGTCTGCCACTTCAGGCCGGGGACGATGATATTTTAAGGGCGATGGGGCGGGGCTATACCGCGGTGCAATATCGCCAGCTCGTAGGCCGTATCCGCCGTTCCATTCCCCACATCGCCCTGAGCACCGATGTCATCGTTGGATTCCCCGGTGAGGGCGAGGGGCAGTTTCAAAAGACCTACGATATACTGAGGGAGCTCAGGTTCGATACGGTCCATGTAGCCTGCTACTCGCCGCGACTCGGTACCATCGCGGCGCGTGAGCTTCAGGATGATGTTCCAGTTGAGGAAAAGATACGCCGCAGAGAGAAGATCGAAACGCTTCAGGAGGGCATTGCCACCGAGCTCAATAGGAGGCTTTTGGGTAAAATAGTTGAAGTCCTGGTGGAAGGGCGGAAAAAGGGGAGGTGGTGGGGGCGCACCAGGACGGATAAGCTCGTCTTCTTTGAGGATAAATCTGACCACATGGGGCAGTTAGTTAATGTAAGAATAGATAAAACAGGCCCCTGGTCGCTTCAGGGGAGGGTATCGTGATGTGTAAAGGGGAATGTCCTTATTGCAATAGGGAATATTCTCTACATGGGAACTTGAAGGGGGCCAAGGAGGAAATTAGGGACCATATAAAGAAAAGATATCTGGGAGATATTGAGCGGGAAGTTGGAGAGTTGGGGCGGCTAGGAAATAAGAATATTCTGGAATAATATATGGGTGTGAAAGCAGCTTATTGTATTGTGAGGGACGACTAGGAATGGTCGAGATGGACTTAGAGGAAACTAAACAGAAGATCGAGAAGCTGAAAAAGTCGCTCAATGCGGTGATTGTGGCCCACAACTATCAGCGCCCTGAGGTGCAGGACATCGCCGACATAACCGGCGATTCGCTGGAGCTGGCGCGTCGGTGCACCCAGGTTGATGCCGAGGTCATCGTCTTCTGTGGAGTCCACTTCATGGCTGAGAGTGCCGCTATCCTAAGCCCGGAGCGCACGGTGCTCCTCTCAGAGGCAGACGCTGGCTGTCCCATGGCGGACATGATAGGTGAAGCCGATCTCAGGGAGTGGAAGGAAAGGTATCCTGAGGCTGCGGTAGTCTGCTATGTGAACTCTTCGGCGGCGGTTAAGGCCCTGAGCGATGTCTGCTGCACCTCGGCCAACGGGCTGGAGGTAGTGCAGTCGCTCCCCAACGATGAAGTCCTTTTTATACCCGATCGGCACCTGGGTCATTATGTTTCCACAAAGACCGACAAGCGCATGATCCTGTACCCCGGCTTCTGTCCCCCCCATCAACGGCTGATTCCCCGCCATATCGAGCGTGCCAAAGAGCTTCACCCTGACGCTGTGGTGCTGGTGCACCCTGAGTGCTCCGCTGCGGTGATCGAACAGGCAGATGCGGCGCTCAGTACATCGCAGATGATCCGCTATGTCAAAGAGAGTGATGCCCGGAGATTCCTCATTGGCACTGAGGAGGGACTGCTTCACGGACTGCGAAGAGAGAACCCGGAGAAGGCCTTCCATCTGCTCACCACGGGCTTACTGTGTCCGGACATGAAGAAGACCACCCTTAAGAGTGTGGTGAGGACCATGGAAGGGCGCCGAAACGTGGTGAGTGTTGCTGAGGAGGTGAGAGTAAAAGCCAAGCTTGCCCTCGACCGCATGCTGGAGGTAACATAATATTAGCTTTGCCTACAATCTTTCAGGGAGGATGACGAGTGAAGGAAGAACTTTATAAAGCGTTGGGCGAGGCAAAATGTGAAGAATTGGCTAAGAAGAGCTGGAGCTTCTGGCATTTGCTAGGCCTGAGTGAGGGTCGGAAGAGTGCTCAGGTTCGTGGTGTAGTGCAAGAGGGTATTGCCAGGGATTTTATCAGGGAATTTTTACCGCAGGGATTTGGATTAAAGAGTGGTTTGGTATTTGATGCTGAGGCTGACGAGGATAAGAAGATAAGCCCCCAAATTGATGCTATCATATATAAGGGTGCTCCGCTATTGGAGTTCTCTGATGTAGCGGTTGTGGAAAAAGAGCAGGTGAAGGCAATATTTGAGATAAAGAGCTATATAGACCAGACGGATATATTTGGATTAAAAGGAAAAGGCGTCAGAAATCCAAATACTGGCTTGGCCCGACAGCTAAATCGAATAAAAGATTTCCTGCCATCTGATGGTAGAAATATCCTGTTCACTTTTGAGCTACACTCTAGATCAACTGATGCTGAAGTCACTGCAAGACTTAAGATAATTTGCGATTCTTATGGTGTTGTAATCCGAAGAGCGCGAGGGGCCCGAGTTACCAATTTTAATAATTCTATAGGCAGATTGATTGAATGGTTGAGAAACCTTAGCTAAATTTTCAGGTAGCCTCATGAAAGAGTACGATTACATCATTGTGGGCAGTGGCATCGCCGGGCTTTACACCGCGCTGCTGGCGCAGGGGCAGGGGAGCGTGCTCCTGCTGACCAAGGCTGGCATCAATGAGTGTAATACCAGACATGCCCAAGGCGGCATTGCTGCTGCCATCGGAATCGGTGATTCTGCTGAACTCCATTACCAGGACACCATAGCTGCCGGGGCCGGCTTGTGCGATGAGGAAGCGGTGCGCATCCTTGTGGATGAGGGCCCCGACCGTATCACCGACCTGATCGATTTTGGGGTTCACTTCGACACGGTGGATGGCGAGGTCGCTCTCACTAGGGAGGCGGCGCACAGCGTTCCCCGCATCCTACATGCCGGCGGAGATGCTACCGGCGAGCATATCGAGGTTACCCTTAGCCGCCTGGCGATGCTGGCCAAGATGGTAATCATGGAATACTGCCTGGTAACCCAGATCATCGTTGACGATGGCGTGGTTCGGGGAGTGAAGGCACTCGATAGCCGCACCGGGGCGATGGAGGAGTTCCGCTCTCGGTATGTCATCCTGGCAACTGGCGGCGGAGGGCGGCTTTTCAATTTCACCACCAACCCCGATATCGCTACCGGTGATGGTATCGCTCTCGCCTACAATGCAGGTGCGGAGATTATCGATATGGAGTTCTTCCAGTTCCATCCCACTGCGCTTCGCCTTCCCGGGGTGACCCCGTTCCTCATATCCGAGGCAGTGAGGGGCGAGGGGGGGATCCTGCGCAACGTCGAAGGGCGCCAGTTCATGTCTGATTACACTCCTGATGGAGACCTTGCACCCCGAGATGTAGTGGCGAGGGGAATACTTGCTGAGATGAAAAAGATAGGGAGCGACCGTGTTTTCCTCGATGTTACTCATCTACCCAGGCGGCTGGTCACCGCCCGTTTCCCCCATATCTATCGCTTCTGCCTGGTCAATGGCCTGGATATTACAAAGTCCCCCATACCGGTAGCGCCTGCCGCACACTACATGATGGGTGGTGTGAAGACGAATGCGTGGGGTGAGACCAATATTGCCGGGCTCTTCGCTACTGGTGAGACGGCATGCACCGGGGTGCACGGAGCCAACCGGCTGGCATCTAATTCACTCCTTGAGGTGGTGGTTTTTACCAAGCGGATTATGCAGAGAGCAAAGGAAGGGGTTAGTACACCTCTCGGTAATCAGAGGGAACACTTTAGTCTGGGCGAACGAAAGGGGCGAAAGGCCTCAAGAAAGCTCCCTCCCCTCAGCCTGTTGGCGCTTCAGTCTCTTATGTGGGATAGGGTAGGGATCGTGCGCTCGGGCGAGGGTCTGACAGAGGCGATATCCACACTTGCCTTGTGGCAGCAGGCTGCAGACAAGCCCTCTGACCGCTCCTCCTATGAGCTTTCAAACCTGATACTGGCAGGGCGGCTTATGTCGGAGGCGGCGCTAATTCGGGAGGAAAGTCGCGGTGCCCACTTCCGCTCCGACTTTCCACAGCCTTCGTCAGATTGGCTCAAACACATAGTCTTCAGGAAGACAGACTGATTTCTGACCCATAGCTTTGTATGCCAAGCCAAGCCTCTAGTATTGTCCCAGTATAGCTAAAAAGGACAAGACGAAATGGGAATCCATATATCTCCATGGAGGGCTATTTTTGTAAACCGGCACTCGATAATACTCTTGTTGGGGCTTCTCGCATTTGTCGGGCTAGTTTACTTTTACTCTTGTTCATGTTCTCCTGAATCTCCACTTCCCACAACTTCCAACGTTACCCCGGTCTATACATATAAGGTCGTCAATACTTATCCGCACGATCAAAATGCCTTCACGCAGGGGTTGGTTTTTGAAGATGGCGCTTTGTTTGAAGGGACAGGCCTTTATGGGCAATCCACGTTACGCAGAGTGGAATTAGAAACCGGCGACATCCTACAAATTCATGAGCTACCCGCTCAATATTTTGGTGAGGGCATTACAATTTATGATAGCAAGATCATACAGTTGACCTGGCAATCCAGCGTCGGGTTTATCTATGATAAAGACAGTTTTAAGTTACTGCGGGAATTCGATTATCCGACTGAGGGCTGGGGCATTACGCATGATGGCAAACGATTAATCATGAGCGATGGTTCGTCAACACTGCATTTCCTCGAGCCGGAAACCTTGGAGGAAATCGGACGAATTGAGGTATATGACAGCGATGGTCCCGTGACCGGGCTCAATGAGCTGGAATACGTTCAAGGGGAAATCTATGCTAATGTCTTACAAACGGACCATATTGCGAGGATCGCACCCCAGACAGGCGAAGTGGTTGGATGGATAGAGCTGGAAGGACTCCTACATCACGAAGACTGTACCGAAGCGATTGACGTTCTGAACGGTATTGCGTATGATGCGATAAATGACCGGCTGTTTGTGACTGGGAAGTTATGGCCTAAACTCTTTGGGATTGAGCTGGTTTCTCCCGAGTAATTAACTGTTTCACAGGTTAAAGAGGTGGCTGAGGGGAAGCTATTTCGGGAGGAGAGCCGCGGTGCCCACTTCCGCTCCGACTTTCCACGGCCTTCGGATGCCTGGCTCAAGCACATCGTGTTCAGAAAGACTGACTGACGGGCGTAGGGTTTTGAAAATAATTTGGCTGGAGGGTAACTAATATGTCAACAGAACGCCAACGCTGTTTCGTTATCATGCCTTTCTCGGAAACGATTAAGGAACACACGGAAGATTATTGGACGAAGCACTTTGACTCTTTTCTGAAGCCACTTATTGAAGAAAGCCAAGAACTTGAAGCACAGCGGTCAGAGCCGCTGCGTGGAGATATCCTGAGGCAGATTATTACTGATCTTGTTATTTGTCCCGTGGTCGTTGCAGATCTTACAGACCAGAATCCTAACGTGTATTGGGAGCTTGGAGTCCGTCAGAGCTTCAAGCACGGTACAATCACAATTGCTCAAGAGGAAACAGAACTTCCTTTCGATATTGGTGCGAAAGGTACTCTTTTCTATTCTGATAATCATTTAAAAAATGCGGATTTTTGCAGACGCTTCAAAGAAGCTATTAAGGATTGTCTGTCATATCCTGATAGACCTGATAGCCATGTGCTGGAGACCATTTCTGGGCGCGGGACACTCTTCGAGGTTTTTCGGCGAGACGAGGCAATGCGTCGGCTAGACGCAGTGCTATCAGAATGTGATTCAAACATAGCATTATTTAGTAGCTATGTTGAGGATGCAAAGAATAACCAGAAATATAGATCGGAGAAAGGGAGGGGAGAGGACGTGAAAGACTTAGAGTTTCTGGACTCTCTGCTAAGATCACAGGCGTTGGAATTATTGATAACAGATCGATATCTCGACGAGGATCTGGAATTCTACAAGAAAGCTGAACGTGCGCAGGAGATGATCGTTGCCGTAAATGCTAAGGTAACATTTTGGGGAGCATACCCCAGCGACATTGAGAAATGGGTATTGGAGGAGCATAAAAATAGGGGCGTCTTGAATGACATTAAAAAACAGGTCCTCGGTGCTCGTGAGAAGCTGCAGAGAAGACTTTGACGCGGATGCTTCGCACTTGGCAAAGGGCGGAAATGTCGGGCGAAATCGAAGCCAAGGGTGGGTCAAAAACGTATCGCCGGGGGAGAGGATATGGAGGATAAGAAGAGACTAGCTGCACCCTGTGGCCTATACTGCGGTGTTTGTGCTGTTCTTATTGCCCACAGGGATAACAACATCAAGTTTAAAGAGAGATTAACGGGTGTCTATGGTGTAACTGTAGATGATATTAAATGTGAAGGTTGTCTCTCTAATGAACTGTTTATATTCTGTCAGGCATGTCCCATCAGGTCTTGTACAATTGACAAGGGTATCGAGGGGTGTCATCAATGTGATGATTTTCCCTGCAAATTCATCGATAATTTCCCTCTTCCAGTTGGAAAGAAGGTGATGTTGCGCGCTATACCGGCGTGGAGGGAGCTTGGAACTGAGAGATGGATGGAAGGGGAGGAGAAACGCTATCACTGTCCTCACTGTGGCTATACGGTATTCAGGGGAGTAAAAAGATGCCGCAATTGCCAGAGTCCACTTGACCTTGATTGAGTTATTTAAACAGTGTGGGCCTATGGATGAAATTTTAGCTAGTTCGTGGAAAGAGGTCGAGCAGGTAATCGAAAACGCCCTGGCCGAGGATCTCGCCTCCAGCGATGTTACCACCAAGGCGCTCATTCCCCCTGACCTTGAGGGGAAAGCATCTATCCTGGTAAAAGATGAAGGAGTGCTGGCGGGGATAGAGGTAACCCAGGCCGTCTTTCGGCATGTTGACCCTGCGTTAAGGGTGGAGGTGCTGATAAAGGACGGCACCACGATTCGAAAAGGCGATGTGGTGGCCACCATCGCAGGGAAGGTGGCGGGCATATTAATGGCGGAGCGTACCGCGCTAAACTTTCTCTGCCACTTGAGCGGCATCGCCACCGAGACATCACGCTATGTTGAGGCGATAAAGAGCTTGAAAGCTCAAATTACTGATACTAGAAAGACCGCCCCGGGGATGAGGGCGCTGGAAAAGTATGCGGTCCGCATGGGAGGGGGGCAGAGCCATCGCCAGCACCTGGGCGATTGGGTGCTCATCAAGGACAATCACCAGGCGGCGCTTGGCTCTTTGGGTCTGGGGCTGAAGGGGGCGATCGAGCAGGCGCGCCGGGGTTCAACCCTCAAGGTGGAGGTGGAGGTGGGTAGCATTGGCGAGGCCGAAGAGGCGATGAGCGCCGGCGCTGACATTATAATGCTCGATAATATGGCGCTTGGGGAAATTAAAAAGGTGGTTAACCTTGCCCGGGGTCGCGCTCTCATCGAGGCATCTGGCGGCATCACCCTGGAGAATGTGCGTCAGGTTGCCGGGGCCGGAGTCGACCTTATCTCGGTGGGCGCCATCACCCACTCAGCAAGAGCGTTGGACTTGAGCCTGGAGCTTGAGAGCGGGCGCTGAATCGAAATGGCCTATGATACCATAATCTCCGATTGGAACGGTACAATAATAGGGGACCGGGACGAGAGAGCCATTCTGAAGACTATAGCAGTAGACCTGTTTAAGGCCTCCATTCCCTTACATATGGTTAGAGCGGCCCGCCTGCTAGCGGTCAGGGCGGAACTGGAGGACCTGTACCAGCAGGGACGTCAGGATGGAGAGTTTGATTTTGTAAGGGAGATGTTCGTTATATACAACTGGAGGATAATAAACGGGCTTCCCATCTCTTTTATCCACCGCTCGGTTGACCGGTACGCAGCCAGGAGGGAAACCCAGCACAAGCTCGACCGCAGGATTCTGAGGGCGATTCGGTCCCGGCACCAGCGGGGGAATACCTCGGGTATCCTCTCATCGGGCTACGGATACGGCATAGACCGCACCCTGGCTGTTGCCGGGTTCAGGGGCGACTTTGATTTCCGCATAGCCAATTCGTTCAGACAGGACGGAGGAAGGGCGATCGAGTTTCTGTTGAAAATTTACAAGAACAAACCGCAACTGCTGGTGAGAGCGCTTCGCCACAGAAACCTCGATGAGAAGAGAACCGTATATATCGGTGACAGCGAGGACGATGAGGGCTGTTTTGAGATCGCCGGTTATCCCATAGTGGCATTCTTCGCCACCGATGAGCTGAAGCAGAGGTGCGCATCGCGGTATAAGGCTTTCATACCCGAGGATGAGGGGGATCTAGTAAATTACTTGAGGAAGCTGTAAAAAGCAGGGCTCAGCCATAACCCGTGGGGTAAAAGGCATCAGGCCTGATGCTCTATGATGGGTGAGGCGGGTGCCAGGCAATGGCTCTCCAGCAGATCAATATTTGACATAATATTTAGCGTGGCATCATCGGCAACTATCTTCCTCTCATCTAGGATGATGGTGAGCTCACAGAGAGCGGCTAGGATGAGCTGGCGCTGCGGTGTCATCCGGTGCCTTACTCCCGAAGATCCTCCCCCGCGTCTTTAGGCCGGTTCAATTACTTAATCGTATTTTATGGTAGCATAGTTCAGGAAAACTGCAATTATTAGTAGGCGTAATGGGATGCACAATATAATGCTGGTTTTTTATGCTGTTTTGGAGGAGTCGGGGGGTTTCTGATGGTTGTTACTGCTACGGGTGCTTCTCTTTGCTATCGAGCATGATGGTTACCGGTCCGTCGTTATGGATCTTAACCAGCATGTGCTGCTTAAACATGCCGCTCTCTACCCTGAGCCCGCTGGAGCGGAGATATGAGAGGAACTTCTCAAAGAGCGCTTCTGCCTCCTGTGGCGGTGCCGCCTGGGTGAAGCTGGGGCGTTTCCCCTTCCGTGTATCGCTGAGAAGGGTGAACTGGCTTACCACCAGGAGGTCGCCCCGGATATCGATAGCGGAGAGGTTGAACCTGCCTTCGCTATCGGAGAAGATGCGCAGGCTGACCGTTTTCTCTGCCAGGTACCGCGCATCCGGCTCGGTGTCCCCCCTGGATATCCCCAGGAAAACAACCAGTCCCCTGCCAATCTCCCCCACCACCTCGCCGGCGACACTTACCGAGGCTTGGCTCACCCTTTGCAGTAGTGCTTTCAATTGACCTTAACGCTGCTTTTATCCTCGGTCTTACTCTCCGTCGGTTTCTTGGGTGTGGTATCCTCGCCTTCCTTCTTTGCGAATTCCTTGGCGTCAGGCTCCGCTTTTTCCCTGCTGGTAGAAGCCACCCGCCCCCGACCGTGGTCGGTGATATAAAAACCACTCCCCTTAAAGAGAATCGGCACGGCATGGAAGACACGGTTCGCCTTCCCCTGGCAGTGGGGACATATACTCACTGCCTCTTCATCGAATCTCTGTCTTTGGTCGAAACGGGAGTGGCAGACACTGCATTCGTATTCGTAGATAGGCATCGGATATGTGGTACTAAAGATTCTAGCATTTCTACCAAGCTAAAGCAAGCGTCTGTACTCGCCCGTCTTGAATTTCATGCTTGACACCGATATAATGTGATAGCTGGGAAAAGCGGGGTGTGGCGCAGTCCGGTTTAGCGCGCTTGCATGGGGTGCAAGAGGTCGGAGGTTCGAATCCTCTCACCCCGACCAGACAT
>DAOUEU010000108.1:0-10530 GCA_034430255.1 Dehalococcoidia bacterium | reverse complement strand
GTAACAACGACCCTATTACCCAAGAAAGCACCCCTTTTTTTAATTGTAATAGTATATCACGTTATGTTCTAAATTGGCTATATCACTTGACCTTTGAAATGAAAACCCCATATAATAGCGAAGGTTAGCCCGCATTTAAAATAAATCAGAGAGACAGGTTTACCCAGACTTTTTAACGAACATTAGGGTTATTCCGCTCTCTAGATTTAAAGTTCAATCCCAGTCAATGGTTCCTCGTCAACAATAATCGTGATTTCCACGAAAATATCGTTTACGGAAGTTCCAGTATTACATTGTAACCAAGGGATCCTACACTACTTATAATCCTTGTAATGGTTAGCCGGCAAGCGTATTAGTCAAAGTAAAAGCAATTGTATCCGTCTCATAGCACCAGTGGTAGACGAACTCAGTCACTAAACGATAAATGCCCATTTTCATCTTCAGGTGGTACCTCCGGCAATCGGCGTCTCTGATTGCGAATCCGTGAAGAGATGCGAAAAGTTAAAAGTAGCATTACCCTAGAAACGCTGGGATGCAAGCTTAATCAGGCGGAGAGCGAGTCACTGGCATGGCAGCTCGCCGAGAGGGGATACAATATTGTTTCTGCCTCGGATGGCGCCGATATCTATATCCTCAATACCTGCACCGTTACCCACATTGCCGATCGAAAGTCACGCCATCTCCTGAGACTGGCGCGACGCAGAAATCCCAGTGCCTTTATCATAGCCACCGGTTGCTATGCGGAGCGCGCTACCAGTGAGCTCGCTCAGGTGGCCGATGTCGACATGATCATCGGCAACAAAGAAAAGCCCCGCTTGCTCGATGTTTTGGAGGAGCGTGGGCTTATTGTCCCCGGCAATCCTCTTCTACCACAGATACATCGAACCCGTAGCTTGTTAAAGGTGCACGAGGGATGCAACCGATTTTGCTCCTACTGTATTGTGCCCCTTGTCCGAGGCCGAGAACGCAGCTTGCCACCTGATGAGGCATTGGCCGAGGTCAGGGCGAGGGTGGAAAGGGGCTACCGTGAGGTAGTACTGACCGGAACCCAAATCGGCTCCTACAGAAACGGGCTGGGCTACCTTATCCGGCGCATCATCGCTGAGACCGACGTTCAGCGACTTCGCCTCTCTTCCCTCCAGCCCCAGGATATAACCCCGGCCCTTCTTACCCTGTGGCAGGATTTTACCAAGCATCTCTGCCGCCATATCCATCTCCCCCTTCAGAGCGGTAGCAATGCTGTTCTCCATCGCATGGGACGAAGCTACTCAATGGAGGATTTTGAGCAGGCGGTATCCAGTATTCGTGAGTCAATACCGGACGTGGCTATCACAACCGATGTTATTGTCGGCTTCCCAGGAGAAACCGTCGATGAATATGCTGAGAGCTACAGCTTCTGCCAGCGTATGGCATTCTCCAATATTCATGTCTTCACCTACTCGGAAAGGCCAGGTACCCGCGCCGCTCTATTGCCTTATAAGATTGACGAGCGTGTTAAGAAGGAGCGCAGCCAGCGCATGCTAAAATTGGCAGAGGAGAGCGCTCGTAGCTTCAGGGAGCGCTTCGTGGGACATACCATGATGGTGCTCTGGGAACAGGAGATTCAGGAAGGAACCTGGGCAGGACTCACCGATAACTATATCCGTGTCGTTGCACATAGCGAAGAGCCATTGAGAAATAGGCTTATACCAGCGAGCTTGGGGAATGAACATTATCACTACCTGGGAGCAAATGTCGCCCAATAGCCATCAGAGGCAAATAATGGCGCTCAGGACTCGATTTGCCTATTGGGGATATGTTAAGTCAGTATGCTGAATAGGCGACCTATCCCTAATGAGAGCTCCAGGAACCAGAAAAAATCGGCTATATTTTATATCAAGGGTAACCTCCCACGCTGAGTCTAACCAGGCATTATGCCCCTTGTATATGGGCTATCACAGCCTTGGCGCAGTTGACAGATCATACTGAAAAGCGCTATCTTAAATAGCGAATGCCAATGGTAAAAGGAAAGGAGTGAAAGTATGGTAGGAGTTACGTCTTACGGTGCCTACATACCACGGTACCGAATTAACCGAATGACTATATACGGATCCATCGGTTTCGTGAACCAGGCAACGATAATGCCAGGTGAAAAGGCTGTAGGTAATTATGATGAGGACAGCCTCAGTATGGCGGTGAATGCAGGAGTCGATTGCTTAACCAGCCTTGACCGGAACAAGGTCGATAGTCTTTGTTATGCCACCACTACAGCTCCCTATAGGGAGCGCAGCAATGCAGGAATAATTGCAACAGCATTAGATTTAAAGCCGCAGATTCGAATTGCAGATTATAGCGATTCGCTTAAATCTGGAACCACTGCCCTTCTCACGAGCTGCGATTCTATCGCCGCTGGTTCAGAAACCAGCATACTTGTCTGTGCCTCCGATTGTCGACTTGGTCCCGGCGGGAGCTTCCAAGAGGAAATGTACGGTGACGGTGCTGCCGCTCTGCTGTTGGGAGACAAGAAGGTTATTGCGACACTTGAGGGAAGTTACTCGCTCTCTTACGACTTTGTGGATCACTGGAGGCATGAGAAAGAGCGCTTTAACCGCATTTGGGAAGACCGATGGGTTCGTGATGAGGGATACAGCAAGTTCATCCCTGAGGCAATTAGCGGGTTAATTAAGAAGTACAACATCAGTCCTAAGGATATAGCTAAGGTCTGCTATCCCTGTATGTACGCCCGCGCTCACGCTAATATAGGCAAACAGCTAGGTTTTGAGCCCGATCAGCTACAGGATCACATGTTCACGACAGTGGGCCTGACCGGCACGGCGAACCCTTTGATGCTCCTGGTAGCAGCGCTGGAAAACTCCAAGCCGGGAGATAAAATAATCGTCGCCAGCTATGGAAGTGGAAGCGATGCCATGCTCTTAGAGGTTACACCTGAGATAAAAAGATTTAAGGGAAGAAAGGGTGTAAAGAACAGCCTGGCCAATAAAAAGGACCTGACCAGCTACGAAAAGTATGTGACCTTCAAACAGGTTCTTGCAATAGATATCGCAGGTCGAGGCGAAGAGGCAATTCCGTCATCATCATCGATATTATATCGGGAAAGGAAAAAGGCTTTAGCCCTTGTGGGAACAAAATGCAAGCGCTGCGGAACTCCTCAACTCCCCGCCCAGCATATATGCGTAAAACCGGACTGCGGTGCAGTCGATGAGATGGAGGAATATCGCTTCTCTGACAAAAGAGGCCATATCTTCACTTACACGGGGGATAATCTGGTCTATACCCCCGACCCGCCTGAACTATACGGAGTTATCGATTTCGAGGGTGGAGGGCGTTCTCAATTTAACCTGACCGATTGTGATCTGGACGAACTGGAAGTAGGAATGCCAGTAGAATGTACTTTCCGTGTAAAGTACTACGATCGTGGTGTTACCGGATATACCTGGAAAGCAGTACCTGTAAGGGTTTAAAAAGGAGGAACTTGAATATGGCTGAAGGTATAAAGGACAAAGTTGCTATCATCGGAATGGGTTGCACCCGTTTTGGTGAGAGATGGGATATGAGTAGTGAGGACCTCATGGTTGAGGCCTACAAGGAGTGCATAGAGGATGCTGGAGTTGACAAGAAAGAAATAGATGCCGCTTGGTGGGCTGCTCTCTATACAATGCAGGGATTTACCGGTTTGCAGCTATCTCAAACATTAAAACTCCAATACCTTCCAGTAACTCATGTGGAGAACGCCTGTGCCAGCAGCACAGAGGCGCTGCGGGGTGCAGCCTATGCCCTTGCCTCCAATTGCTGCGACATGGCACTCGCTGTCGGTGTCGAGAAGCTCAAGGATGTTGGTTATGGTGGTCTTCCCGACCTTAAAACTCCGGCAGAGTTCCTCACCATGCCTAATATGTCAGGTCCGGGTGTTTATGCCATGATGGCCACCCGGTATTTTTCACGCTACGGCTTACCTCCCGATGAAGGGAAGCGTATGCTCGCTAGAGTATCCTGGAAAACTCACCAAAATGGTGCCAAGAACCCCAAAGCCCATCTGCGAAGGGCGGTATCTCTTGATGATATAATAAATGCCCCAATAATCGCCTGGCCATTGGGACTGTACGACTGCTGTGGGGTATCCGATGGCGCCGCAGCGGCCATCCTGGTACGAGCCAGTGATGCCAAGAAATACCGTAAAGATCCGGTCTACATCAAGTCGCTCCAGATCGCTGCTGCCTCCGGCGCTGACATGTGGTACACCGATTACGACTACACCCATGCGGAGACGGGTTACCAGTGTGGTTTAAGGGCATATAAAGAGGCCGGAATTAAAAATCCCCGCAAAGAAATAAGCATGGCCGAGGTTCATGATTGTTTCTCCATAACCGAAACGGTAACCATGGAGGACCTCCAGTTCAGCCCACGAGGCAAGGTGCGTGAGGACATTGAGTCTGGGTTTTTTGACCTTGATGGGGAGCTCCCGGTTCAACCAGATGGCGGGCTCAAGTGCTTCGGACATCCCATTGCCGCCTCGGGAATACGGATGGTATATGAGATGTACAAGCAGCTACAGGGTAAAGCTGGAGACCGTCAGATAAAAAACCCTAAGCTCGGGCTCACCCACAACATGGGTGGCTATCCGCCATGGAGCGTGGTCGGGGTTGCTATCCTAGGCCTCTAGTATATCGATTGGAGGGTTCGTTGGTATTTCAGTGAATCCTCCATTTCTTTCTATTCAACGAAAAGGGTAAAAGGGTAATAAAGAAAAAATGAACAGTATAATCAACAAAACGAAGCTCTCCCTGCTTCAAGGTGATATAACCAAGCAAAGTACCGATGCTATCGTCAATGCCGCCAACTCCGGCCTCATGGGTGGCGGTGGTGTGGACGGTGCGATCCACTGCTCCGGCGGCCCCGCCATCCTTGAAGATTGCAAGCAAATCGTTTCCAGAATAGGACGACTGCCCACCGGCGAGGCGGTGATTACCACCGGCGGAAACCTCAAGGCCAGGCATGTCATCCACACCGTAGGGCCAGTTTGGCGCGGCGGCAACCGCGGTGAGCCTGAGCTTCTGGCAAGCTCCTATCGCAATAGTCTGAGGTTAGCGGTAGCCAACAGCCTAAAGACGGTTGCCTTCCCCTCTATAAGCACCGGTGCCTTTGGCTACCCGGTGAGCCTTGCTGCTGCTGTAGCACTGGAGACGGTTATTGACTTTATCCGAGAGGACGAGTCCCTCGATGAAGTAGCTTTCGTCCTCTTCGATGATGCCACCTATCAGAGCTATGTTCATGCATTAGAAGAGCTACTACCTGCGACTGGTTAGCCTGGCTTTTGATAATACATACACAATATCGATTGCATTCCCTATGATTTAAGCCCACAAAGTCCGATACAATAAACTTGCTAGGTTCCCAGCGGGGTGCTAGAATTACGAAGGATAGGTATAAAAGAGTCCCTGTAGCTCAGTGGATAGAGCAACTGCCTTCTAAGCAGTGGGTCGTGAGTTCGAATCTCACCAGGGACGCCAGCTACAAAAAGAGGGGATTCTGAAAGGGATCCCCTCTACTTTTTCAACAAGTAATTGAGTCGAAATTTCTCTTTCTCGCGACCCACTGCCTTCTGATTATGGTGTCAGGATCTTTCCACTTGAATGATATAGAGCTAAAGGTGCTCGGAAAGTACTCAGCTGTAGACGTAACCGCTCTATATATATCAACCAAGAGTTTGTGGCATGATGTTTGCAAATAGTGTTATTGGAGTATTTGCTCAATTTCAGTTCTCGTCCTCTTGTTAATAGTTCTTATGGAGATTGTTGACATTTATTAGACTAATGGTCTATGCTCGTACCACAGAATGGAGGTAGAGATGGGAACCCACAGAGGAAAGATACTGGATGTCAATCTAAGCACCGGCAATGTCAAAACCAACACTATAGAAGAGGATGTGCTGCGTAAATTCATCGGGGGCAGTGGGTTGGCGGCCAAACTGTTTTTCGACCGCGTTCCTCCAGATGTTGAGCCATTGTCCGATAAGAACGTAATCTTTCTAATGGCTGGTCCGTTGTCAGGAACCAACTTCCCCACATCCTCTCGCGTTATAGCAGCCTTCAAGTCACCTCAGACAAATATCTGGGGGCAGGCCTCGGCTGGAGGTAGCTTTGCTGCCGAGATGAAAAAGGCAGGCTACGACGGAATCGCGATATCAGGTGCCTCAAGTAAGCCCGTCTATTTGGTGATTGAGGATGACAAGGCGGAGATCAAAGACGCTGCCGACCTTTGGGGCAAGGACTGTCACGAAACGACCGACATCCTTAAAGAACGGCACGGGGCGAAGGCGGACATGCTGGAGATTGGATCAGCGGGCGAGAACCTGGTGAAGTTCGCCAGCATATTGAACGGCAAGTGGGGCTTCATCGGCCGCTGTGGTGGGGGAGCGGTGATGGGCTCCAAGAAGCTGAAGGCAGTCGTCATCCGTGGCACCGGTAAAGTTGAGCCGGCTTCCCCCGAGGAGTATGCTGAAATACGTAAGACTGTTCTGAAAAAGATCAAGGAGGGCATACAAACGCAGGTCATTGCTGCGGCCGGCACAGCCGTGGCTATAGAGGTTAACGCCCTTACCGGTGTACTGCCGGTGAAGAACTTCACCGTAGGAGATGGTAGTCCCTTTGGGCCCAAGCTAGGTGGAAGCACAATATCTGCACAGTACATGACCAAGACACATGCCTGCTTCACCTGCCCCATTGGGTGCAAGAGAGCGGTCAAGGTAACAGAGGGTCCCTACGCAGTAGAGGAAGGGCCCGGACCTCAGTATGAGACAGTCTCTGCACTTGGCCCCCTTCTCATGATTGACGACCTGGCCGCGGTACTCAAGATGGGCGAGAAGGCTAATCTGTACGGAATGGACAGCATTAGTTGCGGCGGTACCATCGCCTTTGCTATGGAGTGCTTTGAGAAAGATCTCATTACCTCCAAGGATCTCGATGGTGGCCAGTTGAGATGGGGAAATCCGGATGACGTTCTGGCAATGATGGAAAAGATCGCCACACGCCAGGGCTTCGGCGACGTGCTGGCGGAGGGCAGCCGAAGCGCTGCCAAGAAGATCGGCAAGGATGCTGAGGATTATACAGTTGAAATCAAGGGTCTTGAGTTACCTCAGTACGACCCTCGGGGGTCCCACGGACATGGCCTGAGCTTCATGACATCCAACCGTGGTGCCTGTCACGTCGCATCTACGATAGGCTCGGTCGAGAATAACTGGGTTTTCACCTGGGCAGACGTTGGTATGAGTAACAACTACGATGCCAAGGCGGACGAGGGCAAAGGTGAGTTGAACGTTACATGCGAAAGCCTAGACATGTTGACCAATTCAGCAACGCTGTGCCGATTCGCGCTCATGTCCATGGCTATTACCGATCTGGCCGAGGCGCTGAAGGCCGCCACCGGCTTTGACTACGACCTCGACGAGATCATGGAATGCGGCAGTCGTATCTGGATGCTCCAAAGGGGCCTGAACAATCTCATGGGCGTCACCGCTGCGGATGACCGAATGCCCAAGCGAATTCTGACTCCCCACCCTGACGGTGGCGCTGCAGGCTCCGTGCCCAATGTAGAACTCATGCTCAAGGATTACTATAAGGCAAGGGGTCTGGATGCTAACGGTTGTCCATTAAAGGAGAGGCTGAACAGCTTGGGGCTGTCCGATCTTGCTGCCAAGCTGTAGCAACGCCCTTGGATAAGAACTTTGCTGTTCAATGCTAGATACCTCTCCATATCATGGAAGAAGTATCTTTATGAGGAATAAATAGCCAAGAAGTGATAGGAGCGAACCCCCATTCGAGTTGGTAACAGCATGGCATTGGTTCTTGAAGGGATAAGGATAGTCGACCTCACCTGGCTCGGCCCCGGTAACTTCTGCTCCTTCATGCTCGGCGATCTCGGCGCGGACATGATCGAGGTCTATGAGGCCCACCCCGAACGCCGCGGCGCACCCTATATGATGCTGTTCGATGGCCCCGGCCTTCGGAACTGCCGCACCATAGGCATCGACCTCAAATCGCCGGCGGGCAGAGATGTCTTCTACGACCTGGTTAAGACTGCCGACGTGGTGATGGAGGGTTTTCGCCCGGGGGTGGTGCAGCGTCTGGGGGCTGACTACGAGACCGTCAAGCAAGTCAACCCGCGAATCGTGTATGCCTCTCTGACAGGCTACGGGCAGTCCGGGCCCTACCGCGATCTGGTGGGCCATGACATCAACTATATAGCTATGGGTGGTCTTTTAGGGCTGAATGGCCCTGCCGGCGGGGCGCCGGTTATCCCGGGAACAGTGATCGCAGACTTCGCTGCTGGCGGCATGTCCGCCGCTATCGGGATTCTGGCGGCGTTGCTCGCCCGTGAGCGGACGGGTCAGGGGCGTTTTATCGATATGTCCATGCTCGATGCGGTGGTGGAACTGAACCTCCAAGGGATAAACCCCTACCTGTACGGCGGTGCCGTCCCCCACAGAGGTGAAACTATGCTCAGTGGCAAGTTCCCCTGGTATAATTTATATGAAACGAAGGACGGTAAATATATAAGCCTCGGCGCTCTGGAGCCGTGGTTCTTTGCTAACCTGTGCCAGCTTCTCGGCCGTGAGGATTTCATCCCCCACCAGTTCGATGAGGGTGAGAAGCGTGAGGAGATGTTCCGCTATTTCCGCGACACCTTCCTCACCAAGACGCGGGATGAGTGGTTCGTGCTGCTGCGACAGAAGGACACATGTGTTGCCCCGGTCTACGACATCGATGAGCTGGAATCCGACCCCCACCTGATCGCCCGCCGCATGATCCTTGAATCGGACCATCCCACCGCCGGCCGGGTGAAGCAGGTCGGCTCGATGCACAAGATCTCGGACTCCCCGGTCGAGGCGCGGAACTGGAGCACGCGCTTTGGGCAGTACACCGATGAGATCCTTCGCGAGTTGGGCTACGATGACGCCAAGATCGAGGAGCTCCGGGAAGCAGATGCCATCGGCTAGGGAATGAGCCATGTTTGAGACCAGGGTCACCAGAACACCGGGAATCAAGCACCCCATCGTCCACCTGGGGAGAGACCGGTCGCAAGGAGATCGAGTTGCAACATCACATGATGGGACGTGTGGGTGCGATCCAAGGCGTCATAGCATGGCTGGAACGGCGGACGCCAGAGTGGAAACTCAGCGTAAACGACTAGCATGAGTGGCCGAGATAATATAGTTGACAGGTGGTACTAAACTACCCTATCTTGTAGGTTTGGAAAACTGAATTTAAAAAATATTAAGGAGGTGTTTTTTAATGGTTGGGATAACATCGTACGGTGCTTACATCCCATGGCACCGAATAGACCGGCAGAATTTCGTTAAGGCCTGGGGAGGCTTTGCCATACCCGGGGAGA
This sequence comes from Dehalococcoidia bacterium, assembly GCA_034430255.1. GTDB lineage: Bacteria > Chloroflexota > Dehalococcoidia > E44-bin15 > E44-bin15 > DATKYK01. Next base: position 1,143 of record DAOUEU010000108.1, on the reverse strand, counting down.
GGGCGGTGGCCAGCTACGATGAGGATAGCCTGACCATGTCTGTCGAGGCATCCATAGACTGCCTGAGATACACAGACCCCCATACGGTGGACGGCCTCTTTTTCGCCACCACCACCTCCCCCTACAAGGAGAAGCAGTGCTCGGCCCTGCTAGCCATGCCACTGGACCTGCGTCAGGATATTCGGACTGCCGATATAACCACCTCGCTGCGCTCGGGTACAACCGCCGTTGCCCTGGCCCTAGATACCATCAAAGCTGGCACGGCAAGCAGCATCCTGGTGACCGTGGCTGACAGCCGCATGGCAGCCCCGGGTGGCATGACGGAGCAGGGCATGGGCGACGGCGCTGCCGCGCTTCTCCTGGGCACGGATAATGTAATCGCAGAGATTAAAGACAGTTATTCCATATCGGATGAACTGGCAGGGATGTGGCGGTCCGAAAGCGACACCTTTGTGCGCTCCTGGGAAGACCGCATGGTGCTGGACCAGGGCTACTCTAAGATTCTCCCCCAGACCATAAGCGGATTGCTGAATAAGTGCGGTCTCTCGCCCAAGGACTTCGCTAAGGCGGTCTTCGACCCGTCGAGCGATGTCAGAAGGCACGGGCGGGCGGCGGCGGCGCTCGGCTTCGACCCCTCTCAGCTCCAGGACCCTCTCAGCGTCTTCATGAACGTGGGCATCACCGGCTGTGCCATGGCCCCCATGATGCTGGTGAGCGCCCTGGAGGAAGCCAAGCCCGGGGATAAGATACTCTTCGCCGGATACGGAAATGGCGCCGACGCATTCCTGCTGGAGGTAACCGATGCCATAGAGAAGCTGGGAGAGCGCCGCGGGATGAGAAAGCATTTGGAGTCCAAGAGGATGCTGGATAACTATAATGACTATCTTCGCTGGCGCGACCTGGTCCCGCTGGAAGCGGCGAGGAGGCCAGAGAAGCAGCACATCAAATTATCAGCTATCTGGCGGGAGCGGAAGGTGCTCCTCGGTCTATGGGGAGTAAAGTGCAAGCGATGCGGCACCCCGCAGTATGACAACGGTGCTATGGGCACATCGCCTATACGCGTCTGTGCCATGTGCCAGGCGCAGGACGATTTTGAGGACTATAACTTTGCTGGAAGAAAGGCCAGGGTCTTCAGCTTCACCC
>DAOUEU010000107.1:0-2018 GCA_034430255.1 Dehalococcoidia bacterium | reverse complement strand
GGGAACCTGGAGCGCCTGTGGGCCCTGGTAGAATGCCCTACTCCGGCACCTAAGGCTAGATCTCAGAGGGATTCGGTAACCGGTATTTCTGACGCAACGATATCCGTTCGGTAACAGTTTATCTTGACGCAACACGGTGCCGCGGGAGGGCTGGAGTCATTTGTCTAACGAGGCGTGATTATCAATCCTTTAACTCGACTGCGGCGAGGCGGTTGTAGATGGCGCCCGAGGGTGTGAGAGTGCTCCTCATCAGGCTGATCTGGTTCACTTCCGTGGCTGAGCCGGCTTCGCATTCGGTAGCCGTTATTAGCTCCCCGATGCTGCTTAGCTCCCCCGGTGACGCCCGCTCACGGAGCCGCCCTAGGGTGAGGTGGGGTAAAAAGGGGCGCTTCTCTATGGCGAAACCGAGTGGCGCCAGTGCCTGGTCGATGCCTCGCTGCAAGGTGATCAGCGGCTCCACATCCCCCTTTACCGCCACCCAGATAACCCGGGGGCGCTTGAGGTTGGGGAAGCAGCCCAGCCCGCCGAGCTGTAGCTTAAGGGGGGGTGTACCATGAGCTGCCTGGGCGATGGCATCTGCTATACGGGGCACCAGATCCGTAGCGATATTTCCCAGAAATTTAAGGGTGAGGTGAATCCCTTGAGGGCTGACCCACTTAACGTAGGGGTGCTCGCTCGGTCGTAAACTATCTATGATGAAGGAGAGGTTCTTCTTTACCGGGTCGGGCAGCTCTATGGCGATAAAAGCGCGAAGCTCTTCCATTACAGGTGTCCTTTCCTTTTAAATGAGCTCGCTGAAATAGTCTCAATAAACCCCATAAATAACCCAATCTTGGGGGCTTTTAAAACTGCTCCGATAACATCGGGGAGATCTCTAGCCCCGATTATAGGCCGAAGCGTCGGCTCCGAACGAAGTATCGGAGTCCGTAAGACGGACCGACATGTCGCCCTTGGGGGCACCTCTTTTCTGCAGTCTCTTAATCAGGGTCAACATTCCTAATGCTCCCCCAGTAGGCGCTCGGCGTTTCCACCCAGGATGAGTTCCTCGGTCTCCTTTCCCATATCAAGGGAAAGGAGCTGCTTTTTAACCCGGCTTGGCGGCATAATGGGATAGTCGCTGCCGAAAAGGACCTTCTCAACCCCCACGATCTCGGCGACATGTCTGAAGATCTCGGGACGATAGAGATAGGGCGATGCTGCGCTATCGAAGAAGACGTTTTTCAGCGCCTCTGCTACCTCGGGCATTAAGGCGTAGAAGGGGAGCCCTCCCCCCCAGTGGGCACATACTACGGTCATGTCGGGTAATTTGGCGATGAGCTTTTCCAGCACATCGGGGGTTATCTTCTGCTTGCCCACATATTCATGCCCCACCGGCTCGGATGAGTGGACAATCAGGATGAGGCGGTGGCGTTTTGCTACCTCGAAAATGTTGTCCATAACCGCCTCATCACCCCGCTCAAGCCCCTGGAAATCGGGTCTCATCTCACCTATGCCTCTCATACCGCAGCGGACGCAGCGCTCGAGCTCAGCGATGGCCGCCTCCTCCGCCTTTGGCGGCAGGGAGCAGAAACCGACCAGGCGGCGGGGATAGCGGGACATCGACTCCATGATGTAGTCATTGGTCTCCTGACACAGCTCGAGGCTGCCCCAGTTGGCGTTGAGGATGAATGATCGGTCAATGCCCTCCTCATCCATGATGGCGATGAGGTCCTCACAGGAGGCAATTTTAGCATTGGGTTTAGCGTAGATGCGGGCAAATAGTGGGTCGCGACCAACATACTCCTCCCGGCGCTCCCTCATCCGTGGCGGGAAGATATGGGTGTGGCAATCGATAATCACCCTCAGATTTTAGGGGAGATTTGTCTTCAGGTCAAGAACGGGCTACGTGTTGCGTCAAGATAAACTGTTACCGAACGGATATCGTTGCGTCAGAAATACCGGTTACCGAATCCCTCTGAGATCTAGCCTTAGGTGCCGGAGTAGGGCATTCTACCAGGGCCCACAGGCGCTCCAGGTTC
>DAOUEU010000106.1:0-4660 GCA_034430255.1 Dehalococcoidia bacterium | reverse complement strand
CGAAAAATCACCCCCTAGATTGCCACGTCGCTCCGCTCCTCGCAATGACAGTGAAACACACCCCATATTGTCATTGCGAACCCGATATATCGGGGGTGGCAATCTCGAGGACTTATGACATAACGCTACCGAATGTGAAACGGGAACCCGGAGACCGGTTGGTCTGGATTCCCGCCTGCGCGGGAATGACAAGGGTGTAGGACTCATCATGACATATAATGATATTTTCTTGGAGAGTGATATGGAAAAACTGGCTAGCTGTGCGTATCACCAGTGTACTGGAAGGGCACATTAGCTACCTTTTGGGTCACCTATGGTATAATACTATGACCCAATGTTTACCCATCTTCACGTTCACACCGAATACAGCCTCCTCGATGGCCTTTGCCGCATTCCTCAGCTCATCCGCCGGGCAAAGGAGCTTGGAATGGACAGCCTGGCAATCACCGATCACGGTGCCATGTATGGGGCAATAGAATTTTACCGGGCTGCCACAGAGGCCGGGGTAAAGCCCATCCTGGGATGTGAGTTCTATACTACACCCTTTGGGCACCGCTCCAGAGACCCTGCCGATAAAAAACCCTACCACCTCACACTGCTCGCCAAGAACGTGGAGGGTTATCAGAATCTGCTTCAACTCAGCACCAGGTCCCACCTCGATGGTTTCTACTATAAGCCCAGGGTGGATCGGGAGCTTTTAGCCAAACACCATGAGGGACTGGTGGCCTTATCCGGGTGCCTCCAGGGCGAGATCCCGCAACTGCTGCTGGACGGGCGCTTCGAGGAAGCCAGGAGTGCCGCAGTTTGGTACAAGGATGTCTTCGGCGATTTCTACCTTGAACTGCAGCGCCACCCCATAGCGGAGCTGGAGCGAGTAAACCCCCAGCTCATCGACCTCGGAGGAGATATGGATATCCCACTGGTAGCCACCAACGACGTACACTTTACACTGAAGGATGACCTACCTTCCCATGAGCTTCTCCTCTGCATTCAGCGAAACACCACAATCTACGATGAGAAGCGGATGAAGCTGGGTGACTCATTCTACCTAAAGAGCGAGACGGAGATGGCGGAGCTCTTTCCGGATCTCCCCCATGCCCTGGAGAACACCCGGCGCATTGCGGACATGTGCCATCTCGAACTGGAATTCGGGCGTTCTCTACTCCCTGAGGTTGAAACGCCAGAGGGCAAGACCGCTGATGATTACCTGATAGAGCTCTGTCAGGAGGGTCTCAGGCATCGCTTTGCCCAGCCGGCCTCTGAGACGGTAGCCCGCATGGAGTATGAGCTGGATATAATACGTAAAACCAATTTCGCCAACTATTTCCTTGTGGTTTGGGACCTCATATCCTTTGCCAAAGAGAGGGGGATCCTCTTCGGGGTGCGAGGCAGCGCCGCCGCCAGCCTGGTTCTCTACTCCCTGGGGATCACCGATATCAATCCGCTTGATTATAAGCTGGTTTTCGAGCGTTTCCTCAATGTTGAGCGCAAGGAACTGCCCGACATCGACCTTGATTTTCAGGATGAGCGGCGCGATGAGGTGATCTACTATGCCGCCCAGAAATACGGTGCCGAGTGTGTGGCACAGATCATTACCTTCGGCACCTTCGGTGCCAGGGCATCGATACGGGATGTGGGCCGCGCCCTGGGAATGCCTTATGGGAATGTAGACCGGGTGGCAAGGTTGGTCCCCACGGGCCCGAATGTGACCCTGGAGCAGGCCCTGGAGGACAACCGGGAGCTAGGTGAGCTTTATCGTCAGGATGAGGGGGTGCGCCAGCTCGTAGATAACGCCCGTGGCCTCGAGGGCATTTGTCGCCATGCCTCCACCCATGCTGCCGGTGTGGTCATCTCCAACAAGGAGCCGCTCACCTGTTATGTGCCCCTCCAGCGACCGACCAGGGCGAGTGAAGAAGCGATCGCCATGACCCAGTTCCCCATGGAAGCTATCGCACAGATCGGCTTACTCAAGCTGGACATCCTGGGGCTCGCGAACCTAACCATCCTTGAGAAAACGGTAGAGCTCATTGCCCGGACCAGGGGGATCACTATCAGCCTCAGAGAGCTGCCCCTCGATGACACTAAAACCTTTGAACTCCTCTCAGCAGGGGACACCACCGGGGTCTTCCAGCTTGAAGGCGCCGGTATGCGCCGCTTCGTCAAGGAACTCAAGCCCTCCTGCTTCAGTGACATCGCCGCTATGATCGCCCTCTACCGCCCCGGTCCCATGCAGCACATTCCCGTTTTCATTAAGGCAAAGCAGGGCCTGGAGCCGATACAATACCCTCATCCTGCCCTCTCTCAGATACTTAAGGAAACCTACGGGGTGATAATTTACCAGGACCAGGTGCTGCTTATAGTCCAGGCCTTCGCCGGCTACAGCCTGGGAGAGGCCGATATCTTCCGCAAGGCTATGGGCAAGAAGATCTCCGAGGTGATGAAGAAAGAGCGAAAAAAATTCATTGCAGGGGCCACGGAGAGGGGGTTTTCCGAGGAGCTGGCGAGAGAGGTATTCGAACTCATCGAGCCCTTTGCCGGCTATGCCTTCAACAAGGCCCACAGTGTAAGCTATGCAATGATCGCCTATCAAACCGCCTACTTCAAGGCAAACTACCCAGCTGAGTTCATGAGTGCGTTGCTCAACATAGATATCGGGCAGCCAGAGAAGATACACGCCGCCGTCAGCGATTGCAACCGCCTCGGCATCCCCATTCTGCCACCGGACATCAATAGAAGCGAGGCCACCTTTGTCATCGAACCCCATGACGGGAAAGAGGGGATTCGCTTCGGCCTGGGGGCGATCAAGAACGTCGGTTTCGGGGCAGTCGGGCCTCTCATCGCCGCCCGCGCCGATGGCGAGTTCGAGTCCATCGCGGACTTCTGCCGCAGGGCCGACCTGGGATCCCTGAATAAACGTGCCCTGGAAAGCCTGATCAAGGTGGGGGCGCTGGACGCCCTGGGCAATCGCGGTGCCCTTCTCGCCAGCATAGACCGCATTCTGTCACTGGCCCAGAGGGAAAAGCGGCTCAGGGAAACGGGGCAGGCCACTATGTTCGACCTGTGGGGGGAGAACGTGCCCGTCCCCCTGCCCGACCTGGAGCTGGAGGGTGACGATGCCGATCTTAAACAGAAACTAACCTGGGAGCGGGAGCTTATGGGGGTCTACCTCTCCGAGCACCCCTACAGCCGTGCCGCTCCCAATCTCGCACCGCTTACCACTGCCCTATGCGGTGAGATAGATGAAGAGATGGCAGGGCATGATGTGGTGACCGCCGGCATGGTTTCCGCGGTGAGGCCGCTATACACCAAGGATGGACGTCCCTTTGCCAGTGTTACCCTCGAGGATCTCAACGGCCAAGCCGAGGTTACCGCCTGGCCTGAGGTCTACGAGCGCACCAGGGAGCTCTGGAGCGAGGGCAACATCGTCCTGGTGCAGGGGAAGGTGCGCGTCAGAGGGGACCGGGCGCAACTGAGCTGTGAGCTGGCGCGTCAATATCAGCCTGAGGATGTGGCAGCGGCTCCGCCCCCCGCTTACAGGCTGCTCATAAATATCGCCCAGACCGATGACGAGAAGGGTGATGTGACACGCCTGCACCAGATTTCGGCAGTCCTCAAGGATTACCCCGGAGGGGATGAGGTAAGCCTACGTGTGACCTGTGGGGATGAGGTTATTGACCTCAAGCTCCCCGGCATGACCACAGGCTATTGCCCCCAGCTCCACAATAGACTCGCCGCTATTGTTGGCGAGGAAGCATTATTAGTATCTTAGCTTAACGGGATGATGCCTCTATCTCCAGGAGGCGCTTTTTCATCTCCAGGCCGCCTTCAAAGCCGGTGAGTCTACCGTCTTTACCTATCACCCGGTGGCAGGGCACCACAATGGGGAGCGGATTCTTGGCGAGCGCCTGCCCCACAGCACGTAGCGCCCCCGGATTACCGATCTGCCGTGCGATCCAGCCGTAGCTGCGGGTCTGGCCATAGGGGATAGCGCAGGTCGCCACCCATACTGCGCGCTTGAAAGTAGATGCTCCGTTCAAATCGAGCTTATCGTTAAAGGAAACTTGCTCCCCCTTGAGATAGCGCCCCAGCCGCCACGGCAGGTCGCCGAAGTGGCTGGGATCGGCAATAGCACCGGGGAAACCCCGCATAATGAGCTCCTGCACCACCCCGGGGGATGGCTGGGGCAGTATGATTCGCCGCAGCCCATGACCGGAGCCCACCAGACCCATCTTTCCAAGCTCGGTATCAATAATTGTATAACGCATCCACACAACCCCCAAGGGTGAGTTGAACTCAAGCCATTATATCTGGCACCTTTACAGCACGCAATAACCCTAACTGGTAACAGGCATACTCACCATCCCATACGGCACACCAGATAGCGAAATTCCTATGATCTCGATACGCTAAATAGGTGAGATCAAGAATCCTGGACCCATTTCACTTTTTATGTGAGGCACCCGGTACGTAAGCTGTACCTGTCCGGCACACTGATGATACCAATCAATTGTATAAATACAATCCTACGTGTTGCGTCAAGATAAACTGTTACCGAACGGATATCGTTGCGTCAGAAATACCGGTTACCGAATCCCTCTGAGATCTAGCCTTAGGTGCCGGAGTAGGGCATTCTACCAGGGCCCACAGGCGCTCCAGGTTC
>DAOUEU010000105.1:0-18109 GCA_034430255.1 Dehalococcoidia bacterium | reverse complement strand
GATTCGTTCCGAACTGGAAGAGCAGGGGATAGTCCAAGAGGACACGCCCCAAGGGACGACCTGGAGATATAAGAGGTCAAGGGGATCACAAATAGAATGATATTGACTGCTTGCCGGTTTTAATATGCATTCCTCCTGTAATATAGGCTGCAGAGTCTTTGAGGAGGTAATATCATGAGGACGCTGGAATATGTCGCGCTTGTGCTGATCGGCATCGGTATACTGGGCATCATCGGCTGGGCTGCCAGGGCCTTCTTTATTGACCCCCTAGTCCCCCTTGGCATCCGGGTGCTCGCCGGTATTGCTTCAATAGGCTTCGTTCTACTCCTGGGATATGTGAGCGGGGACAGGATTCAGAAGGCACGCAGGGAACCCAAGGCGATTAAGGAGGTAAAACATTGATAATAGTAACCTCAGACCACATAGAGGGTAAGAAGATAGTGAAGACCCTGGGTATGGTCAAGGGCAGCACTATCAGGGCCCGGCATATTGGAAGGGATATCACCGCAGGACTGCGCAGCATCGTTGGCGGTGAGATCTCCGAATACACCACACTCATGGCTCAGGCAAGGGAGGAGGCTATCAATAGAATGGTGGAGCAGGCAGAGGGTATGGGAGCCAATGCGATCCTTGATACCAGATTCGTCACCTCGATGGTGATGAGCGGTGCCTCCGAGCTCCTTGTCTACGGAACAGCGGTTACCGTAGAGTAAACTAAGGATATTGAATTTTACTATAACTTTGGCTTAGCGTATTCTAATCGAGGTGCGCTTTTTAGCGACAGTTCAGGAAGGCTTATGCGATTGCCGATTTGAAAAAGTCTCGTTATGTCACGGAAAATCCAGCTTATTAGATTAGCAATACACCATACCGAGGAATCCGGCAAATATAACTACTCTCTATCCCCATAGCTTTGTAATGTTTAATAGCTAAGAATATAAAAAGCTGTAATAGCCCAAAGCGCTCACCCAGTGAATTAGTAGCGAGCGACCCTGATAAACTACTGTCCCCAGCGTATATCCCACCTGCACCCTTTGCCGACCGTTCCCGCACCGCTGGCGTGAGGAACTTTCAGGCGCGGAAGGTTTGTAATATATAGTCTGAGGGGATTATGCAAAATATTCGTATAAAGAATTGAGTAAATAACTAGCCATCAGGAGATAATATTTAAGTCATGATAATCTCTGACACGCAGGTGACTACCCAAGGATTGTTAACCCTTCTTCCGTAGAGCCCACATCATTGACAGGCAAAGCTCCTCGCAGTATTATCTGCTCATATGATTTATGGGGGATGTAAATAATGGAAGAAAAACAACTGCTTATACAGATTAGAGATGTTCTAATACAGATTGATAAGAGTTTGGATGACAAGTGGAAGCAACTGGAGACTTGGAAGCAAGATTCTGAAATGTTATTTGAATCCAAATGGAAGCAACTCGAGACTTGGAAGCAGGACTCTGAAATGTTGGTTGAATCCAAATGGAAGCCTTTTGAGAAATGGATGAGCATACTAACCGAAGCAAGATCTGATTTAAAGGAGATAAGAGATAGGATAGTGCTATTCGTTAAATTATAGCGATAGCCTATGCTGCTGGTTAGAGGGGCTATTTACCTGCAGAGAGCAGCTAGTATCACATTATTTAACTGGCTGCAACAGACGCGAAGTAGTCTGAAAAAGCTCGAAGGTAAAAGGGATTGATAAGAGGAAAATCTGCGACATTCGGACCACCCCAAGTTCATCTTCCAGAAGATGAAGGCGCTCACCCCAAGGTACTGTTCGAGTGGTGGTACGGGAATTTCACACTGATGGATTCTGATAGCCGGCAATACGGGGCCATGGTGGCCTATTTCAACGCCGCACTCAGGGTGTTGTCGATTTCCGATCTTAAGGAAAAGCATTTTTACCACGAGGCTTCCCTTTCTAAGCTGTACTGTGCCCAGAGGTTCCTGGATCTTCGCTGGGGATCGCATGACCGTTGGTTTCACAGTAGCCCAGACGCGCTCTTTTATCACCTCCAGTCCCAGGGCACAGAGATCGGCCTCAACTTAGATCTGGTTTCACAGAAACCACCTCTCTTAGCCAGTGGCGATGGCCTCATTAGATGGCCCTTCGGGAATTCCTACTACTACTCGCTAACCAGAATGCGGGTTAATGGCCAGATCGAACTATCGGGAGCGACGATAGATGTTGAAGGGATGGGCTGGATGGACCATCAGTGGATGGATTTTGTGCCAGCAGCAGTTATACGAAGCTATGAGTGGTTCTCCATCCAGCTTGATAACAATACTGAGATCGTCCTTTGGCAGGCCATCAGAAACAATGGGTCGATTGTATCGCGGCCCCTAACAATAATATTCCCTGATAATTCTGTCTTCTACACTAAGGATTTCTTATTGCAGAGGATACAGTCGTGGGTTTCTCCTTATAGCGGCTGTGAGTATGAAATCCTATGGCGAGTTCAGGAGGATACTCAAGGCCTTGATTTGGAGATCAGGGCGGCATACCCAGAACAGGAGATAAAAATACCTGTGGCCCTCCCAGGGTTCTACCCAGCATTCTGGGAAGGGAGGACGACTGTATCAGGGCAACTATCTGGCAGAACCGTTTCAGGGACTGGATACACCGAACTCTTCCGTCCTCATAGAAGCCGCGAATAGAAGGTCTGTTATCTGTCTGAAATCAGTAATAATATGATAATAGCAGAACTAACGACGCCCATCGCCATCATTGGCACTGGTAGCATTATATGCCAAGTCGAATAAAGCTTAATTCCCCCTAGCTGAAGGTAAATGCCCAAATAAGGATGCCGGTGGACATCAGCAGAGGGGTTAGAAGAACAACCTGTACGTTCATGCCCATTACTGGAATAAGGTTGGCCCTATCGCTGTGAGACCTCAGCACACCCCTTATTGACTTTATTCCCAGCGGCAGTGTTACTAATCCCAGTAGCGCAATTGTTGGAAGCACCCCGGCAACGACCGCTCCTACGATTAGAGCATAGACTAATACCAATATCAAGCAATAAATATCAGCCGCCTTCCCCCTGTTCAATATTATGGGTATATGCTTCCTCCCTGCGAATCTATCAGCCTCCACATCGGGAAACTCATTTAGCAGCAGCAAATCCGCGATAAGCAACCCGGAAACAAGCGCGACAGCTATCGCTGCAGCGCTATATGCCTCGGTCTGGATAACATAGGTGCCCAGCGCCATTAGTCCAAACCCCAACCCAGGGCCTACCAGCTCAGTTATTCCAGGTAATCTTGTTAGATAAGGCGTATATATAAGTACCAGCAATACACCTAAAAGCCCTACTGGCAATATTATCCACATTTTAGTATAAATGAAGTATATCCCAATAATAATGGTGACTGCCAGACTTCCTAATCCTAGGAGAAGCACATTCCTTGGCCTGAGCATGCCTGTGGGGAGGATGCCACTACCACCGCTAAAGGGGGTTCGATGTGTCCTTAGGTCTATCCCACTCTTATAGTCAAAGTAGTCATTAAGAACATTAACGCTTATATGAGCAAATAAAGCACCGAAAAAGGTTAAGACAAAATACACGGCATTAAAAGGATAACCCTCGTATAGTGAAACTGCTACCCCGCAAAAGACACAGACCGGCACAAGTAGCAGGAACTGTGGCCTTAGTTCCAATATCCAGGTTTTTAAAACAGCCACGAACTTTTCCTCCTTTTCCCTGTAATGGTACCACTCAACTTGCTATCACCTACTCTAACCTCATTGTTCCTTTCAGCGATGTTTTAGTAGCTCCCACCTTCACCTCATCTCCAATATTAGCCCTCAGAAACCTAGCAGCACTGCCATTCCGCAACGATACCTCTAGCCGCTCGCCTGAGCCGATGATCGCCAGTAGCTCTTCCTCATCCTCATAGGAGGAGCTTATGTCATCTATTATATGGCCGCTAACCTCTATGAATATCCTGCCCCTGGGTAGGTTCTCACGCTTTATATCGCTTACTAGATTACCAAAGCGATCGATGTGAATAACCCTGCCAATAAGAACCCCGTCCTCTCCAATTTGAGGATGGGGTATTGAGATGGCAGCGACCGATGAAATCACGTCTCCAAACTCGTAGGGAGATACTCCCAGAGAGAGATGGGCAGCAGCAGGGGCGAATATATCACGACCGTGAAAGGTGTTGCTTAGCGGGGAGAGCCAGAAGTGAGGATTGGTTAAAGCAATCGCTTCAATCTCCGGGAGTGATTCCTCCACTATGTAACTTAGCACGCCGTTGTCGGGTCCAAGGAAGAATGCTTGGCTAGTGATAAGTAGCACTGCCTGCCGCTCTGTACCTACACCGGGGTCAACTACCGCAATATGAACTGTGCCCCTGGGAAAGTAATGATAGGTTGTGCTCAAAATATAGGCGGCCTGAGCAATATTCTGGGGCTTAATATTATGACAGATGTCGACTATTGTAACCTCAGGATTGAGGTCAAGTATCACACCTTTCATAACTGCTACATAGGGATCATCGTTACCAAAGTCGGTGGTCAGTGTAATGATAGCCACAATACTAACCTGTAGCCCTGACTGCGAATATCGAGATGATGACAAAGATCACCATTAAGGCAATGGTGAAGCGGAATATTGTTTTTTCAATCCCCCGTTTAGTACGGTACATACCAGTCTGCTGTCCGAAGATACCTCCCAGACCTCCACCCCTCACCTGAAGAAGGAATACAATTACCAGTACAATGGCCAATATAATTTGGGCGCTATTGAGATATGTCTCCATGCTTAATCCCCCAGTCTCCCTTTCAAGAGTTTATTCACCACAGCAGGATTAGCCCTCCCCCTGGTTTCCCTTATCACCTGACCCACCATGTAGGTTAGTGCTTGCTCCTTCCCTTTCTTGTAATCTACTACTGCCTGATTATTATTGATTATCACTTGGGCCACAACCTCCTCTATCTTCTGGACATCGCTCATCTGGGCAAGCCCCTGCTCAGCTATAATATCACCAGCCCGCTTGCCACTGGCAAACATCTCCTCGAATACCCTCTTCGCGGTAGCTCCGCTGAGCGTCCCATTATCTACGAGTTCTAGCATCTCAACCAAATGCCCGGGAGTAATCTTAGCATTATCGACCTCAGTATCCGTGGAATGGAGAAGCCTGGTGAAATCGCCTAGGAGCCAGTTGCTCACCACTTTTGCTTTTTTTTTAACCTTGGCCTTATTATTGATTTTTAGGCAGGCTTCGAAATAGTCAGACATTGCTTTGTAGTTAGTTAGCAGACTGGCATCGTAGTAAGGAAGACCATAATCCGCAATAAATCTGTCGCGCCTGTTCTCGGGAAGCTCCGGAATACGCGCTCTAACCTCTGCAACCCATATGGGGCTCAATACCATGGGTGGTAGATCGGGCTCATGGAAATAACGATAATCGTGAGCATACTCTTTACTTCGTTGCGAAACTGTGACCCCCCGATCCTCCACCCAACCCCTGGTCTCCTGGGTGAGGCGCTCTCCTGCTTCTATTGCATTCCGCTGCCGCTCCTCCTCATATTTGAGAGCGCGATAGACTGACTTGAAGCTATTCATGTTCTTGACCTCTACCTTGACTGAGCCGTTACCACCTTCGGTGCGCGTGCTGATATTGGCATCACACCTAAAGCTACCCTCCTCCATATTCCCGCTGGATACACCGATGAACTGGAGAATATTACGCAGCTTAATCAGGTACTGTCGCGCTTCCTCAGGAGAGCGCAGGTCAGGCTCACTCACTATCTCCATTAGTGGTATGCCGGCACGATTGATGTCTACCAGGCTATAGGACTCTCCCTCCGCGGTGGTGCGATGGATTAGCTTTGCTGTATCCTCCTCGAGATGTACCCGCGTTATAGCGATTCTCCTCTTTTTTTGCCCGACCCTATCCTCTCCTTCTCCAACCTCTATATCTATCCAGCCGTTAATACTTAAAGGTGCATCATACTGAGATATCTGATAGCCTTTCAGCAGGTCAGGGTAGGGGTAGTTCTTACGGTCGAACTTGGCGTATTCTGGTATGGAGCAGTTCAGCGCCAAGGCTGTCATCACCACGTATTCTAGGGCCTGCTGGTTGATGACGGGTAGTACCCCAGGCATCCCCATGCATATAGGGCAGACATGCGTATTGGGTTCTGCGTTCACATAGTCCGTGCCACATCTACAGAACATCTTGCTCTTCGTCAGCAGCTGTGCATGGACCTCAAGCCCGATAACTGTCTCATACTTCACTTGGCCTCCTCCTCAACACAATCCAACCTGCGGCTAGTATAGCAATCTTTACAGGCCGTGGCAAGGATTTATATTCACCTTTATTTTATTGCTACTATTCCAAATTCCATGCTTATTCTGTATGGTAGAGCTACTTGCGCTCATCCTACTTCTCTACGACATTTAAGTAGCCATTGGCGGACTAATCAGTTTAGATGCTGCTTTGCCATAACTGCCGACAACAAGTTGATTGACATCGCTACGAATATGTGCTATTTTGCTCATACTGAATCGAATGTTGAAAGTGAACCACAATGGGTAACCTTGCCGATAGAATGATTAGAGCAGCTAGGCTCGATGCAAACTTTTACATACAGGTGATGAATGACCCTGCCGCGATACGGCAGGCACTCATAGTGGTCCTGATCTATAGCTTGTTTGCTGGGATTGGGGCCAGTCTGCTCACCCTGCCAGATGTAGATTCAGGGCAATTCGTCCTGAATCTATTCGTGGGGCTATTTAGTGCCCTAGTTTTATGGTTTGTTTGGTCCTTTGTCTGCTACTTCATTGGCACCACATTATTCAAGGGACCTCAGACACCCTGGCGAGTTGTAGCAACCTATGGTGAGCTTCTTCGAGCCACCGGTTTCGCATCTACACCAGGGATACTTATGATATTTATCTTGATTCCCGGTATCGGCGTATTTTTATTGCTGGCGGCAATTGTGTGGATGTTCATCGCCACGGTCATCGCGGTAAGGGAGGCTCTGGATTTCTCCACCTGGCGAGCAATCGGTACCTGCTTTGTGAGTGGAATTCTCCACCTGGTTTTTGCCATCTTGATTATCATGGTGTTGGGTGTGGCCTCCTCGGTGGTTTCCTCCTAATTGTGGCTTCAAGTCCCATCTATAAGCCCCCCATTTTTACAATCTGCCGATAGCTGTGTCCCATTGAGTACCTTCTTTAAATACATATCATCAATAGTAAGTACTTCCTGTACGTGCTAAAAATTCGACATTCCCCACTGTAATGATAAGGTCGTGTTTATACAACAAGCTCGAACCTCATCCTTTATGCTTAATAGCTTAATAGAGAGGATGGATTCCTAATCCTCGCTCCAGGCATCCTCCCCGATAAGCGGGACGAAGCGGCAATGGGTTAAGTTCTTCACAGTCATCCCCTCCTGCTGCCTGATTACCTGTAACAGGTCCTGCTCCCAGCGAGAGCCAACCGGGATAACCAAGCGACCCCCTACAGCAAGCTGATCCAAGAGACCTTGTGGAATCCTGGGTGCAGCGGCTGTTACCATGATTGCATCGTAGGGTGCTTTTTCCGTCCAGCCCAGTTCTTTTGTGGCAATATAAACCTCTATATTAGTATAGCCTAGACTCTTCAAGGTATGCTTGGCTTTCCGTGCAAGCTTGTGCATCCTCTCCACAGTGATTACCTGCCGTGCTAACTCGGCGAGGATCGCCGCCTGATACCCGCTACCCGTGCCAAGCTCCAGAACCTTCTCCTGCCCCGTAAGAACCATTGCCTGGGTCATCAGCGCCACGATGAAGGGCTGTGATATGGTTTGATCCTCACCAATAGGTAAAGGCCTATCATCATAGGCAAAGCGTCGACTCAGGTTGGGCACGAAAATCTCGCGGGGCACCCGGGCCATCGCATCAAGCACCCTCTCATCATCGATCTCGTGACGCAGGTGTTGAATTAGCCTTTCACGATCTTTTTCCATATTCAACATCTTACTTTCACTATCTTCGCCCAAAATCTACCACAAAACTCGCAAGGTCTTCAAGGTTGATAGTGTCATTGATAGAGAATATAATCAAATAAAGTGAGGTTATCAGGTTAACGAAGTACTATATTGGGACAAGTGGCTGGGTCTACCCGCACTGGCGGGGTGTTTTCTATCCGCCCAAGCTACCCCAGTCTAAGTGGCTGGAGCACTACACTGGACTTTTCTCCACAGTGGAGCTCAACAACAGCTTCTACCGCCTTCCCTCAGAGCAGGCATTTTCCAACTGGCGTGATAGCTCTCCGGAGGGCTTCCGCTACGCTGTCAAGGTAAGCAGGTTCATCACCCACATCAAGAGACTCAAGGACGTAGCCAAACCGATAGAGACCTTCATTGAGCGGGCGCGATATCTCAATGAGAAGCTGGGCCCGCTGCTCTATCAGCTCCCGCCAAACATGCACCGCAACGATGAGCGGCTGGAAGGCTTCCTATCGTTATTACCCAAGGGGCTCCGCCATGTCATCGAGTTTCGCCACCAGTCGTGGCTCGATGAAGCTGTGTTCGACATGCTGCGGCGGCACGGTATCGGCTTCTGCGTCTTCGATATGCCCGATCTTCCCTGCCCACCCCTGGCGACGGCAGATTTTGCCTACATCCGCTTTCACGGCTCAAGCGGGCTTTACTTCAGCTGCTACTCCAACGGAGAGTTGGACGAATGGGCAGGGAGGATCTCTAGGCTGGCAAAGGATATCGACACAGTCTATATATACTTCAACAACGATGCCGAGGGTTATGCTATAAGTAATGCGCAGACACTGGCAGCTAAGCTGGTCTAGGGTTAATTCCGAACTGAGTTAGCCCTTCGATGGCATTCGGGCATCGCTGGAATGACACGCGATTACTACACCCATTAAGAATTATGCAGGTCATAGGAATGCGGCCAAATCATTAGCTATTTAATTGCCTGCCTATTATCAACAGTTTCTCCCTCATCTAGATTTTAGTTAGCCAATATTGGATAGCAGTACTATCTGTACTAAAGCATTTCTCAGCAACCTAAAGGTTCAGATTTTGACTCTCAGCGTCGGCACAACCCTGAGGCCGCATGAGTATCGCCATTGACGTCGAAAGAATTGCCTGAGATAATGCAGCCGGAGGTTGGCTATTAACTGGAAAAACAGGGTGACTGAACTCCTAGGCAGCAAATACCCCATAATCCAGGGGGCATTCGGTGGTTTTGGCACCTCAGTCCTAGCCGCACCCGTTTCCGAAGCAGGGGGTTTTGGCATCATCACCGCCAGCGCCTTGCGCACTCCAGAAAGGCTGAGGGAGGACATCAAGAAGGCGCGCTTAATAACTGACAGACCCTTCGGGGTCAACCTCTCGGTAGGGCTTTGCCCACGCATCGACGAGATGCGGGAGGTAGCTATCGAGGAAAGAGTGCCGGTGATTTTTACGTCGGCATACCGCGCCGATAACCACGGCATGCGCATTCATGATACCGGGCTTAAGTGGGTGCACAAGGTTGCCACGGTTCAACATGCCCTGGCTGCAGAGCGCCAAGGTGCCGATGCTGTGGTCATTGTAGGCCTGGAGGGCACAGCCTTCAAGAGCATCTTCCAGCTACCCACGTTAATTAGTATCACCACTTCAGTAAAGCAGATGAGGGTGCCACTGATCGCAGCTGGAGGCATCGGCGACGCCCGTGGCTTTCTCGCCGCCCTGTCTATGGGTGCAGAGGGTATCTATATGGGCACGCGCTTCCTGGCTACCGAGGAGTGCCCTGTCTCAGAGCACTTCAAGCAGCAACTGGTGGAAGCCCAGCCCTGGGATAAGGAATACCGCGAGCGCGCCCTGACCCCGCCAAAGCCCGAGGACTACGAAAAGATATTGGGGGAAAGGGGCGATATGCCCATGGACCAGTGGCTTCAACACCTGGAACAGGTCATGTTCAGGCAGTCCGAGTTAGGTGACGTGGACTGGGAGAGCGACTTTGACCTTGATGTGATCCTGAAGATAGCGGGTGGCTCACTGGCAGTGGGTGTCATAGACAAGGTTATGAGCGTCAGGGAGCTAATCAATACTATCATTAGGGATGCTGAGCAGATACTTCGGCAGAAGGGAAACCTGGGCAGGTTGATAGTTTAGGTATGTGGTGATACAGCCAAACCCAATGGTAAATGGCTGAGGTCACTACGAAGATGAATATATTGAAGTAGATGGCATGTGGAAGAAAAAAAGTATCAAAGAAACACGAATACGCAAATAGCTGGCTCAGACCAAGCGTCAAATAGCAGGCAATACCGATAATTATAAAGATTCCTTTACCTTCTGCGCCAGGGATTGGGTCATGCCTATAACCGCGGCCATCTCATCTATCGGGGACTCCTTGACTGCCCGCACCGAGCCAAACTTTTGTAAAAGCGCCCGCTTGCGCTTGGGGCCAATCCCAGGTACACTATCCAGCGCTGATGCCATCGTCTCACTGCGCCGCACCCTGCGGTGATAGCCTATGGCAAATCGATGTGCCTCATCACGAATTCGCTGCACCAGGTATAAAGCTGACGACGCAGGGTGCAGGATTATTGGTTCGGCTATTCCAGGGCGAAAAAGCTCCTCGTTCTCCTTGGCAATGCTGGCAACTGGTATGAATTCCACCCCCATTTCCCGCATAGCCTCGCCTGCTGCATTCAGATGCCCCCTACCGCCATCGATGAGCACCAGGTCGGGGACTATAGTCCACCCTGATGTATCTCTATTCTTGAAACCTTCAGCCCTTTTAAAGCGTCTCCTTAAGACCTCCTTGATCATGGCGTAGTCGTCGGCGCCATCCACTGTTTTTATGCGAAATCGGCGGTAGTGAGCCTTCACGGGCTGCCCCTCCTGGAATACCACCATGCTGCCCACAGCCAACGTCCCACGAATATCCGAAATGTCATAGCACTCCACTCTCTTCGGAGCCTGAGGCAGATACAGAGCATCACTCAGTTTCTCAAGAGCAGCAGCAGTTGTCTCCGGTTCAGCGAGCTGCCTCACCCTGAGCTGTTCCAGGCCCTGTCGAGCATTCTCCACAACCATTTCCACCAGCCTCCTCTTCTCACCACGTTGTGGCACCACAAGGCTGACCTTCGTTCTTTTCCGCCCTCGCTTGCTCGCCAGCGCCCTCTGCAGTAACAACATATCATCAGGGCGATGCTGAAGCATGATGACAGGTGGTACATAAGTCGCGGAGTGATAAAACTGGTTCAGGAAGCCCGCCATTATCCACCCTGGCTCCTCATCCTTAGCTCCTTTCACCATAAAGTGGTCCCGCTCAACGAGCCGACCTCCCCGGATGAAGAAGACCTCAACATAGGCCTGATCACCGCTAGTCGCCAGGGCTATGACATCCTGATCACGTCTATCGGTTGAAGAGATTTTCTGGCGCTCGGTTACCATTTCCACAGCACGGATCTGGTCGCGCAGAACTGCAGCCTGCTCGAACTCCAGCCTCTCCGATGCCCCCGCCATCTTTCGCCGTAGCTCCTTCACCACGCTCTCGTGCTTTCCCTCCAGAAACATAACCACCTCATTAATAATCTCGCGGTATTCATCCCTCGAGACAGCACCAATGCAGGGGCCAGCACAGCGGTGGATGTCATACTCAAGACAGGGTCTGCGGTCAGTCCCGCTGATCGCCCTTTTACAGGGGCGGAAAGGGAAAAGCCTCTGTAACAGGTCGAGTGTCTTTCTCACCGAGCCAGCACTGGCGAAGGGCCCGAAGTAGCGGCTGCCATCCTCATCGACTCGCCGGGTAACATGAACCCCAGCCCAATCGTCCTGGATATTGATCTTTAGATAGGGGTAGGTTTTATCATCCTTGAGGCGTACATTGTAGCGAGGGTGGTGTTTCTTGATCAGGTTGCACTCTAGTATAAGTGCCTCCTGTTCCGAATCAGTAATAAAGAACTCGAAGCTGCTTACCCTGGCCACCATCCTCTGTATCTTTGAGGATAGCGCATGAGGAGTGCCAAAATAGCTTCTTATCCGATTATGGAGATTGCTGGCCTTTCCTACATATATAACATTGCCCGATGTATCTTTAAAAAGGTAAACACCTGTCTTCTGGGGTAATGCCTTTAGCTGCTCATCGAAGCGCCTCGCTTCCATGGCGTCCTATCCCAGCACAAAGACGAGCACTATGAGGATGATGATCATGGCCCCTGCAATCAGTGATGTCTTTCGCAAATCTGCGATGACATATTGATAGCGTGGAGCCTCCTTTTGCGCAGCAGTAGTGGTCCGGGTCACATTAGAGGTAATTTTAGGCTCCGGTGTTGCCACGGTTGAGGGCATGACAGGAGTCTCAGCAGTGAATTCAGCTGAGATATCAGGAGTAGCACCAGCAGGGATTGAATGCCTCGAAGGGCCTTGCGACTTCTTCTTTCGCTTTCTCTCTTTACTAGAAGCCGCCTGCCGTGAGGCGACACGATGTGACTTCTTAGGCATATATTACTCCACCTTGATAACTCTTTCATCCTCCAGAACACATATCACCCTTGTATTCATACGAGAGAACGCCCACTCTACACTAACCTCACAGTCCAACAGAAACTTCTTTTCTTGCCCCATTACCTCAATAACAATGGCCGGTCCATCTCTTATACCAATTAGCGTCCCATTAACAAACTCAGTTTTCACCATTAGACCTTTTTATTTGCATCATTCAAGCTATTACTGCTTGTCGATCTAATATCCTACACTCCAATGATATCCGTTACGAGATAGTCCCGTTTACCTCATTCATAATATCTCTTGCGACACTCTGCCAAGAGCATGGGGCAGGGAAGAAAATCTCTATATTGAGATATCTTAAAAACTATCCCCTTTTAAACCAACCCTTCAACCTTTTCCCTTTGCATAACCACATATATCTGAATCCCGCTGCCGCGATGCCTTAGCCCCACAAAGCAATTATTAATCTCGAGCTCTGGGGTGTGCTTTCTCATAAGCCTGGCGCACATGCTCGCTGGTAAGATGAGTATATATCTGTGTTGAGGAGATGCTAGCATGCCCCAGCAGCTCCTGAACCGCCCTCAGGTCAGCTCCACCGCTCAAGATATGAGTGGCAAAGCTATGCCGCAGGGTATGGGGGGTAACCTCCCTTTTTATACCCGCTGCCTCAGCATGGTTCTTAAGAATGAGCCAGAAGCCCTGCCTCGTGAGGCGCTCCCCTCTGCGATTTAAGAATAAAGCCTCTTCTTCCTCATCACGCAGCAGAAGGGGGCGAACCGCCACCATGTATTCTTTAATAGACTGGGCTGCACGCTGATGTATTGGGATAATCCGCTCCTTGGATCCCTTTCCCAGGCAGCGCACAAATCCCGCATCGAGGTTCACATCCACCGTGTTAAGTGAAACAAGCTCAGATACTCTCATGCCACAGGCATAGAGTAGTTCAAGCATCGCCACATCACGTTTTGCCTCGGGCGAAGAAAGCTTAACCGGTGCTGACAGCAGCGCTTCTACCTCAGCAACTGAGAGGGGTTTGGGCAATGATTTGCCCACCTTCGGCGAACTCAAGTTCTCGGTTGGGTCGTTGCGTAGGGCACCATCATTAACCATAAAGTCAAAGAAAGACTTCACCGCGGCAACCTTGCGAGCCACAGTGGCCGGTGCATAATTTCTATCCTTTAAATCGAGGATGTAACTGATGAGAAGATTGCGATCTACGGCAGACCACTCAGTTTTATGTCCTGGCGCCCCTGCCCTTTCCCCTAGGAAATCAGCAAGCTGATTGAGGTCATTTCTATAGGCATGGATGGTATTTTCAGA
This sequence comes from Dehalococcoidia bacterium, assembly GCA_034430255.1. Classification (GTDB taxonomy): domain Bacteria; phylum Chloroflexota; class Dehalococcoidia; order E44-bin15; family E44-bin15; genus DATKYK01. The sequence continues at coordinate 4,325 of DAOUEU010000105.1, read as the reverse complement.
AAACCCTTTCTCTACTAATAGATGATTTAAAAAGCTCTGAATTTCATCCCCCATCCTTGTTCTCCTATATTAATCTTGGATTGCCCTATTTTAACATAATCCTACAAAGTATGCACGCTTATCGAAAAATTTGCGCAATCCCTTCTCCAAATCCTGAACATTTTTCAGATAGATGAGTTCACATGATTAAAACATATTTATGTCAATTTCTGTAGTAGCTGCCTCAGCGGTGGTGTAATCTCAAGAGAGGGAACCGCCTTGGATAATGCTTAGCTTCGTTTGTTGACACTATGTGGTAAATGGTCTTAGAATGCCATAAAGTGTCAATTGAAATAGGTATCGACCCTATACTCTTCAGCATTGGCTCCTTCGAGATAGGCTGGCATGGGATCATGGTGTCCCTAGCTGTCATGGTAGGAATCGGGGCATCCGTTTGGCTGGCTAAAGGCGTCGGTATCAAGAGAGAGGTCATCTATAGCGCAGCTCCCTGGGCGATCATTGGCGGCATTATCGGTGCCAGGGCATTCCACGTCATAGACTACTTAAATAGCACATATATCGATAACCCCACGCTGATATTTACCCAATTCTTCAGCGGATTATCCATTTTGGGTGCAATCCTTGGAGGGGCTCTTGCCGTTTGTATATATGCAAGGATTAAAAATCTCTCGCTGGGTCGCCTCGCCGATGCCATTGCCCCAGCACTGCTCCTGGCCCAGGCAGTTGGTAGGATCGGGTGCACTATAAACGGCGATGCTTGCGGGACACCGACTTCGCTGCCCTGGGGTTTCGTTTACACCAGCAATAATGCTGTTGCCCCTCACATACTGGCTCAGGCCGGTTATTCCCCGACCGCAGCAACCCACCCATCACCGGTTTATGAGATTATCTGGGACATACTGTTATTTGCCTTGCTCTGGCGTCTTAAAGGGCGGCTAAAGCCGGATGGCTCTCTATTTCTTCTTTACCTTTCACTATATTCCTTTGGGCGTTTCTTCATCGAGTTCACCCGTTTGGTGACACCGAATCAGATAAATGTGTGTGGCCTGCTGCATTCACCCCACTTCATCACTCTTATGGTGCTGGCTATTTGCGTTCCACTATTCATTTACAGGATGAGAAGAGCGATGGCTGATTCTATAGATGAGCCTCCTGCAGAAGAGGTGCAATTACCTCTACCTTAACAATTATCAGCCCTCCTCTGTCATTGCCGCGCAGGCGGGAATCCAGGCCCATCGGTATCCGGGTTCCTGTCTCCATACTACTGATAGACAAGGCCGGCGCAAATATGCGACATTATCATCAGCGGTGATACCGCCAGCAAGCAGTACGCTGGACTTGGTTGAAAATAGCCCACAGTAGACTCTCATCTTTTCAGTAAAGTCTCCCGAAAGCAAGCTAAATACACTTGCGGATAAGAATAAAGGGCAAAATGCTGTCGGGCACTAGTTTATGTGGAAGGAGCGAACTCAAGGATTTTTAACTGAAGCCTCTCCCCTCCACCCCACAGATCGACATCAACCCTGAAGACGATGTCTATCCGTGGGGTGACCTTTCCCACAAGCTGGCCCATCCTGAAGCCAATGCTATCCCAGGCTACCCCATCCGCCCTTAGCTTCATCTTCAGGTGCTCCCCTTTACCTCCCACGCAACGAGACTCCTCCACCTTTACATCACGTGCAGCAAATACCGGTATGGGATTGCCATATCCAAAGGGGGCAAGCTGCTGCATCATTTTGAAGGTATTCCCGTTGAGAGATGACAGGGACATCTCGGCATCAATGGAGATCAGGGGGCGGAGGTCCAAAGATGCCAGTTGGTCTGATGCAATCTCAACCAGTCGTTTATGAAGTTTATCCAGGTTTTCGGTAGCTACAGTAAACCCCGCTGCCCTGGGATGCCCGCCAAATCGATACAGGAGAGCGCTGCAATCGCTAAGGGCATCGATGATGTCGAAATCGAGGATGCTGCGAGCGCTCCCCCGGCTCCACTCCCTTCCCCGCTCGAAGACGACTACGGGGCGGTAGAACTCATCAACCAATCTGCCAGCGACCACGCCCACCACCCCGCTATGAAAATCTTCGCCACCAACCATTATAAGGGGCAAATCGGTTCCGGTGTCACTTATCTGCTCCCTTGCCCTGAGCAACATCTCCTCCGTGAGCCTTTTTCTCTCCTCATTTTTCCTCTCTAGGATACCGGCAAGCCTCTCAGCTTCCTCCGAAGACCTAGTCGTTAATAGATGATAGCCTATGCCAGCATGGTCCATCCGCCCCGCTGCATTGAGACGAGGTGCTAGAACCCAGGAAATAATTTCAGTATCTATGCCTGAAAGAGGCACTCCAGCGCTCCTGGCCAACTCCCTTAATCCCGGCCTCTTTGTAGTTTGAAGTACTTCAAGTCCACGCTTTACCAAGTAGCGGTTCTCTCCGAGGACTGAGACCATGTCAGCCACCGTTCCCAGAGCAACAAGGTCCAAAAATACCTCTATATCACCGTCCTTACCCAGAGAACTAAAAAGTGCCTGCATGAGCTTGAAAGCCACACCCACACCGGCAAGCTCAGGGAAGGGGTAACGGGAGTCGCCCCTCTTCGCATCGATCACTGCGATAGCCTGTGGTATCTTAGGAGGAACCGTATGATGGTCGGTAATAACGATATCAAGCCCTAGTTGCTTCGCAACTTCCATCTCATCACTAGCGCTGATGCCGCAATCCACAGTAATAACTAAATCAATACCCTGTTGCGATAAGCGCGCTAATGCTGCCTCGTTTATGCCATACCCCTCATCAGCGCGGTGGGGAATATAAGGTATTACATGTCCCCCAAGAGTGGAAAGCCCTTCACAGAGGAGGGTTGTGGCCGTTATCCCATCGGCATCGAAATCCCCATATATGGCAATAGCCTCCCCTGAGAGCAGTGCGCGGTAAATCCTGGCTACCGCTCTATCCATATCGGGCAGCAGAAAAGGGTCATTAAGCAAACGCTCGTCTGCGGCTAGAAAGGATTCAATTTGCTCTGTGTCATTGATGCCACGATTATAGAGGAGCTGAACCAATAAAGGGTGGTGTCTATTCCCCGAAATCCCTGCAAGCTGCTCTTCTGGCAGGCGAGGCTGTATTTGCCATCGTCTACGGTTCATGCTTATTCCTCATACCCGCTGAAGATAAGGGTGGAGTTGTGCCCACCAAAGCCAAAGACATTAGATAACACCGTATTCACCACCGCCTGACGAGCCACATTGGGCACATAATCAAGGTCGCAATCTGGATCGGGGTAGGTGAGATTTATTGTCGGTGGGATGACCCCATTCTGGATAGTGAGAATACTTATCGCTGCCTCTAAGGCTCCAGCTGCACCCAGAAGATGCCCCACCATCGACTTTATGGAGCTTATGGGAATTCGGTAGGCTTCCTTCCCAAAAACAGTCTTTATCGCCATGGTCTCATTCTTATCGTTTAGTGGAGTTGATGTGCCATGGGCGTTTATGTAATCTATCTCCCCAGGTTCCAACCCTGCTTCCCTAAGAGCGATTCTCATGGACCTGACCCCACCTTCACCCCCCTCTGCTGGCTGGGTAATATGGTAGGCATCCCCTGCCGCACCATAGCCCACAACCTCAGCCAGAATAGGTGCTCCCCGCTTCGTAGCGAAGAGAAGGCTTTCCATTACTAGGATCGCTCCCCCCTCCCCAATGACGAAGCCATCTCGCTCGGCATCGAATGGACGGGATGCCTTCTGTGGCTCATGGTTCCTGGTAGAAAGGGCCCTTGCTGCATTAAAGCCAGCAAAGGCAAGTGGGGTTATTACCGCCTCAGCCCCCCCTGTAATCATCGCCTGGGCATCACCGCGCCTGATAATCTCAAATGCCTCCCCGACAGCATCGGAGCTACTTGCACAGGATGATGTGGTACAGAAATTGGGACCCTTTGCCCCCAATGAAATCGCCACCTGACCAGAAGCCATATCAGCTATCATCATTGGAATAAGGAAGGGGCTTACCCTATCGGGCCCCCGCTCCATGAGTACCTTGTTCTGATCTATTAGGGTGCTCAGCCCCCCAAGACCTACACCAATAACCACACCTATATCCCTGGCATTTGAGTCATCTATCCTCATGTTTGCCTGCTCAACAGCCTGAAGGCTTGCCACTACGGCAAACTGAGCAAAACGATCCATGTGACGGTACAATTTACGGTCTAAATACTGACCTGGGTCGAAATTCTTTACCTCTGCGGCGATCTTGGTTTCCAAGGGGCCAGGGTCAAACCGGGTTATATGGTCTACCCCCGATGTTCCTGAGATTAACCCCTGCCATGTCGAGG
>DAOUEU010000104.1:0-10774 GCA_034430255.1 Dehalococcoidia bacterium | reverse complement strand
AACATCCTATAGTATGACCAACATGGGAGCACATGTGGAGCAGCCCTCCTGCCTAGTAAAGCGTCAGCTACGGGCTTTAAATGAAAATCGTATCCGGGGAGCGTAAAAACCGTCGGAGTGCTTCCCAAGCAAGGTGTTATGGGTTCGACCATAACTGCTCGCGATCACATAAAAGTTCAGAGCTTTTATCAATCACACAACATTCTATATTGTTCAGTCAGGTAAATTTACTTCACTTTGACATTTGCACCGATGCCAGTACTGTGCTACGATTGTATTGTGCCAAGCAGAGCTAGGATGAAAGGCTAAAGGCTAAACTAAAGGTTCTTTTTATCGTCCACCTAGCTCCACCACAAAAAATCTGGAACTCCCCAGAGGCTACGTACCCACCAAGCGTCACCTTGCACCAACGCACACTCTAACGGCCTTCATGAGCTGGTTCTCGGTTTACATACTCAATATGAAAAACTTAAGAAAATACGGAAACAAGCCTTTCAATGTAGCTGTTATTCACGGTGGACCGGGTGCACCCGGAGAACTTGCACCGGTTGCTCGAGAACTCTCCTCCGTTAGGGGTGTTCTGGAGCCGCTTCAAACAGCAGCAACACTTGAAGGGCAGGTCCACGAGCTAAAGGCCGTTTTGGAAAAGAACGGAGATCTTCCCGTCACACTTATTGGTTTCTCATGGGGCGCAATGCTAAGTTTTATTATTACCGCCCGGTATCCTCCACTGGTAAAAAAACTCATACTCATTGGTAGTGGGGCCTATGAAGAAAAATATGCCGATAACATGATGAAAATCCGGTTAAGTCGGCTTAGTGAAGAAGAGAGAGAGGAAGCCCTTTCCCTGATGGAAACCTTGAGCGACCCCACGACTTTGGATAAAAACACGCCCATGGTCCGACTTGGAGAGTTAATATCCATAGCTGACTCATATAACCCCTTGCCCCATGAAAGCGAGATACTGGAATGCCAGTACGATATCTATCAAAGCGTATGGGAACAAGGTATGAAGCTAAGAAGCAGTGGAAAGCTTATAGAGCTCGGGAAGAGAATCCAGTGTCCTGTAGTCGCTATCCATGGCGACTACGACCCCCATCTTGCCGAAGGGATCAAAGACCCCCTTTCTCGCATCTTAAAAGACTTTCAATTCATCCTGTTAGAAAAATGCGGTCACTATCCCTGGATCGAACGGAGCGCGAGAGATAAATTCTATAGCATCTTGAAAAAGGAAGTCTAACTCTAGAAGTAGTACATTAAACAAAGGAAAGTCATTTTAATCTCACCGTGTCTCCTCAGCACTTTAACCAGTTCCGGCAGAAAGGGATATAAGCGTCTGGAACACAACTGGTCTGTGGCTTCCCATACTAGCCTTATTGCATCGACCACAGGAGCACCGTAGTGCTTGGGACACCCGCTCTTTCCGTCCACCCTTACCTGGTTCGCTTGACGCAGTAGACGCATATATGCCTTCCGGTGGCAGTCTACGATTTTCATAAACTCATCCAAAATATTAACCCTTCTCCTCCTTTAATGCCCTTAGATATCTTCCTCCTACTGCCACCGTGTATTCCCTTGTGTCGCCTCTCGTCATGCACCCCCTTTTAGTAAATATTTTTAAGGCAATGATAATGAGTCAATCCATATCCTTGACTTTTTAAGCATTCTTCAATAGACTCCTATCATGCAATCTACGTGACATGTAGTTTGCAGAAAGTCGGTCTATCCCAGCGACGCAACAACATTGAGAGCCGGAGTAATAATTTTACAAGTATTTGTAGGCTAGGTCATAGGGAATTTGATATGTTAGCAATAGAAGGAGAATATGATGAAGACAGCGGTTACCGGTAGCACTGGTTTATTGGGGAGCCATATCGTTGAGCGCCTGCTGGCACAGGGCCACGAAGTGCGCGCCCTGGCCCGGCGGACGTCCGATATAAGCCATTTAAAGACTACGGGGGCCGAGATCATCATTGGCGACATAGAGGATTACGACAGCCTACGCCCTCTCGTGGAGGGTGTGGAATTGGTATTCCATGCTGCTGCCAAGGTTATGCCCGGATGGGGATCATGGCAGGAGTTCGAGTCATGTATCGTAAAGGGCACAGAGAACATGCTTAACGCAAGTGCTGAGGCTAAGGTGACTCGATTTCTCCACGTAAGCTCTGGAGATGTATACGGCGGTGGGGCGACAAGTGAAACTCGAGCCACCGAGACCGCTCCTCTCAATGTTGAGTTCCATCCACATTCCTATTACCCTTATGCCAAAATGCTGGCTGATAAGCTAGCACAGGAATACCACCGCGAGGGCAAGCTACAGGTTGCCATTATCAGGTGCTCCGGCATATTTGGTCCGAGGGACAGGCTACTCACAGATCGATTCTATGGTCTGGTGAATTCACCTATTGTCGTGTGGCCGGGCAAGTCGAACCCCAGGGCAACACTGACCTATGTGACCGATGTTGCCGAATGTGCCATCCTAGCAGCAACCAGCGACCGTTCAGCCGGGCAGATATATAACGTAGCTCCTACTGAGGAGCAGCGGTTCCGCGAGTTCGCCGCTGCACTCGCCCGGGCCCTGGGCAAATCGGAGCGCCAGTGGAATATTCCCATGAGCCTGCTATATTCTGTAGCCTTCATAATGGAGAAGTGGGCCAGGCTGTGGCGTTTCAAGGAACCCCCATTCCTGACCCGTGCCGACCTCGGGGAATTTGAAAATAGTATGTATATTGATGGTTCCAAGGCCAGGTCGGAGCTGGGCTGGGAGCCAAAGGTCTCTATAGAGGAGGGCACAAGACTCTACGTCCAGTGGCGGCGTTCGCAGGGCAAGAGGTAATCAGGCGGTTATCATCCGTTGATACGCCTATTTAGACAAGTAACTACGCAGGCGATAGAGAGCATATGAATAAGCGCACTGCATTGCGTGAGACGCTTGTTAAGAAATACGCAATTATTGCCAGCTAGATTGTTACTGTTTATGAGGTATATGGACTGTACTCCAAACACAACATGGCAAAGGGTGTTTATTATCATTACTGAGCTGGAGGAATAAAATGAGATTTTCTGAAAAGGAGGTGCAGGATGCTTCCGGGCGAGGACTTGGTGATGTCCCCCAGTTATAGAAGCCACGCAAGATTGGGGGATTGGGGACTTGATTAAGACTATTTCAACAGTCTCAATATATTTCTAGAGTAAAGTATACTGACTTAACTAACAACATTAATAAACCCAGCAAAGGGAGGCAGATATATGACGGCAAACTTCAGTGATAAATACGGACCATGGGGGCTTGTTGCCGGAGCCAGTGTCGGATTGGGCGCAGCCTTTGCCGAAGAGCTGGCAAAGCGAAAGCTCAACCTGGTGCTGATAGCCCGCCGCAGCGAACCACTGAAAGAACTGGAAAAAGAGCTTAAGAGCCGATACGGTGTCGATATAAGGAAAGTACAGCTGGACCTTGCATCACCCAACCTTATTGAAGAACTGTCCCCGCATACCGATGACATTGAAATCGGCTTGATGATATACGATACAGCTTTTCATACTATAGGTGCCTTTTTCAACCAGTCGCTGGAAAACCACCTCAGGCATATCGACGTTAACTGCCGGGGGCCACTCATGCTCACATACCATTACGGAAGTAAAATGATAAAGCGGGGACGCGGAGGAATTATCCTCATGAGCTCTCTCTCCGGCTTCCAGGGTTCCCCTCTATTAACCAGTTACGGAGGCACAAAGGCATACAACATTGTCCTGGGGGAAGGTCTCTGGTATGAACTGAAGAAACAGGGGGTCGACGTAATGGCGAGCGTCGCTGGAGCCATCGAGACGCCCAATTATATTCAGACGAAGCCCAACAAACTCTCCTTTGGGCCGGGGCCAATGAAACCCGCGGACGTTGCCCGTGAGACCATAGCAGCCATGGGAAAAACCCATATTTTTGTACCGGGAAGAATATACCGCTTATCAAGTCTTATCACCAATCGCTTCATGACCAGGACCAGGGCAATAAAAATGATGGCGAGTTCAACTATACAGATGTACGGTGACAGGAACCTAATCACCAATCCAAAACTCTAGACGGGAGGTGGTCCGTGGTCAAATTGATTTACATTTTGTGGGCACCCAAGGGACAATCCAAGCAAAGAACCAGAGACCTGCTCTTAAATGAAGTTCAGCAAAGACTCTATGATTCCGGTGTCAATAAGCTCACCATGTACATCGACGATGAGCACTCGACTGTAAGGTCTCCGGCGCCCAAGCTTTATCGCGGGCCGGCAATAAGCGCCGAGATATCCCTCTGGGTCGAAGATCTCACGAAGCACCATGAAATCGAAAAAATCCTCGAGCCATACGGCTTCAGGAGCGCGGGATATCTGGTGGATGAATCCATATACACCGAATACGGGGGGAACAGACACTTCCGAGAGCGTGACTGGCCCGATGGCGAGAGGTCACCGGTAGTCATGGCGGTGACGCTGATGGAACGCCCCCATCGGCTCTCGCATGAGGAGTGGATCCGTCGCTGGCACGGTACTCAGTCACCTGTCTCAGAGGCTATGCAGCCCCGCGCCCGCTACATCCGTAACGTGGTCCTGCAAGCCCTTACCCCCGACGCACCCCCATTCGAAGGCATCGTCGAGGAGGCATGGCCTTCCGCCAGACATATCACGAACCCTTTTCTGTTCTACGGCGCAAGTAACATCCTTCAGCTCGCCCTGAACATGTACCGTATGTTCAGGAGCGTGTCGGCGTTCCTGAACTTCACCAAGATCCGCACCTCGACCATGAGCGAGTACATCCTTAGAAGTTGAAAATGTGACCTCTCGGGATCCAGACCTCCTGAGACACACCTGCACTATAAATGTTCTGAGTAATGGAGATACGTCTTCAGCTTGCGGTATTGCTATCTTCATAACAGTCTTGATATTGTGAAGCTTTACCTGGGGAGCTTGGGATACGAGGGTCTGGCAAGGGTTAATCAAGGAGCATGCCCGGTGGATAATTTGGGGTTTAGGCCCGGAAGGCACGTGAGTTGGAAGCTATGGCACAGCCGTTTGATCACAGGGGGCTACCCAACGATGGGTGACCCCTCTCTTATTTAGCCGACACTTACTCGGATTGACAGGCAAAGCTCACCGGAGTATATCTCTTCATAAAATATTGAGCCCCAATAGATATCTACCGGGGCTCAGATTGAAGTAGATTATAACTTAGATATGTTAAATCTCTTCAGCTAAAACCTTGGCCTTGAGGGTTTCCCATTCGTCAGGACTTAAAACGCAGAGATTACCCTCTTCGCCAATCTCCACCTTTTCGCCAGTTATTTTAACAACCGGGCAGCATGAACTCCCTCCACACAGACTGACAACTTTCATCGCTTTATGGTTAACCTCCTTTCAATATTTCCTAAATTGTAAATTATGAGATAAGCCTTGTATGTAACTTTTATCTCATCCTCTTAATTACTTTTGTCTACTCCGATTTGAGCTTCCTTTGCCTCGCAATCAGGGAATGGGCAATTTAAGCAGTCCAAAAGAATTAATCAGTTCTACACACCAGCAAGTCTAACTTTGGAAATGGTACAATAACCGGGGGCAGGTAAAAAGAAGGGCACGTCCTGAGACCGTGCCCTCTCGATTTATTGGTAGTAGTAGTTGGATTCGAACCTATGTACCAGGCGCAAGCTTAGATAGGGAGAACCTTCCTCCTTGAGGCATTTGTTCGTAATCGATAACCACTCCCTCCAGCCGTTGGCCGATTTCGGGGTCAATTAATAATATCTTTACCCCCTCGCTCTCCACTATTTGGTCTCCTTCTTTTTCCTTATCCAATACCACGTCTATCTGATTTGGTATCGAAGTGGAGAGAATAAGTCTAATACCTAATTCAGGCTCCGTCTCGGCTGCTTTCATGTCTTTCCTGATCCTGTCTGCTGCTGATGCAGTTACCGTTACCACGTTACTTCCTTTCTCCAGGCTATTATCGCTATTACATTTAGAGGATATGGAATACTATTCACGAACTAGCCCCATAGAGAGGCCAGGGAGAGTTAGTATCTTCTAGGTTTCCCACGGCCACCGAAACCCCCACCTCTTCCGCCATCACTTGGCCTACCACCCCTCTCGCCCCCAGGACGAGGGCGAGCCTCGTTTACCACAAGTGTCTGCTGATTCAACGCCTTGCCATTGAGACCCTCGATCGCAGCCTGGCCCTCAGCCTTAGCTGGCATCTCGACAAATCCAAAGCCTCTGGGCTGGCCGCTGTACTTGTCTATAACGATGCTAACCGAGTCTACCTTCCCGAAAGCCTCAAATTCCTGCTGCAATTCGGCTTCAGTTACATCACGTGATAGATTGCCCACATATATTTTCAAGAGGCCACTCCTTTTCACTCAATAACAGTTTACGTGTAACCACCGCAATAGACTTAGAAATATCGGAGGCCGGCAATAATCCTGGCCTCCGATATACATTTGCGGTTAAATTACCAGCGACTGTTCCCTTTGTTTTTATTGTAGCAACTGCTGCAATACACTGGTCTGTCTTCTCGTGGCTCGAATGGTACCTGCGTTTCGATACCACATTCAGCACACACCGCAGGGAACATCTGACGGTCGTATCTGGATCCACCAGAACCAAAGCTGTTCCGCTGTGACTTTCTCGCCTGGCGGCAGGACTGGCAGCGTCGGGGCTCATTAGTGAATCCCTTGGACTGATGGAATTCCTGCTCTTCGGCAGTGAAGGTGAACGTGACACCACAATCAGCACATTGTAGCGACTTATCTGTAAAACTCATCGGATGACCTCCTCTCTTTAATAGTTGGCTAGAGTTCTGGCCATCCAACGCCGGGGTAAATAGTAGGCAATTTTAGCCGAGAATTAGACAACCTAGACAGGAACCACTAAATTAAGTATACATCAGAATCTATTATTTTACAACAAATGATAACCGTAGAACGATGTAGTGAGCCTTCGCCTCCCGTCATGTCTTCTCTACCATGACCTATGCCAGCTTAATGTCAGGCCTGTCACTAATCTCTTTGAAAAACTGCAGCAAGATCTTGCTCCTCAGAACGTTGCGACCTCTCACTGGTGCTACAAACTTGCCCTTTATCCAGATATGCGTCGGCTCGATATAAACCTGCACCCTGGACCCAGAAATAGCCTCTTTAAGGAACGCGGGGTAATTTTTCTTAAACGTCCTTCGTATTTCCCTTATGCACGCCTTGTCCTGTTTCTTTAGAATGCTATCCAGAAGCTCACTAGCTGCCTGCGCATCGCTATCGGTGGTTATGGGAATTCGAACCTCGTCAAACATGTAGTCGGAGGAGATGGTCTCATCATGTATCGAGTAATCCTTGGAGTAATTTAACACCGGCATGTCCAAAATTACCAGGTTGGGCACGTGCATCAATCTGCCGGTTAGTTCACCTCCCAGCTTCTCGTCCTCGCCCACCTCTTCGAGTGTAGTATGGAGCAGTCCCACCCTTCGCACATCCCCCTTTACATTTCCCAGGCGAATCCTATTCCCCGGTTCGTAAATTCGGGTAAAGTTGATATAGAAGTAGGCAAAAAAACTGGCTATATACTTCTGTAGGGCCAGCGCCAGCCCTATTGTGAGAATAGGGATATAAATAGCTACCTCAGGCACATATAAAGCGGATACTACTATAGATGCTATCAGTGTTAGAACCAATACAAAGGTGACAGATACAGTGAGCCACCTCAACTTATGATTATATGGCTGCTTTATAACCTGAGGAGATTCATCCCCTTTTGAGTCTTTTTGGTTCACTAAAGGTTCACTTGGATTCATGAGTACAATCCTATAGCTTTAACCTAAGCCAGTCAGGTCTCGTCTCGACCTTACGGCCGGCAGCAATACAATAAGGAGAGGGCATAATGAAAGTGCCCTCTCCCTTTTTGTTGCCCTTATTACCTGCTGGCCGCGAGCCTGACTTTAGAGTAGCATTCGCTACAGTACACAGGCCGCCCCTGTCGGGGCTGGAAAGGCACCTGCGTCTCTACACCACATTCGGCGCAGACCGCGGGAAACATTTCCCTTCTCTGCTGATAGCCGTAGCTATCTCCATAGCGTTGTTGCTTCCTGGACGCTCGGCATTCAGTACAACGCTTGGGCTCATTGGTATAGCCCCTGGACGCGAATAGCTCCTGCTCGTCCGCACTAAAAGTGAAACTTGCACCGCAATCCTGGCAATCGAGAGTCTTGTCAACGTAGTCCATGGACAACCTCCTTTCTTTGGTAACTTGGTCGAAGCTTGGTCATCCGTGGCCTAGGGAACCCGTGCGGGATTACGGAAGGTTAGGAAAAGCAAACTGTTAACCAGATGTTTCAGTATATCATGAATTACAAATGCCGTCAAATAACTTATATGCGGTGTCCAGCACACGGGCTTGCTCATGTTACGAACGGAGGTTATAATAGATACCCGAACTCGGAGTAAGAACGCCCTTCGCTCCACCTTTTAACAATCTGAAATGAGGTCACGATGAAAAAGTATTCAGCACTATTCCAGCCGGGTAACATCGGTAAAATGCACCTGGAGAACAGGCTTATTATGGCCCCCCTAGGCACCGTCCTTCTTGATAGTGAGGGGGGTGTAACCGACAACCTGCTCGATTACTACCGACCGAGGGCAGCGGGTGGCGTTGGCCTCATCATCGCCCAGTGCGCCTCGCCGAACATTGAGGCCAAAGCGCTTTACTCACTTGGTATCTATGACGATAAGTTTGTCCCAGGCCTCAGACAGCTTTTCCAGGTGATCCACGAGGGTGGCGCCAAGGTCGCCGTCCAGCTTATGCATCCCGGACTTCTGATCGTGGCAGGTGGCTTTGCTGCTCCAGGCGTGCCGGTAAAGGTTCCATCGGTGACATCATGGATGACCAGTGATTTGCCCTATACCGAGGTAACTGAGGATGATATTGATGGTTACGTGGAGGACTACTCGGAGGCAGCGCGCCGGGCGAGGGAGGCAGGCGCCGATGCGGTGGAGCTACACGCCTGCCATGGCTGCCTGATAGGCGGTTTTATGTCCCCGCTCATGAATCTGAGGACAGACAAGTACGGGGGCAGCGAGGAGAACCGGATACGTTTTCCCCGCCGGACACTGGAGCGGATCAGGGAGAAGCTGGGCCCCGATTTCCCGTTGATAGTGAGAATAAGTGCCAGCGACGATGTGCCAGGCGGGGTCACCATAGATGAGGCGATGCGCCAGGCAGCTACTCTTGAGCAGGCTGGTGCCGATGCCTTCCACGTGTCCGCAGGGCTGGAGTACTTATCCGGACTTAATATACCCTGCTTCGCATATCCCGAGGCCCCCATACTACCCCTTGCAGAGAAGATAAAAAGCGCGGTCAAGGTGCCGGTTATAGCCGTGGGCAAGATAAGCCCGGAACTGGCGGAGCAGATAATCGAGAGCGGCAGGGTGGACTTCGTCGCCATGGGCAGACCGCTGCTCGCCGACCCCGAGCTGCCCAGAAAGCTCAAGGAGGGTCGACTGGAAGAGATCCGCTGGTGCCTGCATTGTAATAACTGCGTGTCGCTAAAGCTGCCGCTTTCCTGCACGGTAAACCCGTGGCTATATCGAGAGAGCATCCCATCGCCTCCAGCTGTGGAGAAGCCTAAAAAGGTGGTGGTAGTCGGCGGCGGGCTGGCCGGCATGCAGGCAGCGTTGCTCATTGCCAAGCGGGGGCATCAGGTCTCCCTCTATGAGAAGGAAAACAAGCTAGGTGGTCAGTGGAACATCGCTGCCGCCGTGCCGGGCAAGGAAGGCTTTGCCAATTTTACCGACTACCTTAAGCGCTCTCTGGACAAGGCCGGCGTCCCCGTCATACTTGGCACCGAGGTTACCAGAGAGCAGATACTTGCTATGAAGCCCGATGCGGTAGTGGTAGCCACCGGAGCCGTTCCCCTGGGACTGGATATACCCGGTGCTACCGGCAGGAACGTGGTGCAGTCAAACGATATTTTCACCCGTAAGGTGGAGGCTAAGGGCAGGGTAGTGGTTTTGGGCGCACGCTTTAACGCTATAGAGGTAGCTATAATGCTGGCGGAGCAGGGGAAACAAGTGAGCATCGTCAGCCGGGGCAAACTTGGTGGAAAGAAGGGGCCGCAGAACACCTTCGCCTTCAAGACACTTTTAAGGCGGCTCCTGGAGCTGGGCATACCACTATACCTGAATACCCCGGTGCTGGAGATTGCCCCGGGTAGTGTGGTAATCGGCTGGGAAGGAGAAATCGCTTTCCTGCCGGCGGACACCGTCATACTTGCGGTTGGCGCGCAGTCGGAGAATAAGCTGGCGCAAGAGCTTAAAGGGTTGGTGCCGGAGGTCTACAGTATAGGCGACTGCAATAAGCCCCGTGATGCCTCCTCCGCAACCTTCGATGCTGCCAGGGTGGCGGAGAAGATTTAGGCCATTTGGCTAAGGCCGACACAGTAACCGTTATCAACTTGCGTCACGTATCAAGCACAACACGGTGAGGTCACCGTAGTATATCCAATAGGTTGACAATAGGGTGACGCGTGTGATATATGTTGGAGCGATTCTCTGGCAGGATGCCCATCGCAGCAAGGCGTTACCCTGCGTAGAAACCAAATAAATATGGCCACGGTATCTGTGCCGGGGCTAAGAAAGGCAGAATATGAAGGACATTAAAGGCGGCAAGCAGCTCAAGGTTCTCTCCCCAGGTAAGATCGGTGGGCTGGAACTACGCAATCGAATTATTAGATCCGGCTGTTTCGAGGGTATGTGTCC
>DAOUEU010000103.1:0-38415 GCA_034430255.1 Dehalococcoidia bacterium | reverse complement strand
GTATAAATGGGGTTTCAGCCTCAGCCACTCGCATTCTATCGGGCTCTGATAGCTTTTGCACGTAATCCGGTGGCTGGATAGATTGGAGTTGTGAAATAAGCCAGTTGGCCATATACTCATTAAGAGGTTGGAAACCTGAACGCGTACGTTTCTTTAAATCTTCTGAAATTATTCTGGATTTTACCCATTCATCATATGGCAAACACTTCTCTACATCGAACTCTAATCGCAATGGCCAAATTACTCGTTCCTCTTTTATTTCCTGAGGCCAGAGTGGCTTATCCTGATAAAACTTCGTTTTTACAACCCCATAACCAATAACACCAATTACTGGTTGCGTAGCATAAAAGAATACAACATCGTTCTCACATAACTCATCCCATAGGTGTCTCTGCGTTTGCTTAAGACCCCAGATATTCTGATAACTAAAAGCGGTTTTCCAATTCTCAGGTGAACCAACTGCTAACCAGTAATTTGCCATTATCCTACCTTCTCAACATACGTTGATAATCAGAATACCCGTTATCCAGCTTCATCTACATCATCCCAGCAACGTAAATGACAGGCGTATTTCACACATAAACCCCAGAAAGTTATTAGATCTTCGTGTTTGGGGCCTCTTATCCACCCCTCGGCTACAACAACTACCTGCTGATTGCGTCTCATTGGTTTTCCGCACTTATCACAGGTATAAATGCCTAACTTAGCCTCCATATATCACCCTCCCTATCACTTCACTACCGCCCGCAGCACTTCTTGTACTTCTTGCCGCTGCCGCAGGGGCAGGGGTCGTTGCGACCCACCTTATTGCCCACGGCTACCGCCTCCTTGCGCCTGGCTGCCTCCGCCATCGGCGATGTGGCTGGTGCCTTCTCCGTCTTGATCTGTACCTTATAGATGGTGTGCACCACGTCGTGCTCGATGCCGGCGAGTAGGCTCTGGAACATGGCCTGCCCCTCCTGCTTGTACATCATCAGCGGGTCCCTTCCCCCCGCTGCGTGCAGGCCGATTCCCTGACGCATGTTCTCCATGGTGGTGAGGTGTTCCACCCACAGGCGATCGATGGTGCGCAGCATAACCAGTCGCTCCAGTATCCGCATTTTATCGGGGCCGAACTCCCGCTCTCGCTCTTCATAGAGTGAGATGGAATGCTTAAGAAGCTGCTCCTTGATTTCCTCGCGTCTCATCTGGGAGAGAGCGCTCGCATTAAGCTCTGGAGGCAGGGGTATAAATTTACTCACCTCGTTCACCAGGCCTTCGAGGTCCCAATCTCCAGCATGGTCGCTTTCAAGGTGAGAGGCAACAAGGCGATTAAGCTCCTCGGCGATCATGGACTGGATATTAGATTTGATGTCTGCGCCGCTCAGGATCTTCCTTCGCTCGCTGTAGATCACCTCGCGATGCCTGTTCACCACGTCGTCATAGTCCACCAGGTGCTTCCTTATGTCGAAATGGTAGCCCTCGATCTTGGTCTGAGCACCCTCGATGGCCTTGCTCACCAGGGAATGCTCAATGGGGATGTCCTCATCGAAGTGGCCCCGCTCCATCAGGCCCTTGATCCGGTCGCCACCGAAGCGGCGCACAACATCGTCCTCGAGAGATACGTAGAAGCGGGAGCTTCCCGGGTCACCCTGGCGCCCTGCCCGCCCGCGGAGCTGGTTGTCGATGCGCCTCGCCTCATGGCGCTCGGTGCCGATGATGTGCAGGCCACCCAGGTTTTTCACACTTTCATTCTTTCCCTGCCATTCCTTCTCAGGCTGTCCCTCAGGTTTTCCGCCCAATATTATGTCAACGCCACGTCCTGCCATATTAGTAGCCACGGTCACTGCGCCCGGCTGACCTGCCTGTGCGATAATCATCGCCTCCTTCTCGTGGTGCTTGGCGTTTAAGACCTGATGGGGTATACCCCGCCTCTTCAGCATCTCGCTCAGGTGCTCCGATTTCTCGATGGAGACCGTGCCCACCAGCACCGGGCGCTCATTGCCGTGTAACTCTTCGATCTCGCGTGCCACGGCACGAAACTTGGCTTCCTCGTTCTGGTAGATCTGGTCGGTATTGTCGGTGCGAATCATCGGTTTATTGGTGGGGATAATCACCACTTCAAGCCCATATATCTTGTGGAACTCCTCGGCCTCGGTGACCGCAGTGCCGGTCATGCCGGCGAGCTTTTCATAGAGGCGGAAGTAATTCTGGAAGGTGATGGTGGCCATGGTGATGTTCTCCCGCTGTACATGAACCCCTTCCTTCGCCTCGATGGCCTGGTGTAGCCCCTCGGAGTAACGCCGACCGTGCATCATCCGCCCGGTGAACTCATCAACGATGATCACCTGTCCATCCTTGACCACATACTCGCGGTCCCTGCGGAAGAGGACATGCGCCTTCAGGGCGCTTTCCAGGTAGTGGGTGAGCAGGTGGTTTGAGGGGTCGTAGAGATTAGGGACATTGAGCAGCCCCTCTTTCCTGAGCATGCTCTCCATCTTGGAGATTCCATCATCGGTGAGGGTTACTGCCCGATCCCGTTCTTCCACCTCGTAATCCACTTCCGGGCGCAGGTTGGGGATCAATCTGGCGAAGGTCTGGTATTTCTGCGCTGCCTCCGCCGCTGGCCCGCTTATAATTAAGGGTGTACGCGCCTCATCGATGAGGATGTAGTCCACCTCATCCACTATGGCATAGTGAAGGGGGCGCTGTACGCACTGGGAGAGGTCAACCACCATGTTGTCCCTGAGGTGGTCGAAACCGAACTCATTGTTGGTGCCGTAGGTAATATCTGCCGCGTAAGCCTGGCGGCGGGTAATCGGTCTCAGGTGAGGCCACGCTGCATCATCCGACTCGTGATCCGGGTCGAAGATGAAGGAGGCTTCATGCTGGATGCTGGCGACAGAGATGCCCAGTAGATGATAGATGGGGCCCATCCAGTGGCAGTCTCGCTTTGACAGGTAGTCGTTAACCGTGACTACGTGGGCCCCCTTGCCGCTAAGGGCATTGAGGTAAACGGCTAGGGTAGCTACCAGGGTCTTGCCCTCGCCGGTCTTCATCTCGGCGATCTTGCCCTGGTGAAGGACGATGCCCCCTATAAGCTGTACATCGAAGTGGCGCTGGCTGAGGGTGCGTTTTGCCGCTTCCCGAACCGCAGCGAAGGCCTCGGGGAGAAGCCCGTCCAGTGATTCACCCTTCTCCAGCCGCTCCCTGAAGTTATCGGTCTTTCGGCGCAGCTCATCACTCGAGAGGGATTCGAACTGGGGCTCGAGGGCATTAATGCTCTCCACTATGGGCTTTAGGCGCCCCACTTCCTTCTCGTTGGAGTCCACCAGGCTACCAAGCCACTTGAGCATGCTCACTTACCACCGATTATTCTCATGGCTTCCTCGGCCCTCGATTCTAAAACCGCCACCGTTACCTCCCCCATGCCATCGACAGTGAAGGCATGGACCGAACTGGCAGCATCTGACCTCAGGATACAGGGTATGCCGTTGCTCTCCAGTAGGCCCTTTATGACGTAAGCCTCCATCTCGCCGGAGGCGCGGTACACATCCACCAATTTTTCGCCCATAGTCATCACTCACTCGAACATTGCACCGACAGAGAGCCCGGCGTGGATGCGGTGGATCGCCTCGCCAAGGAGCGCCGCTAGGGAGAGAACAGAGATCTTTTCGATCTTCTTGCTCTCGGGGAGGGGGATAGTATCGGTAACCACTACCTCTTTAACCGGGCTTTTAGCGATCTTCTTAATAGCGGATTTGGAAAAGACGGGGTGGGTGCAACAGGCGTAAATCTCGGTAGCCCCGGCCTTCTGCAAAGCAGTTACGGCAGTAACGAGTGAGCCTGCGGTATCGATCTCATCGTCTATCAGGAGGGCGCGCATCCCGGAGACATCGCCAATGATGTTAAGGGTCTCCGCCTTATCGATATTGCCCACCCTGCGCTTCTCGATAATTACCAGCGGGGTGTTGAGCCGCTCCGCTAGGTCACGGGCCCGCTTTGATATGCCGATATCGGTGGCGACCACTACCAGATTCCCCAGAGCCTTAGTTTCGAAATAATTGCCCAACATGTATAGCGCAGTCAATTCATCCACCGGGATGGTGAAAAAGCCCTGTATCTGCCCGGCGTGAAGGTCCACAGTCAGTAGGCGGTTGGCCCCAGCTACCGTGATCATATCAGCGACGAGCCGTGCGGTTATCGGTACCCTTGGCTGGTCCTTCTTATCGGTGCGCCCATAGCCGAAATAGGGGACCACCGCGGTGATACGCGAAGCCGAAGCCCGCCTTAAGGCATCGAGCATGATAAGCAACTCCATCAGGTTTTTATTAACCGGGGATGAGATTGGCTGGATAACATAGACATCTCGCTCCCGCACATTTTCTAGAATACGCACAAAGATATTCTCATTGCTGAATTCAAAAACCTCAGCCTGGCCTAAAGGGATTTCCAGATAATCGCAGATCCCCTGAGCTAAGGCGGGGTGTGCGTTTCCGGTGAAAACCTTCAACTCGTCAATCAAAGCTCCTCCTTTTTCAATCATTTGCCCTTGAACTGTGCTTCCCTTTTCTCGATAAAGGCGGCTACGCCCTCGCGGTAGTCCTCCGAGTTCAGCGCCAGCGCCTGATAGGCTGCTGACATCGCCAGCGCCGCCTCCAAGTCAGAATCAAGTGCCTTGTAGGCAAGAACCTTGGACATCTGGACAGCCAGCGGTGGGTTTTGGGCTATCTTTCCTGCCAGGTCCATGGTCTCCCGCTCCAGGTCATCGGCAGATACAAGTCGGTTCAGCACCCCGATTCGTTTGGCCTCTTCAGCCTCAAGGAAGTCGCCGGTGAATAGAAACTCGAGCCCCCTGCCCAGCCCCATAAGGCGGGTGTAGAGCCATGTGCCACCACCGCCGGGGATGAGCCCGACCCTGACGAAACCGTTCCTGAACCTGGCTTTCTCCGAGCCCACCCTCATGTCGCAGGCAAAGGCAAAATCGCAGCCGGCGCCCACAGCAGCGCCATTGACCATGGCGATCGTCGGCTTATCCAGACGGTTCAAGCTGAGCGCGACACTCTGGAAGGTCTCCCTCAGGTTGCGGCGCATTTCATTGGGGGTCCCGGCAAGTCCGCTAGCTTTACCCCCTTCGCTTATATCGGCGCCGGAGCAGAATACTTTTCCGGAGCCGGTTAGAACCACCACCCTAATGCCGTCATCCCGGTCTACTTCATCTATAGCCGCTATTATCTCACGCAGCATCCGGGTGTCTAGGGCATTCATCTTATCGGGACGGTTCATGGTTACGGTAGCGATGTAGCCCTCTTTTTTCAGGATAATGTTCCGGTAAACCAAAGGATCCTCCCTCTCCATATTGCGATGCTATTTGACAGGCTCCAACGTTTCATTCTAGCACAAAAAAACCTCTCGATACAATTTATAAATTCATCGAGTACATAGTGACACGAGGTCGTTAACCTACTTGTGGTTTAAAGCTCATGTGAAGCAAATCAGTACCACCCTTTTCCATCCACCTGCCCTGAAAGGGTTTATTGCTCCTGCGCCATAGTCTCCAGCGCAGCCCGCGCTGCCTCCGTCTCCGCCTGTCGCTTGCTCTTACCACGACCCCTGGCGATTACACTGCCGACGATGGAAACCTCAACGGTGAACTCCTTGGCATGGTCCGGGCCTACCGCCTTAATGGTTCGATAAACTGGGGCCTCACCATGCCTTGCCTGTGCTATCTCCTGAAGCTGAGACTTGTAGTCATAGTAAAGCCTGTGTTTGATAGCTCTGCCTATCTCGTCGTCGAATAGATGGAGCATAAAGTCCCGACACGCGGAAAAGCCCTGATCGATCAAGATGGCTCCGACCACCGCCTCAAAGGCTCCTGCTAGTATAGACTGCTTGAGGCGTCCCCCGCTGGCCTCCTCGCCATGCCCCAGATATAGGTAATTGCCAAGCCCCAGTGAGCTGGCTAGCCGTGCCAGGGTTTCCCTGCGCACCAGCGCAGCCCGCAGCTTGGTCATCCCTCCCTCAGATAGGTGGGGAAAATCTTCATAAAGCTTCTCGGCGATGACAAATCCCAGCAGGGAATCTCCCAGGAACTCCAGCCGCTCATTAGAGGGCAGGGCAAATTCGGGGTTTTCATGCAGATAGGAGCGGTGAACCAGGGCTTGCTTGAGCAGAGCGGGGTACCTGAAGGTGATGCCGAGCGTATCCTGTAATTCCATGAATTCGGCAGATTCAGTCAAGATTTAGCTCCCCCATCAACATAAGTATTCTGCCTCGATTTGTCAAGGCAGGCGTGATATAATTCGAATCTAATGGAAAACCTGGCATCAAAGATGAGCCGGGGTATGCCCGGGAAACTCATCACCTTTCTCCGCATCGCTGGTGAGGAAGCCCAGGCACAAGGGCAGAGTCTATATCTTGTGGGCGGTGCGGTTCGCGACCTTCTCCTGGGGCGTCCCAATCTGGACTTCGACCTGGTGGTGGAAGGCGATGCCCCTCGCCTTGCTCGCCAGCTTGCCAAGAAGGAGAAGCTGGGTGGAGAGAATAGCAGAGGTGGGGAGCGGGTGACGGTTTACCGTCAATTCGGCACGGCAAAGTTCAGCCGCGGGGGACTAAACATCGACCTGATCACGGCGCGCTCCGAAACCTATGCTAGACCTGGAGCACTGCCCACAGTGCAGCCAGGAAAGATCCGGGATGACCTTTACCGGAGGGACTTCTCCATAAACGCTATGGCCATTGACCTGAGCCCGGCCTCTTTCGGACAGTTACTTGACCCTCATGGCGGTCGCAGGGACCTGGAGCAGAAACGAGTTATTCGCATCCTTCATGAGCGCAGCTTTATCGATGATGCCACCAGAATTCTGCGGGCGCTTCGCTATGAACAGAGGCTTGGCCTCAAGCTCGAGCGTAATACCGAGCGGCTGCTCTGCGAGCATAAATCGATGCTGGACACTATAAGCGGCGACCGGATAAGGCACGAACTGGAGCTCATCCTGAAAGAGGACCGCCCCGAGCAAATACTTAAGCGCGCAGGGGCTCTGGGGGTACTCCAGCAGCTTCACCCTTCCCTGAGAGGCAATGGATGGCTGGCCCAGAGGTTTCGCCAGGCTCGCCGGGAAGCGATAACCGGCCCCACCCTTTATCTACTGTTGCTTGTCTACCGCCTCAGCGAGGCCGATATTGAGTGCATCATCGACCGCCTTAAGATAGTGGGGGAATTGGGGCGAAACATGCGGCAGGTGCCCCGACTGAAGGATGAGCTCCCCACCCTGGCAGAAGAGGCCCTCCCCAGTAGCGTAATCCACCGTCTGCTCAAACGCTATCACCCAGAGCCGATCGCTGCCTGTGGCTTGGCCAGCGATTCGCCAGTTATCAGCTCCTATCTGGAGCGATATCTAAATGAATTGCGTTATGTAAAGGCAATCCTGGATGGGGAGGATCTGAAGAGACTGGGGGTCAAGCCCGGACCTCGTCTGGGAAGGATGCTGGAAACACTGCAATGGGCAAGGCTGGATGGTGAGGTGAGCACCAGGGAGGAGGAGGAGGCGCTGGTCAGACAAATAATGGGGAAGAACCGGGATGAAGGGGATGGGACTTGTGGGGGTAGCAAGGGAGGGAGAGCAGAACTTGGCGGATATATGTGACGTATGTGGTAAACCCCTTGACGAGGAGAATGTCTCCCGCTGCCTTATGTGCGGCCGCAGGTTTCATATGGCCTGGTCTACCGATGCGCCGGTGGGAAACTGCGGGCGTGCCTTTTTCGATGAGCGCTCCTCGGCCCTCGGGTTCATCTGCAATCCATGTGTAGATGAGAACCGGGAGATCGGCGGATTGCTTATCGATATGGGGTAAATGCCAGTTTAGTTCGGAGCCGGCAGCCGGGGTCGGCGGCAAGCATATCGCCGGTTCTCTCGTAGGCCCGGCCACGACAGCCAGCGCATTCCACCCTATATTCGCATTCGCCACACTTACCCTTCAGTAGTTCCCGCCGGCGTAGCTGCGCCAGCAACTCTGCATCCTGCCATATCCGGGTGATGCCTCTCTCCCTCACATTACCCAGAGCAACCTGTTCGTAATTTGAGCCACGCTACCACCTCTCCGGGCAGCTGGCGCGCCGGGCCGCTTATCACTGTGCAGAGGGGCACCGAGTCCAGGAAAGCAGTACCGTAGTACTTCGATTTGATCCTGCGGTCAAGCACCACGATAGCCCCCCGATCGCTTCTGCTGCGGATAAGGCGTCCGAAACCCTGCTTGAACCTTAGAACTGCCTGGGGCAGTGCATATTCGTTGAAGGGATCATTGAAAAGCTCGGAGCGGGCCATAAATATCGGGTCGGTGGGCACGCTGAAGGGAAGCCTCGCCATCACCAGCACGCTCAGCGCCTCGCCTACCACATCGATACCCTCCCAGAGGCTTGCGGTGCCCAGCAGCACGGACTGGGGATTGCTTTTTAAGGACCGGAGAAGCTGCCGTGGGGAGCCATCGAGCCCCTGCCCCAGAACGAGGATATCTTCCCCCTGGAGAGGTGCACGGATAGCCTCATAGCTTGCCCGTAGTGCCGCATGGGAGGTGAAAAGGGCAAGAGTTCTTCCGCCGGTGGCACGGCATAGGTCGATTAGAACCTGCTCCACTGCTTGCTGATAGCCCGGCTGACCCGGCTCCGGAATGTCATCCGGGATATATACCAGCGCCGCTCCCATGTAATCAAAGGAAGAGCCCAGTAGGAGTTCGCCAGTATCTTCAAGACCCAGTCGCCCCTTTATGTACTCGAAGTGTCCCTCGGTGCTTAACGTGGCGCTGGTGAGCACCACGCACTCCTTACATGAGAAGAGTTCACCTTTCAGTGCTGGCCCCACGTGAAGCGGCGCTGCACATAGGGTAAGTATATCGCCTGTTGAAGAGAGCCAGTGGATCGTTTCTATCTTTTCAGTCCCACTTTCCTCCTCCTCTACCTGTTGATGGATTGTGGAGTCAATTCGATGGCGCAACTCGCTGCCGCCATAGATTATGGATGAAAGCTCAACCATCAGGTTTTCATGGTCCAGGGTGTCGGATAGAGGCTCCAGCATCGAATAAAGGCGATTTAGCGCGGAATCGATCTGTCCCAGTGCCAGGCTCAGGTTCTCCGCGGCGAGTGCTACGTTGCGCCAGTCGGGCTGGCTGAGCACCGCCCTGGTAAGGCGCAACCGATGCTCATACCCGCCCTGCCCCTCAGCATGGGCCTCCAGAAAATGCCGGAGAATTTCGAAGAACTCGATGACTCGCTCACGGCCGTGTTCTATAGTACGATGAATGCTTTGAGCTAGCTCCTCTATCTCCTTCTGGCGGGACGGTGAAATGGAACTCCCTCTGAAGTAATCGCCCAACTGGAAAAGAAGCCCGACATTATATGCCCCCACTGCCCCTTCGCTTTTTCCGCTCAAGAGATTTAGATAGCTGGCCAAGTCGCGCTCTCTCACCTCAAAGCCCCATTGCTCCGTAGACTCTTCCTCAAGGTGGTGAGCCTCATCGATGATGAGGTGGCTGTATTCGGGCAGAATAGTGCTCCCGGTGGCGATCTGGGAGAGTAGCAGGGCGTGATTAGCAACGATAAGGTGTGCCCCCTCTGCCTTTCGCCTCGCCCGGTAGAGGAAGCAGTGCCCTCGCCTCTGGTAGGGGCACTGGCCTCCTAGGCAGCTCTCAGCCTGGGCACAGACCCGATTCCAGATAGGTACTTCCTCCGCTCTCAGGTTGAGCTCCGCCCGATCACCGGTGGTGGTGGTTGCCAGCCAAACCAGCGTGCGCAACAACAACCTGACCTCCTCCAGGGAGAATACTTGGTTCCTTCTCAGCAGATTCCATCGCCTGAGACATAGGTAGTTATTTCGCCCCTTAAGCTGCGCATATCGGAGGGAGCCTAGTTCCAGTGCCCTAGCCAGGTCGGGTATGTCCTTTTTTATCAGTTGCTCCTGCAGGTTTATGGTGTTTGTGGAGATAACTACGGGAACACTATTCTTAAGGGCGAAAGAGATGGCTGGCAGGAGATAAGCAATGGACTTTCCCGTTCCCGTGCCCGCCTCTACTATAAGACGCTCACCCCGGTTCAGCGTTCCCGCTACCGCCTGCATCATCTCTACCTGCTCAGGTCGATGCTCGAATTGAGGGAGTGCCTGCGCTAGCGCACCATCCTTTCCCAACATTCCAGTCAACTCCTCCAGGTCCAGGGGTTTACGCTCTGGATTGGGGACTAGGCGCTCTTCTTTCTGGCGCGCCTGACCGATGACATTGAGCTCCAATTCGCCGACCGGTGAAAAGACATCTCCCAGTTTTTCCCCTGATATCTGGCGAAAGAGGTAAGCCAGTGGCCAATCTATGCCACTGCTCAGCCGATCGAGCTCAGCAATGATAGAGGTGTCAAGAGCCTGGGCTTTATCGAGGAGCGCCAGAAATACATCCTTGGCCGTTATTGCGTCGGGAAGGGCACGGTGGTGAATGGGAGAAGACATACCAAGCTCGTCGGCTATCGCAGAGAGGCGGTAATCGGAGAGCATTGGCAGCAGGATTCTGGCGAGCTCGAAGGTATCGTATACTCTATTTTCTAGGCTAATTCCCTTTTCGGAAAGGAAGCCTAGGTCGAAGGTGGTGCTCTGCCCTACAATGGGATGGTCGCCGATGAAGGAGACTAGATTGCCCAGAACTGCCGCCAGCGGAGGGGCAGCCTCCACCTCTCGGGTGGTGAGACCGGTTAGTATTTGTATGCTATAGGGCAAGGGGCGATAGGGCTTCACCATGGTGTGGAAGGTGTCCACCACCTCTTCACCGCGAAACTTGACCGCCCCGATCTCAATAATCGAATCCCTTGTTGGATCTAGCCCTGTGGTCTCCAGGTCAAGGGAAACGAGTGTCTCATCCATCGTAACCATATCTCCGATACTATCTGGGTTCTAACAAAGCTGTATCTTACTATCGGGCGATACCACCATGAATATCGATTCATGCCTTAAGTCGCCGCCACATTATTATGATGCCCACGGTCATAACTGCCAGACTAAAACCAACGATTACCCAGCTCCACCACGGCAACCCGTTCCACCATTCTCGCCCGCTCAGTATCTCCCATCCTTTATAGGCTAGATAGCACCCGATGAGCGTCTTTGGCAGGCGTCCCGCGATGGTTGCCAGCAGGAATTTCCAGAAGGGGAACCGTAATGCTCCGGCGGCGATGCCAGCGACGTCGAAAGGAAGTGGGGTGAGGGCGAAGATAAATATGGTCGCGCTGCCGTGGCACCTCATCCAGTTCTCAGCCCTGGCATACCACTTTGACTGCTGGTGAGTGATGATTGCGGCGCCTCCATAACCGGCAATATATGCGGTAGATTCACCCAGCCCACCACCAATAGTCGCTGCCAGTGCCACCAGAGACCAGTCAAGGGCGGGGTTGGCGGCGATTACCCCGATGATGGCGAAGCCGGGCAAGGGGAAAATAACAGTGGTGCTGGTTATAAAAGATACGATAAAGGCGCCAATAGTGCCATACTCCTCAAACCCTTTCATATATGGCCAGAGGCGATATATAGCGTAGCAAAGGGCTGCTACCGCGATAAACATCACTGCTCCCAGCAGCCACCTGGTCTTTCCGCTTATCTCCCCTGGCTGGGAGATGCGATGAACCATGGTAACTAGCAATGTGTTAGTGCCTTGCCACGGTCGGAACAAGGTTAACCTCCAAAACATCCCTGATTAGGTGACAACATAGTATCGCTTTTATCGCGATATGCTCCGTATCGCCATGTACAATCAGGCAAATCATCTTCGTCCCCGTCGGCCCTTCCATATTAATATAATGCCGACGATGATAACTACCATGCCAACACCGATGATGACCCAGCTCCACCAAACGAGCCCTCTCCACCACCCCATCTCGCTCATTATTTCCCATCCCTTAATGGCCAGATAGCACTCGAGAAGCGACCGCGGCAGGCGTCCTGCAAGGGTAGCCAGCAGGAATTTCCAGAAGGGGAACCGCAGTGCCCCGGCAGCGATGCCCACAATGTCGAAAGGCAGCCAGGTAATGGAAAAGATAAATATGGTCGTTCCCCCGTAGCGCCCCATCCAGTTCTCCGCCCTCTTGTACCACGTTGAGTGTTCGGGGGCTATGACCGCTGTGCCGCCGTAGCCAGCAAGGTATGCTGTAGATTCCCCAATCGACCCGCCGACCGCTGCTGCCATTGCCACCAGAGCCCAGTTAAGGGAAGGATCAAGAGCGATAGCCACTATTGCAGCGATACCCGGTATTGGGAAGATAATGGTGATGCTGGTGATTAATCCCACTAGAAAGGCGCCAAGATACTTGTACTCCTTGAACTCACCAAAGTAGCCGTAGAGGAGATAGACGCCATAGCAAATCAGAGCAATCAGGATGGCAAAAACGACTAATAGCAGCCACCTCTTTGCCCCTCTTAGTTCCATTAGCCAGTGTATACGCTGAAGGAGGCTTGAGAAAGGGGTTTTAACCCTTCGCCATGGTCTGAACAAGATAAGCCTCCAGCCCCTCTCTTCTGAGGGAGCGATATAGCTTTTGCCCTTGAGCCTTACTCTGCACCATGGTGAAGAGGGTTGGGCCCGAGCCGGCGAGGTGAACATTGTCGGCCCCCAGCGCGAAAAAGCGCTGACAGTATTCCTCCAGCCCTGTATAGGTGGCGAAGGCGATCCTCTCGAAGGCGTTGAAAAAGGAGGAGGGTGGAGGCTTATCCACGTGATGAAGTGAAGCTACCATACTCCTGGTGAATTGCCCCTCGCTGAAGCAGGATGGATCCAGTGAGGCGTAGAGGCTCTCCGTTTTACGTGATGGGACAGAAAGGGGTGGCCTGAGTAGCAAGACCTGTGAAGGGGGGAGGGTAGGTAGCGGGCTAATCCTCTCACCACGCCCTTCCCCGAGGGCGGTTCCTCCATGGAGGAAAAAGGCGGTATCGGAGCCGAGCCTCGATGCCAATGGCAGCATTTCATCCAGCGACAACCCCAGTCCCCACAGCTCGTTCAGCGCTTTTAAGGTTGCCGCGGCATCGCTTGCACCGCCGCCCAGCCCTGCGGCTATCGGAATGCGCTTTGTAATGGAGATTGCCGCTCCGTGCCGCGAGCCAGCGACTTCCTGAAGCAAGTTAGCTGCCTCCATAACCAGATTTGGTGGTTTTTTGTACTTTGGAGAGGGTGTGGAGAGTGCCAGGTCGGTATGTTTGCAGTCTAAGGTTATACCGCGATGCTCTGCCAGGGATATAAAAGAGAGTGTATCTTTGAGGTCGATCTGCTGGAGTACGGTGGCAACCTCGTGGTAACCATCGGCACGTCTGCCCAGCACCTCAAGGGTCAGGTTGATCTTTGCATAGGCAGATACGGTTAGCATCTTTTTTTCGCACTTATAAAGCGTCTCTTCATGTAGTACGCTATCAAGACGATCTATTTAGTCGACACTAATAGGGCATTAGTCCGGTTTTGAACGATAAACCTGTGCCCACTCCTCCAGGCTTAGCGTCTCGGCGCGCCGACTCGGGCTTATCCCAGCCTGCTCCAGCAAGGCTTCGGCCTCACCCGCCGCCATCTCCAGACCCAGCGCCAGGGAATTTCGAAGTTTTTTACGTGGCGCTCTAAAACCGCCGCGAACCACACTAAAGAATTTAGCTTCATCTGCCACCTCAATCGGGGGGTGCTCATGCAGGTCGATGCGTATAATGGCGGAGTCCACCTTGGGCTGGGGGTAGAAGCTCTTTGCCGATACGTAGTCCATGATGATGGGCTTGCCGTAGAATTGTACGCTGATGCTAAGCAGGCTCATCCTCCCCGGCGGGGCTACGATAGCCTGAGCCACCTCCTTTTGCAAGGTAACTACCATAGAATGGGGCTTAATCCGGTCCTCCAGAAAGTGGCGCAGCACCGCGGTGGCGATGTAGTAAGGTAGGGTGCCTACTACTTTATATCGGGTTTCAATGCCCAGTAACGATAACGGATCACATTCCAGGACATCGTTATTGATAACGGTAACATTGGGCCAGGAGGCGAGATTTTCCTGCAGTGCGGAAGCCATCCTGGTATCGACCTCGATGGCGATAACCCTGCCTGCTCCCTTCGCCAGCTCCTTGGTCAATATGCCCAGGCCGGGCCCCACCTCAATCACGGTATCGCTGGTGGTGAGCACTATTGCATTAATAAGCCTCCTTAGCACCTGCTCGTCGACCAGGAAATACTGCCCCAGACCCTTCTTTGCCTGAAGGTCGAGACGACGCAGTTCTCGCTTGGTTCGGTTGAGCAGCAACCCTCTGTCCATATATATAATAAAAAAAGGCCGTGCACCCACTGTCGACCCTGCCCCCTGGCTTGCCCCTGCCAGCCAGCTCTGACCAGGCAGCCCTGCGGCACCCAGAAGACGCTACTTACCGCTGCTTCCTTCCGGACCTGACGGGGTTCATAGCCTACTGCCGCGCAGGACCCAGTCTTCAACACCACTTAGTTGAGACAGTCCCAAGGGGCTCAAGACCTCGATAGGGAATTCCGCCCCGCTATAGCGGATTGCGGGTACAGGGCACCGCTAGCTCCCCGCCTAGCACGACCTCGCTCTGATACTAGCCTACACATAGTCCGTTGTCAAGCCACTTCCAAACCCGATCTCTTTCAGAAGAGAGTCCGCCTTCTATATTAATTATGTCGAAGCCTTGCCTGTCAATGATTACTTCATGTAGAATGAGAGGGTGATGGAGATCCGCAAGGCGGTAATACCGGCAGCAGGCTGGGGCACAAGGTTCCTGCCGACGACTAAGGCTATACCCAAGGAAATGCTCCTTCTGGCGGATAAGCCCCTTATACAGCATGTGGTTGAGGAGGCTCAGGCCTCGGGTATAGAACGGATCATCATTGTGACTTCCTCGGGGAAAAGCGCCATTGAGGATTATTTCAGCCCGAACCGGGAACTGGAATCTGCTCTTCAGCAAAAGGGCGAGATGGAGCTACTGGAGGAGGTGCGGCGCGTCGCCGCACTGGCCGATATATCCTTCGTCAGGCAGGAGCAGCCACTCGGGCTGGGGCATGCCATTCTCGCCACCAGAGAGCTGGTGGGCGATGAGCCGTTTATCGTTTCTCTACCCGATGACATCTTCGATACCGAGCCTCCTCTCATTAAGCAGATGCTTGAGGTGTATCAGCGGTACAGGGGGAGCGTGATAGCCCTCCGGCGGGTGGCGAGGGAGGATACCAGAAGATACGGCATTGTTAAGCAAGAGCAATTGGCCGAGCGGGTATATCGGATCCTGGACATGGTGGAAAAGCCGGCGCCCGATGAAGCGCCCTCGGACTTGGCAATAATGGGCAGATATGTTCTAACCCCCGAGATCTTCGCCGCATTAAGCGCTACACCGCCTGGAAAGGGGGGGGAGATTCAGCTAACCGACGGCCTGGCGCTCTTACTCAAGCAGCAGGCGATATATGGCTATGAGTTTGATGGCACATATTACGATGCTGGTAAGCCATTGGGATTACTTAAGGCCTCTGTGTCACTGGGACTACGCCACCCCGGAATGGGCGCCGAATTCAAGGAATATCTGAAGAAGCTAGACTTGTACTAAAGCTTGAGCACCTCTACGAAGGCCTCGGGGGGCACCTCCACGCGTCCCACCATCTTCATGCGCTTCTTGCCCGCAGCCTGCTTCTCCAGGAGCTTGCGCTTCCTCGTGATATCGCCCCCGTAGCACTTGGCGATGACGTCCTTGCGGTAGGGCTTGATATTCTCCCTGACGATGACCTTCTGACCGATTGCCGCCTGAAGAGCGACCTCGAAACTCTGTCTGGGGATCAGCTTGCGCAGTTTATGTACCAGTTCCCTCCCCTGCCGATAGGCCCGCTCCTGTGGTATGATGAGTGAGAAGGCATCTACAGGCTGGTTGTTTAATAGTATCTCCAGCTTGACCAGCTTCGCTGGCAGATATGCAACGAGTGTGTAGTCCATGGAAGCGTAGCCCTGTGTACGTGACTTGAGCTGGTCATAGAAATCGACGATGATCTCAGCAAGGGGGACATCGTACTGGAGCAGAACGCGCGGAATAGCGCCAGCGTCCGGAGACTCCGAAACCTCCTTAGCGAAATACTCCATCCCACGATAATCGCCACGGCGTTCCTGGAGTAGTTCCATCACGCTGCCGATATACCTGACCGGGGTAATGATACTAACCGATATCCAGGGCTCCCTTAGCTCCGCGATCTCTCCCACTGGGGGCATCTTCGATGGGTTTGATACCGCAATCTCGGTGCCGTCGTTTTTTGTGACCTGGTATTCGACGCTGGGGGCGGTAGCTAGTAGATCGAGCCCGTACTCCCTCCGCAGCCGCTCCCTGACGATCTCCATATGGAGCAACCCCAGGAATCCACATCGAAAGCCGAAGCCAAGTGCAGCGCTGGTCTCCGGCTCAAAGGAAAGTGAAGCGTCATTAAGACTGAGCTTCTCCAGCCCCTCGCGAAGGTCATTGTAATCATCGCCCACCAGGGGGTAGAGGCCGGCAAAGACCATGGGCTTGGTGGGGTGGTATTCGGGAAGCAGCTCTGCGGCACCACCGCGCGCAAGGGTGATGGTGTCTCCTACCCGACAGTCCGCAATGCTTTTGAGCCCGGTGGCTAGGTAACCCACCTCGCCGGTGCTGAGACGCGTCACTGGGGTTAGACCCGGCCTGAAAACGCCGATCTCCAGAGCCTCAATGGGTCTATCCCTGGACATCAGCCTGAGTTGCTCTCCTTTGGAGACTGCCCCATCGACCACCCGCAGATAGGCTATAACCCCCTTGTAGGGGTCATACTTCGAGTCGAATATGAGCGCGCGCAGCGGACCCTTCGTCTTCCCTCCAGGAGGAGGGACCCTCTGTATAATAGCCTCGAGGATATCTTTTATCCCGACACCTTCCTTGGCTGAGGCGAAGACGATCTCGCTACCGGGGAAGCCGATGATACCCTCCAGTTCCCCGGCTACCTTCTCCGGCTGTGCATAGGGCAGATCGATCTTGTTGATTACAGGGATGAGCGCCAGTTTGTGCTCCCGGGCGATATAGACATTGGCGAGGGTTTGCGCCTGGATACCCTGAGCGGCATCCACCACAAGGATCGCCCCCTCACAGGCGGCCAGGCTGCGCGAGACCTCATAGGTAAAATCGACGTGTCCTGGGGTATCGATAAGGTTGAGCTGGTACTCCGCGCCATCGGAGGCTGTATAGCTCATCCTCACCGCCTGAGCCTTGATGGTAATGCCCCGCTCTCGCTCCAGTTCCATCTGGTCGAGGAACTGCTCTCGCATCTCCCGCTTGCTGATGGTGCCGGTTAGCTCGAGCAGGCGGTCGGCCAGCGTGGACTTGCCGTGGTCGATGTGGGCTATGATGCAGAAGTTCCTGATATTGCTCTGCTCCATGGTAGCATCCTAGCATAGAGCAGGGCTAATCTCAAGCTCTTCTGTTCATCTAACTTAGTAATTATGAAATCGGGCCGTTTGTGCTAAAACCTCAAGTTCTGCCAAACATAAGTCTGGGTGAGAGATGGGAAAAGAAGCCTTCCATCTCGGATACCGGAAAGCTTCTTTGTATAAAACGCGCAGCGCTTGCTCTATCTGATTACTTCTTGGCTGCCGAAATTCCTGCAAGAGAGCCAAAAATTATGAGAAGCGCTCCCGTTGCTGAGAATGCCGTCTTGGACGGCGTTAAGAATATGGCAAGTAGCGAGCCTTCCGCGGGTTCCACCCAGCCCATAATCGAGTTTAACAGAATCCACAGCGCCGCCAGAAAGGCCATAATGGCGAGCCCCATCTTAGCGCCCTTACCCTTTGCCGTAAACCAGGCTACGGCAAACCCTACGCTGAGGAGCGCTGGCCAGAGATGGGCATGGAAAGTCGGGTTAATGGAGGTGTAGACTACCATGAGCATGCCGACGAACGCCAAGATGATAAAGACCAACCCCATTATATATACCACTATCTTTTTTATCGTATCTGGACCGAGCATTGATTCTAACATCCTTTTCCCTCCCTTTCTGTTTCTCCAGAGGTAATTGCTGGAGCCAGGTCACTGACCTGATACCTTTTTGGCATAGTGTCACCTTTCGTGGGGAAGAGGAGATTCGAACTCCTACGCCCGAAGGCACATGATCCTAAGTCATGCTCGTCTACCAGTTCCGACACTTCCCCGTATCAACTGTCGAAGCTAGATCAGCACGGCCTATATTAGCGCGACCCTATCTCCTGTGCTAATTGAGAGAAGCGGCTGCTGTGCGTTTCCTCCGTATCTATCACTGTGTTGATAAGGCTCTGCGGCATCCTCAAATTGTACAATGGAATCCTAGCACAATTCGAGGCCCTTCTCAAGTTTTTATTTCAAAATGGATCACGGGCCAACAAGAAACCTTCCAGCACACGGCTGGAAGGCTCTTTTCGGTCAAGACCCTATGAGTATGCTCTACTAGGCTCGGCGGGCGGCCATTATCCCCATGAGGCCGCTCACTAGGAAGAGCAGCGATCCGATTCCACCTGCGGCGTAGACAATTGCGGATGTATTGATGGACTCAGTGAATCCGCGCAGTCCCCCTACAATGGTTGCTGAGTCATTGGCAAGGTTATTAGCAAGCAGGTTTATGTAGAGCTGATAACCGTATGTTGTCGCCTCAGCCTCGGCAGGATGGTGTATGTATGACGACCATCCGTATAGCACTGCCAGCGAGTTATACAGCAAGAACACAAAGGCAGCTAGCGTGATAAGAGCCATACCGTACCTGGCGATCTTGGGGGCATTGCGCCACAGGCCCCACGCGAGCGCACAGACCACCACCACAAGGGCTGTGGTCATGTAGGCCAGAAAGAAGGGCTTGTAGGTGGTCGCCACAATCATAAGAGCCCCTATCAGGGCAAAGGTCCAATACCAGCCACCCACGAGCGAGAACCCCAGCCGTTGCTGCAAATCATCCATTTTTTCAGCCATGTTTTATCCTCCTCAGTAAACTCCAAGAAAGCCACGCTTTTCTTGGTAGGATCTAAGTCAGGCCATTGGCCTGGGTCAATTATGCCATAGGACCTCCTTTCGTGGGGAAGAGGAGATTCGAACTCCTGCGCCCGAAGTCACGGGATCCTACGTCATGCTTTTCTACCAGTTCGGACACTTTACCACTACCAGATTGTCAGAGCCTGGAAATTCATAATTGGACTATGCTACACCGTTTCTTTAATTCTGTCAAGTAAGGGGCGGCTCTTTGTTATATTTAAGTGGAAATAGCTATGAGATGGTACAAGCCCCGGCAGCATTTTTCTCCGGTAGACCACCACATTCCTTATGCCATGTGAGTTGTGCTTCAGCATCTTTATCTTGGCGTTACATCCTCCGGTTAACCCATTAGTCGTCCGTTTATCGTAATGATTTAAAATGGGCTCCCTCCATAGCTTTCGGTAGCGAATCCGCTGATGAGCGAGGTGAACCCGCTAGCGGTAGCCACACTCCACTTGTAGGTATAAGAGCCCATATCAGTCTATACCAGTGAACGGTCACCACGTCATAGAAGGGTGTGCCTACATCGGTGGCAAGGTTTACCGGTGAAAAGAGCGTAACAGTTGAAGGGGGGATAGGTGTCAGCGTAGGCATAGGAGGTGGTTTTGGCGTCGGTGCAGTGGTAGGCGTAGGCGTAGGAGTAGGAGTAGGTGTAAGGGGGATCTCTTTTTTAGGCCATCACGCGACTGCTAGTGTAACTAGCACAGTTAAAGCTAAAAGGACAAATAGGAGGGCGTTTACATGATCTGCAGATGAAGATACTTGAACAAGTAATCCTGGCTAGTACAGGAAGAAAGCGATAGAAGATTCCAGGAGTTAAGCAAACTAGTAGGCGAAAAAATAAACTATGAAGTGAGCCGCCAGGGACTCGAACCCTGAACCTACTGATTAAGAGTCAGTTGCTCTTCCATTGAGCTAGCGGCCCGGGGGCAGAAAACACCATATCATCTCTATATTGCAAAGTCAAGACTGGGAAGAGAGAACCCCGCCGATAGCCCAGTTCTCCCTTGCCACATCTTCGAATATCACGGTGGTTGCCTCCGGGGTGGTGTGCGCGATGGTAACAATCGCCTCGGTTATCACCCTGGCAAGCTCCGCCTTCTGAGATTTGGTCCTGCCTTGCCACATCTCCACCCGAACAATGGGCATTTCTATCACCTCCTATTGCGAAGATTTTCCCGCCGTAGTATATTATTTTAGGCCACTGTGGAGTTCAATATGGGTCCCAGCCTCTGGCATAGAATCAAGCTCAGGTTTAAGAAAGCCCAGGGGAAGAATATCTTCCTCTGCGATAGCTGCAAGTGGGACTGGCGAAGCACCTGCCACCGCCCCGAGCGTCCCAATGCAACCTGGTGTCCCGACTACGAAAAACGGGGCAAGTAGTTACCAGCCATGGCTGAGCCGCGTCACTAGGAAGTTTGGTAGCCCCTTTTGCACCATCCTCTCTTGAGTATCCGCGATGTCGTAATCGATGCGATAATAATAGATTACCTTGTCCCCTTCGTCATAGATAGCATATGCGGCGCGCGGGTCTCCATCGCGTGGCTGACCGACGCTACCGGGATTAATAATCAGGCGGTTTTCTCCCAGCCTCAGCGCCTCGGGCACGTCTTTGAGCAGGCAGGTTTCGCCGACATGCTCAAAGACTAGGGGGATATGGGAATGCCCGATGAGACAGTACCTGGTCTTAAAAGAGAGGAAGTTATCCCTGGCGCTTTTCTCCGATAGCACGTATTCCCAGATCGGATCGCGCGGGCTGCCGTGGACAATGGTGAAATCACGATGAGTTAGCGTCAGGGGAAGGCTCTCCAGGTATTTAACATCCTCAGCGCTTAACTGCTCGCCGGTCCAGCGGCATGCCTGGGCGGCATCCGGGTTGAAATCCGAAATATCAACCTTGCCAATGGCAGCCCAGTCATGATTTCCGGCAACACAGCGGTGAGGACGGTTACGGAGCAGAGTAATGCAGTCTGAAGGGTCAGGTCCGTAACCAACGACATCGCCCAGGCACCAAAGCTCCTCCACCCCACCCTTTTCTGCGATGTCACGTAGCACTGCCTCAAAGGCGACAAGGTTGCTGTGGACGTCTGCCAGGAGCGCATACCGCATCTCCTCTCAAATATATCAGCTTTTATCGATCTTGGCTAGATAAGTCAAGCTAAAGCGGGTATAATCGTGATATGAAGATCTCAGAGTTGGGGGAGTTTGGGCTTATAGAGCTCCTGGCCAAAATTGTGGGGCAACCAAAGGGCAAACAGGTTCTTATCGGCATCGGTGACGATGCTGCCTGCTGGCGAACCGGGGCCTCCATGCAGATTGCCACCAGCGACTCCCTGATCCAGGATGTCCACTTTACCCTCAGCACCACCACCTGGCGGGATCTGGGATGGAAGGCACTTGCGGTGAACCTGAGCGATATCGCCGCTATGGGCGGCCTTCCCCAGTATGCGCTGGTGTCGCTGGGGCTGCCCGGAGATACTGAGGTTGAGAGCATCGCGGAGCTCTATGAAGGGATAGAGGAACTGGCCCGCCTTTTCGATGTGTCCATCGTGGGTGGGGATTCGGTCGGTGCACCGGTGGTGATGGTGAGCCTGGCGGTGGTGGGCAGGGCTCAAAAAAGCCTGAGCATCCTCACCCGCTCAGCAGCGGCTCCTGGGGACCTGATTGCGGTAACGGGATATCTGGGTGCATCTGCGGCGGGGCTGGCAGTGCTCCGGGGAGTACTCGAGCTTTACCTGGAAGACGAGGAGACGGTGGGCACGCTCAGGAAGGCACACCTGAGACCATATCCCCGAGTCGTGGAGGGGCAGGCCCTGGCACTCCACGGCGTTAAGGCTGCTATTGACCTGAGCGATGGACTGGTAAGTGACCTTCGCAAGTTATGTAAAGCAAGCGGGGTGGGTGCCCGGCTATTTACCTCCCAGATCCCTGTTCACCCTCTGATTCGAAGCTCCTTCGGGGGCGATGCCATCCAGCTGGCCCTATCGGGGGGAGAGGACTACGAGCTTCTTTTCACTGCCCGTAGAGAGGTTATCGAGAGGGTGAAGCGGGCGTTTGCCTGCCCCGTGACGGTGATAGGCGAGACCGTCGCAGAGACAGAGATGGTTAGGGTTATCGATGAACATGGGAACGAGTTGAGAGTTGAGAAGGCTGGCTGGGAGCACTTCGTAAAGGGAAGATGAGGACATTAGCAGCTTGAAAAAGGGGGCATTGACGCACTTTTATAGCGAGAGCCCGGCGGAGACACAGAGTCTCGGTGAGGAGCTGGGGAGGCTATCACAGGCGGGAGATCTGTTTCTGCTCGTCGGTGGACTGGGGGCAGGCAAGACCTGTCTCACCCAGGGCATCGCCTGGGGGCTGGGCATCACGGGCTATGCCACTAGCCCCTCCTTTGTGGTAATCAATCAGTATCAAGGGAGACTTACACTATATCATATCGACCTTTTTCGCCTGGACAGCATCGATGAGGTTGTTGAGCTAGGAATGGACGATTATCTATATGGCAGTGGTGTTTGCGTGGTGGAGTGGGCGGAGAAGGCGATGGGGGTGCTTCCCCAGGAGTATCTATTGGTGGAGATAAGCCTCCTCTCGGATACAAGCCGCAGTATGGTTCTGAATCCCAGCGGAGAGCGCTATATCGAGATGCTTTCCTGGCTTAAACAAAGACCGAAAAGTGCGAAAAGAAAAAGGTCTCAGAGGTGATAGTATAGCCAGTGCCCAAAGCAAAGCCGATCAAGTAAAAGTGTAAAAATGGAGCTTGCAATAGATACCGCTACAGAGATTGCCAGCATAGCCCTATCCAGTGAGGGTAAGGTGGAGGCGGAGATGAGCTGGCCTTCAGGGCAGAATCACACGGTAGAGCTAATCCCCAACCTAATTCACCTGCTACGTCAGGCTAAGATAGAACCTGAGGGTCAGTGGAGGGGTAAGATCCACGCTATCATCGTGTCCAAGGGGCCGGGCAGCTTCAATGGGCTCAGGGTTGGGGTTAGCACAGCGAAGGGACTTGCCTTCGCCCTGGATATACCCCTGGTGGGAATAGGAACACTTGAGGTAGAGGCCTTCCCCTATGCTGAGACAGGCCTGCCGATTTGCCCACTGCAGGAGGCGGGGCGTAGCGAGATCGCCACCGCCCTCTATCAGATGCAAGATAGCGAGTGGCAGAAGATTGTTTCAGAGCACATCACCACGGTGGATGCGCTTTGCCCCCATATTGTATCAAGAACACTTTTCTGCGGCCGTTTTTCGCCCAGTACTGCGAAGCGGATTGCCGAGAATTTAGGGGAGCGGGCGGTGATATTACCCGGCACGCTCCGTAGGGCAGGGTTTTTAGCCGAGCTGGGGTGGAAGAGGCTTGAGAGGGGTGAGCGCGACGATGTTGCTACTGTTCAACCGCTGTACCTACGCCGTCCTGCCATCACCAAGCCGAAGAAGGGGAAGAGATGAGCATATGGAAGGATATGGCATTATGGGATACCAAAGACATACCCATGTGTTTTGGCTGCGGCCGCGATAACACCATCGGGCTAAAGCTCGACTTCCACCAAGAGGGGGAAAGCGTTAGAGCGGAGTTCATCCCGGGTGAACTGTATCAAGGATGGCCCGGAGTCGTTCACGGCGGTCTCATATGCACAATGCTTGATGAGGTTATAGGCTATGCTGCTGGTTACCAGGGCCTGTATGCTGTTACGGTCAAGATGGAGGTGTACTACAGAAAACCTGCCATGATTGGTCAGCGGCTGCTACTCTGCGCTAGGGTAAGATCTGTAAGTGGGCGAACTGTCGTGTGCGATGGCGAGATACGGTTGGAAGACGGCACGCTTATAGCGGAGGCACACTCTGAATTGCGTATAATGAGGACTGACTAGGAGATTGCCATCATACAGATGTTCCACCTGTGCCGATCGGCAATCATTAAAAACGAAGGTGAAGAAAATGACATGGCGGAATAGAAGGGACCTCTATTAAGGGACTAGACCTTGATAACTACACCGTGTGCTTTGCCTGTGGCTGGGATAATCCTATGGGCCTGGCGAGGTGGCGAGGACTGAGTTTGCCCTTGAAAAACAACACCAGGGCTGGCACGGCATTGTCCACGGAGGGATCCTCAACATATTTCTCGATGAGGTAATGGCCTATGTCTCCCATTCCTTCAAGGGTTATGCTTCGTCACGGCAAAGATGAAGGGGTCAGGCTCAGGAACGCCAATCTAGTGGGCCAGAAGCTCTTCATCGGCGCGGGTAACAAGAAGAAAGTGAGAGCTGGTTATAGCCAGAGCCAGGATAGTCCTAAAGGATGGTACGACGGTGGCGGAATGGATGGCGATAATGTATATTGTGGAGGAGGCCTAGCAGGTGGGTGGAGCCGGAAATTTATTTTAGACGGGCTATCTTGGTAAAAGCCGAGCTGAAAACATATATTTTTGTATAGCAAATCGATATAGCTTTATGAAGTTTGTTCAACAGTGGAAGAATCGAGAAGATCCAAGATGAGCTTTAAAAGGCCGCTAATCATTCGTCCGCCGAGTGAACGGAAAAGTTATTTCCTTCCATTAACCAGTGGCTGTTCTAATAACACTTGTACCTTTTGCGGTTATTTCGGCTCAAAGTTACAGGTGAGAGAAGTTGAGGGGATAATAAAGGAAATCGATGCCCTGGCTGCATTGGTGAGTTATGGTTTAGACATCCCAGGTGTTGAGATCTCGCCACTCAATTATTGGGATGGGAAAAGAGTATTCCTGCAGGATGCTGATGCTCTAGTTTATCCTTTCCCAAAGCTAAAGGAAATTCTTAAGTACCTTAATAAAAAATTCCCTAATCTGGAAAGGATTGCTGCTTATGCTACTCCCCAGGATCTTCTAAGGAGGGACGTGGCGGAGTTAAATGCTTTAAAAGAGCTAAAATTGGGGATTCTTTATACCGGTTTAGAAAGTGGCTCGGATGAGGTGCTTTAAAGAGTGGGTAAGGGATTAAATTCTAGTCAGATTATTAAGGCAGCAAGGAAAGCTAAGGAAGCGGGCATCATTATGTCAATAACTGTTATTCTAGGACTGGCAGGAATTGAGGGGAGTGAGAAACATGTCGAGGACACGGCTAGAGTTCTCTCAGAGATTGATCCAGAATATGCTGGTGCCTTAACTCTGACCTTGGTTCCTGGCACGCCACTTTATGAAGAATGGAAAGAGGGTAATTTCCATCTGATTTCTCCGTTCCAGTCTCTTGGGGAGTTGAAAGCTATTATAGAGCGATCCAACTTTACTGATTGTTTCTTTAGCTCGATGCATGCCTCAAATTATCAAGCTATTCGGGGGAGATTGCCTCAAGACAAAGAAGGTATGGTAGAAGAGTTAGGATATATTTTAGCTAAAAGGGATCCATCCTCGCTTCGGCCAGAGTTTTCAAGGGGATTATGAAAAGAGGACTGAGAACTGAATAGTGGCTAAAGATGTTGAATTCGCACCAGGGGAAGGTGAAGGGGTTAAATTATCCCTGTGCTATCATGCATCGGTTGCATTACCGAGGGCTGTACTGAAGGAGAGGCTTTAGCTAATGCTGAGGAGGCTGTTCATATTGAAGTATTAAGAAAGGCGGGTGATCGGTACCGGGCGAGGAGGGAACTCTAAAAGCAGTTAAGATCTCACTAGAACTTTCATAAGGATGTAGTTATGAAGCAGACACTGGTACTACTTAAACCGGATGCCCTCGAGAGGGGGCTTGTGGGGGAGATTATCTCCCGCCTTGAGGGGCAGGGGCTCAAGATCGTGGCGATGAAGATGATCTGGGTGGATGGGGCCCTCGCCAAGCGCCACTACGCTGTCCATGAGGGCAAACCATTCTTCGAAGGGCTTGTAGAATTTATCACCTCGCGCCCGATTATCGCTGCTATCTTCGAGGGCGAAGATGCGGTAGCGGTAGTTAGAAGTGCTATGGGGGAGACCGACCCGGCACGCGCTGCACCGGGCACCATCAGGGGGGACCTGGCACAGGATATAGGACGCAACCTCATTCATGGCTCGGACTCGGAAGAGACCGCAGGGAAGGAGATTGACCTCTTTTTCTCCAAATCGGAGATTTTAAATTACTGAAGGGGAGACTTAATTCTGTTCAGATCTATTGAGCTTTGGTCAACCTATCAAATTAGTATGGATTGAAAAGTTCAGAGTTACTGAATCCTGATCAGGGGGGTGGCTTTGCTCCATAGCCTATCCAGCTTGTAATACTCTCGCTCTGTTGCGGTAAAGATATGAATGATGACATCGCCGAAATCAGTGAGCATCCATCCTGAGTCAACAGTGCCCTCGCGATGACGTGGCACTACTCCCTCCCTCCCCATCACTTGATCGATCTCCTCGCATATGGCTTCGATCTGGCGGCCGGTGTCGCCACTGCAGATTATAAAATAATCGGTAAAAGAGCATACTCCCCTCATATCGAGCATCACAATATCCGA
Source organism: Dehalococcoidia bacterium (assembly GCA_034430255.1). Lineage (GTDB taxonomy): Bacteria > Chloroflexota > Dehalococcoidia > E44-bin15 > E44-bin15 > DATKYK01. Next base: position 11,959 of record DAOUEU010000103.1, on the reverse strand, counting down.
GGCCTGCTTCTCTGAGGCTGCCTCTGCTGCCTTTCTGGCCAATTGCTCTGTTTCCAGGTGTTGATCCCTCCTCGTAAATATATTATATCATGTTAACGCAATGGTAAGGCGATACCAGCCACTGTTTTATAACGTATGCCAGGATTTGACGCCATACTACTGCGTTGCTAAGATAGTCTTACTTGACTTTTTAACAAGGGGGGCTATGGTATGGTTTGGCAGGAATACTCCAAAAGGCTGAGAGAAGTACTAGGGCTTGAGGGAAGCCCCATCGCAGTTAGCTATTCTATGGTGCCATCCTCTGAAGGGAAAACAGGCAAATACTTGGTATGCCAGGCCCTACTGGATGCGAGGGATGGCGCAATCATCAACTTGAGCAAGGAAAGCTGCGCTTGCCCCGGCGGGGTGTGGCATCTCGGCCTCGGCCCCAGACCTTCGGGGGCGGGAGATAAACTTTTAAAGAAATTCCTTGTAGAGGGAGAGAAACTTTTTTGCTCCATTGCCACCTTCCATCGGGCTATGGCCTTGACCACGCCTCCACCCCTGGGTCTGGCAGAGTATGTCGTGTTCTCACCCTTGGAGAAGGCCGAGATAGCGCCAGATTTGGTGGTATTCTTGTGTAATCCGGAGCAAGCATGTCGCCTGGTCACCCTTGCTACTTACCCTGATGGCATCCCTCCCAAGACGGAGATAGTAGGCTCGACATGCCACATGGTTGTTGCCTACCCCCTGGTATCGGGGGAGATAAATATCAGTCTCTTGGACTATACTTCTCGCAAATGGCAAAACTACAAGCCTAACGAGCTGTTTGTAACCATCCCGTATCATAAGATGCCGGGTTTAGTGGGCAGCATCGATGCTTGTAGTGCTGGCATGGCCCAGGTGGAGTTCCCTACTGGCTTTAGAGAGCCAACAAGTAGACGGGAAAGGTAAGCGTTGAGGAAAAGTGGGTGACCTTGCGGCCAACCTTTATGGAAGAAAAGAGGCTTGCAGAGCAGGGCTTCCGCTTCATTGCGGGTATCGATGAGGTAGGACGTGGCCCGCTGGCGGGGCCGGTTGTTGCTGCCGCCGTGATCCTGCCTCTAGACCTGGTTGCACCCTGGCTACCTCTAGTGCGCGATAGCAAGGAGCTCACCCCGAAACGGCGGGCGTCCCTATTCCCCTTAATTCAAGCGGCAGCTGTAGCCATCGGCGTTGGCTTTACCGGCCCCGAGGTAATCGATAACCAGGGTATCGTAAGGGCAACGAAGATAGCGATGCGCTCTGCTGTGGAGCAGCTTGCCCAAGCCCCCGACTTTATCCTTATCGACTTCGTTGCCTTGCCCGAGATCGCCCTTTCTCAGAGAAGCATCACTAAGGGGGATAGCCATTGCCTTTCCATCGCCTGTGCCTCCATTATCGCTAAGGTGACCAGGGATGGCATCATGGTGGAACTCGGTGAGGCATATCCTGGCTATGGATTTGCCAGGAACAAGGGCTATGCTACCAGGGAGCACCTCCTAAGCCTCAGTCAATTAGGGGCGTGCCCCATCCATAGGAAGAGCTTCGCCCCGGTCAGGTTCTCTCTAGAAGGGCGATAAACCCCTGAAGAGCGGCTATGTATCCCTCTCCACCGACAATGTAGGTATCGTTGTGGCCTGCCTGCTCAATCGTATAGAATTCCTTCGGTTCGTTAGCTGCTTCATATAATTCCATTCCTGATTGAAAAGGGACTACCTCGTCATTGTTGCCATGCAGCATGAGCAGCGGGGCAGAGACCCGCTTTATTTTAGAGAGGGAGTCATACTTAATGGGGAGCATGTCGGGTGTGATGTTAGGAAAAGATCGGCTTATCCATCCCACCATGGAGGCGAAGGTCGACTCCAGTATAATCCCGAGGCATTTTTGCTTGCTCGCCAGGTCCACCGCAATTGCCCCGCCCAGAGAGCGGCCGAAGAATACTATGGCATCCTGGTCGACGTCATGGCGGGTACGGAGGTAAGACAAAGCGGCCTCGGCATCGCGGTAGGTGCCCTCCTCAGATGGCTTCCCTTGGCTCCGGCCATAGCCACTATAGTCGAAAATGAATATGGGTAAGTCTAGCCTGTCATGAAGCAGTTTAAGGTTATCCAGTCGGTGGCTTATATTACCGGCATTGCCGTGACACCACAGTAATGTTATCCTTCTCTGCCCCGGAACGAACCATCCATGAAGCATAACCCCATCGGCACGGGGGAAATAGATATCTTCGTAAGGTAGCCCCCAGCCGGCAGGGTCGCCGATGAAGTAGCTATCGGGGTAAAAGATAAAGTCCTCTTGCATCAACCTAGCTCAACGTAGCATTGCCACATAGCTTTTTAGCGGTACCCCCAGGGAATCGGCGACCGGCTGGCATTTGGCCATGAGAGAATGGAGGATCCTTCCATCACCGGGTAACTCCGACAGCGCCTCGTAATACCCCATCCCCTTTGCCAGTATCAAATCGGCCGTGGCAAACTCCCGTTTGAACTCATCGGAGGCCAGGCGAAGCAGCACCCCAGGCGTGGCGCATCCGGTGGTGATCACACGATTCAGCTCTCCCTCAAGCCCGGCTAGCCTCAGGTCCTCACGGGTAGTATCATCTTGCACTGGTGATCCCTTTACCACATAGGTTACCGGAGCAAACCGCGCCATCCATTTTAGCAGGGGCAGATCGAAGAATACCTCCCCGGCATTATCGGCGAGAAAAAGAACCCTTTTCGCGTTTCTAAGCCTTCTTTTGAACCTGTCGGAGTCATCAATGAGAAATTCTACCTGGCTTCTCATATCTCCCCTGATAGTATCGAAGTCCCTGAAAAAATCTATAACATTCCCCAGAGCGGAGAGCGCCAGATAACCCTTGAAATCCCTGGGGTAGGCCGGGCTTACCTCGCTGATGAGTTCCCGCGAGATTCTTATCTCCTCGTCCTTTACCGTTCGATAGGGATCGGGGTTGGCGGTTATCTCCTTCACTACCTGGTGAATCTCTGTAGCAATGTCGATGGTTGTTACATCAGCGGAAAAATTCTCATCGACGACTTTTAACCCTTCCCTTATCGCCTCCTCTTTCAGTTCCTCATCATCGGTAGCCAGCCCCGCTGACTGATAAACCAGGCGACAGAGACAGGGGTAACACTCGCTAACCGCTTTCATTGTTTATGTTATTATGAAATCAAGCACGCTGGAGGAGCCATACCGCACTGGTTACCATCCTCTCCATTATCTCGCTCTCGTGCTCCTGCTTCTCCACATACCAGAAAAGGGAATCGGCGGCCTCCGGGTGTAATTCCGGGCCAGAATGTCGCTTTAAGTATACAATAAGCTTGCCCCAAATGAACATAGCTACTATACTGGGGTACGATGGATTCCAGGGAGATCGGCGCCCTCGGCGAGAAGATAGCCGCTCGGTATTTAACCGGGCTGGGGTATGTGATTCGTGAGCGAAACTTTCGCTTGCGGGAGGGCGAGATTGACATTATTGCCGAAAAGGACGATTTTCTCGTTTTTATCGAGGTGCGCACAAGAAGGAGCCTCTCCTTTGGTACCCCCGAGGAATCGGTAACCACTAAAAAGAAGGAGCGGCTGATAGCTCTGACTCAGGCCTACATGGAGGATAGAGAAGACCTGCCGTCCTCTTGGCGTATCGATGTACTGGCCCTGGAGCTCGGGCCAAAGGGGCAGATTTCCCGATTGGAGCTTATAGAGAATGCCATAGGCCCCGGGCTTGCCTGAGCCACTGAGGGGATAACTGGGTATCACTATGTAGCCGGGCTAGATTTTTAGCCACTGCATGGAATGATGTGAGCGAAGAGTCCGCAGAAGGGTTATAAGTACCGCGCATTTACCGATTCTCCACGATGTGCTAGAATTATCATCGCAGGAGTGAGGGAAGATGCCAGTCTACGAATATCGATGCAATATGTGCCAGCGTAAGGTGAGCGTCTATTTGCGAGACACCTCGTCAATGCCAAAGTGCCCCCGGTGCGGCGGTGAAGATCTATCGCGCCTTTTTTCCACCTTTGCTGTCCGCGGGACATATAAGGATATCTACGAAGATATCCTGTCCGACCGCCAGTTGACGAGTGGTTTAATGCGCAGTGACCCCAGGGCGCTGGCGGATTGGAATAAACGGATGAGCCGGGGGATGGAGGATGAGACGGTCACACCGGAGTATGAGGAGATGCTGGACAGGATGGAGCACGGGGAGATTCCGGAGATGCCTGCTGGTGGTATGCCTGAGGAGGAGGCGGAATGAGGTGAGAGGTTATGCCTATCTATGAGTTTCGCTGCAGCAGTTGTCAGCGGAGGGTAAGCCTTTTTGTGAGGAGCATCGCCAGCTCGCTATCACCTCAGTGTCCGCACTGTGGAAACCGAGACATGGCTCGCCTGATCTCCAGCTTTGCCCATCACAAGTCGGCGCAGGGCTGGCTGGAGGAAGCAGGTCCTCCCCAGGCTGCCGGTGGGGCGGGCTACTATAAGGACCCGCGCAATATCGGACGCTGGACGGAGCATAGACTCAAGCAGTTGGGGATGGATATGCGCAGCGAGGAGTACTCGAACACCTTCTCCGAGGTTCGCCAGATGATCGATGCGGCGAGGGAGGGCGAGATGCCGGAGCCAATCAAGGACTTATGAATAGATGCTACGCCTCATCGATGTGAACCTGAACCGCATCAGCGAGGGGCTGCGACTCCTCGAGGATGTCGCCCGCTTCCTTCTCGACGACGCCGCACTGAGCGCGGCGCTGAAATCCCTGCGCCACGAGCTTTTAAGTGTGCACTCCTCGCGCCAAAAAGAGCTTCTCTCCGCGCGCGATTCGGCTGAGGATGTGGCCGCCTTCGCTGAGGAGGAGATGCGCCGAGCCGACATCCCTGACATCGTGACTGCCAATGCCAGGAGGGTTGCCGAGTCGCTAAGGGTTCTGGAGGAATTTTACAAGCTCCCGCAGAGCTACACCACACTGGACCTCGATCCGGAAAGGTTCAAAAAGGCACGCTTTACAATCTACGAGCTGGAGCGAGCGCTGATGGGAAAGATCCTGCGCCACCATAAAAGGATCGAAGGGCTCTACGTAATAATCGACCCGGAGGTACTGGGGGGAGGGGATGCGGGGGATGTCTGTCGTCAGGCCATACGGGGTGGGGCGAAGGCGATACAACTGCGGGATAAGAAGCGGAGTAGGGCGGAGGTGCTTGCCGAAGCGCAGAAGCTGAAGCAGGTCTGCGCTGAGTACGGTGTGCCCTTCATATTGAATGATTACCTAGATATTACCCTCGCATGCGGAGCCGATGGTCTTCACCTAGGGCAGGGAGACCTCCCCATCTCCATATCGCGCCACTTGTTGCCCATAGATAAAATTTTAGGTTGCTCCACTACCACGGTAGAAGAGGCGCTTAAGGCGGAGTCTGAGGGTGCTGACTATATTGCCGTGGGAGCGATCTACCCCACCCCTTCCAAAGCGGGTGCTATAGTAGTAGGGCTAGAGAGGCTCTGCCAGATCAGGGGGGCTGTGTCGATACCTATAGTTGCCATCGGTGGCATCGATGTGGAAAATGCTCCTGAGGTGGTGGGGGCCGGGGCGGATGCCATTGCAGTTATAGGCGCAATAGTGGGAGCCGAGGATGTCGAGGGGGCCGCCCGCATGCTGAGGGAGAGCATGGAGGTTAATTAGATGGGTAAGATAACGGCTAAGGTAGAAGCCATCGCAGGGAAGGCCCGCGCTGCCCTGTCGGCCAAGGATGCCGCCCGGGAAAAGGCGCTGCGGTCGTCCCGAGACGCTGTGCGTTACTGCTCGGAGGCCATCCGCTCGGTGCACCGCGGTGAGTACAGTGAAGCCAGGGAGCGGCTGTCCTCCGTACGGGAGATACTTGACCGAATGAACGAGGATCTCGAGGAGCATCAGGACCTGCTCAATTCAGGATTTGTATACAGTGCGCAGAAGGAATATGCGGAGGGGTGCGCTACCCTCAGCCTGATTACAGAGAGCACCATCCCCGAGCCCGAAGAGCTTGGCGTGGGCTACGCCGCCTATTTAAACGGCCTGGCGGAGGCGGTGGGAGAGATGCGGCGACATATACTGGATATAATCCGCAGGGGCGAGACCGCCCGTTGCGAGGAGCTGCTTGAGGCCATGGATGATATCTACGGTGTTCTGGTAACCATGGACTTCCCCGATGCCATGACCGGCGGGTTAAGGAGGACAACCGACGCCACGCGGGGCATCCTGGAGAGGACTAGGGGCGACCTGACCGTCGCCGCCCGGCAGTGGGAGCTGGAAGGCAAGCTAAAAAAGTTCGAAGAAAAACTGAAATAGTGAAATAGGAGGTATGCATGGATCCAATCTACTATGCGGTAATAGCAGGGGTCCTCGGACTCATTGCTGCCGCATCTTTTGCTGCCTACGTGCTACGGCAGGATGAAGGCTCCGAGCGGATGAGAGAGATCTCGGCGGCCATTAAGGAGGGAGCGATGGCCTTCCTCAAGCGAGAATACCAGATACTAGCTGTATTTATCTTGCTGCTCGCCGTCGTGCTTGGAGTCATACCCAACCTGGGGGGATGGGTCTCCTTTGCATTCGTCTTTGGTGCTATAAGCTCCGGCCTAGCCGGGTTCGTCGGCATGAACATAGCTATTAGAGCTAATAACCGCACCGCCGCCGCCGCCGAAAAGAGCCTGAATCAGGGATTGAGGGTATCTTTCCGTGCTGGTGCAGTAATGGGAATCTGTGTTGTCAGCATCGGCATTCTTGGTCTGAGTATCCTCTACTTTGCCTTTCACACGGATGCAGCTGAATTCGTTAAGATCATCCCAGGCTTCGGCTTCGGCGCCTCGCTGGTGGCCATATTCGCCAGGGCTGGAGGGGGTATCTATACCAAGGCAGCGGATACCGGCGCTGACCTGGTGGGGAAGGTGGAGCAGGGCATACCCGAGGACGACCCGCGCAATGCAGCCGTGATTGCGGACTTCGTTGGTGACAATGTCGGCGATGTGGCCGGCATGGGCGCGGACCTGTTCGAGTCCTACGTTGACTCTATTATAGCAACGATAACCCTGGCCACGGTCGCGGTAGGGGCCGGGCTGGTGCTCACTGCGCAGACCGCGTGGCATCTACCAATGATGGTGGCCACAGGTGGCATTATAGCTGCCCTCATCGGGGTGTTTCTGGTAAAGGTGGGTGAAAAGCCGGAGATGAAGGCACTGCTCAACGCCCTGAGGCGCGGTACCTTCGGTGCGTCCGTCCTGACCGCTGTCTTCGCTGCCTTGACCGTCTATTTCCTCGATGCATCATGGGGGATATTATGGGCCATCCTTACCGGGCTGGTCGCCGGCGTGCTGATAGGAGAGAGCACCAACTACTTCACTTCTTACAGCTTCGGCCCCACGCGCAGGATCTCAGAGGCATCCCAAACAGGCGCGGGTACCAACATCACCAAGGGCTTCGCCAACGGCCTGATGAGCACCGTCCCTGCGATTATTATAATCACTGTTGCCATCATACTGGCCTACTACTTCGGTAATATGTACGGCATAGCGATCGCCGGCATTGGAATGCTCTCAACGCTGGGGGTTACGCTGGCGACAGATGCATACGGTCCGGTAGCGGATAACGCCGGTGGTATCGTGGAGATGTCGGACCTGCCCCCGGAGATCAGGGAGCGCACCGATGCCCTCGATTCGCTGGGCAATACTACGGCAGCGACCGGGAAGGGCTTTGCCATAGGGGCTGCTGGCCTCACTGCTTTGGCCCTGATGCTCTCTTATGCCTTCGCTACGGGCATTGTGCAAATTGTAGGGGGGGAGCTAGTTTTTAGTGCCCAAACAAGCCTGCTCGAACCATCGGTGATAGCCGGTGTATTCCTCGGCGTGATGATGCCTGCACTATTCTGCGCGCTTACACTTAATGCAGTAGGTCGTGCCTCCTTCGCCATCATCAACGAGGTGCGCCGTCAGTTCCGTGAGATCAAAGGGATCATGACCGGCGAGGGGAAGCCGGAGTACAGCAAGTGTGTGGATATTTCCACCAAGGCGGCGTTAAAAGAGATGGTTCTGCCCGGCGTACTGACCGTACTGATCCCCATTGCGGTCGGCTTTGGACTGGGCAAGTTCGCGCTCGCCGGGTTCCTCGTCGGCGCGGTGGCGTCAGGGTTCTTAATAGCGGTCATGATGGCGAACGCCGGTGGCTCCTGGGACAACGCGAAGAAGTGGATCGAGACTGGCCAGTACGGCGGAAAGGGTTCGGATGCACACAAGGCCGCAGTGGTCGGTGACACCGTAGGCGATCCCTTTAAAGATACGTCAGGGCCTTCGCTGAACATCATGATAAAGCTGATGTCAATCGTGGCGCTGGTGCTGGCCCCGGCGCTGATAAACATGAACGGTTTCCTGGACTAGCCGACCAGGAAGGGGTTATATTGTCGCTCAGTGGCGATGGTGGTGTGGGGCCCGTGACCGGGGTAAACCACGGTCTTGTCGGGTAGTGTCAGAAGCTTGCTGTTGATGCTATCGATTAGCTGCTGGTGGCTGCAACCGGGGAAGTCGGTGCGGCCAATGCTGAGATTAAAAAGGGTATCCCCCACGAAGACCACTCCGTGTCCATAGAGGGATATGCCTCCGGGGCTGTGCCCCGGCGTGTGGAGTACGGTGAAGCTGAGGTCGCCGACCTCGATAGTATCGCCATCATTGAGCGGTATATCCGGCTTGGGGAGCGGCTCCGCGGAACCGCTCATGAAGAGTCCCATGACACGGGCCATCCCGGAGGCGATCATCCCGGCGGACTCAGCCTCATGCATGGCGAAGGGGGCACCGGTCTCCTCTTTGACCTGGCGAAGCGCCATAATGTGGTCGGGGTGGGAGTGGGTGGCGATAATAAGCTTTATTGTGAGGTCGAGCTGGCCTACATTTTCCATTATGGTCTCAGCCTCAGCGACAGGGTCGATGATCATCCCCTCCCCGGCCTTCTCCGTGCCCACGATATAGCAGTTGGCGAGGAATGGCCCCAGTTCCAGCGCTCTTATAAGCATTACTATATTTTTTACTATTCGCACTCAACTGTCAAGCCTTTGACATTTGGGGGTAAAACTGTTAATTTTTGGTAACTAGAGATACTGGGGGAAATGATTGAAAGTAGATATGGATAAAATGGTGTCGCTCTGTAAGCGGCGGGGATTCATCTTCCAGTCGAGTGAGATATACGGCGGACTCTCTGCCTGCTGGGACTACGGGCCGCTGGGGGTGGAGCTGAAAAGAAATATCAAGGAGGCGTGGTGGCGGGGTATGGTGCGGGAGAGGGACGATATGGTGGGGCTGGATTCGAGCGTGCTGATGCACCGCGCGGTGTGGTCGGCCAGCGGCCACGAGGAGGGTTTCTCTGACCCGCTGATGGAATGCAAGGCGTGCCACCTGCGATGGCGTGCCGACGATACCAAGGGCAGCCGCTGCCCCGACTGCGGCGGCGAGCTTACCGAGCCCCGTATGTTCAACCTGATGTTCAGGACCTTCTTCGGGCCGGTGGAGGAAGAGGCGGCGACGGTCTACCTGCGCCCTGAGACTGCACAGGGCATATTTGTCAACTTCGCCAATGTGATGGACACTTCACGGAAAAAGCTTCCCTTCGGCATCGCCCAGATCGGCAAGGCGTTCCGCAACGAGATCACCACCGGCAACTTCATCTTCCGTTGCCGCGAGTTCGAGATGATGGAGATAGAGTTCTTCGTCAAGCCGGATACCGCTGAGGAGTGGTTCAACTACTGGCTCGAGGAGCGGCAGAGCTGGTATCTCAAGCTGGGGATAAACAAGGAGAACCTCCGCCTTAAGCAGCATGGTGAGGATGAACTGGCCCACTATGCCCGCGCCTGCTACGACATAGAGTACCTTTTCCCGATGGGCTGGTCGGAGCTTGAGGGTGTCGCTGACCGCGGCGACTTCGACCTGGCACAGCATGCCAAGCACAGCGGTAAAGACCTCAGCTATTTCGACGCTGACAGCGGGGAGCGCTTCGTGCCCTATGTCATCGAGCCCTCTGCAGGGGTAGACCGCGCCGCGCTGGCCTTCCTGGTCGATGCCTACGACGAGGAGCCGGACAAAAACGAGATAAGGGTGCTCCTGCGTCTTCACCCCGACCTCGCCCCGGTAAAGGTTGCTGTGCTCCCACTCAGCCGCAACGAAACTCTCGTCCCCATGGCCAGGGATGTCTATGCCCTAGTACGAAAGTGCTTCACCACACAGTACGATGATGCTCAGAGTATTGGGCGTCGCTACCGCCGGCAGGATGAGATCGGCACCCCGTATTCGGTTACCATCGACTTTCAGTCGCTTGAGGACAACGCGGTGACCATCCGCGAGCGCGATAGCATGAAGCAGATAAGGGTGCCGGTTGCCGAGCTCACCCGAACGCTGGAGCTAAAGCTCTCCGGCGAGCCCCTAGAAGTCCTACCTCCCGGCGGCAAGTACTGGCTGGGGTTCGAGGGGTAGGGAGCGGAATTCGAACTTTCTGTTATAATAGGATTGAGATTCTTAGGTGGAGGTTGACAGTGTTAGTAAAGGTGGAGACTTACTTCGACGGTGAATACTGGTGTGCCCGAGGTATAGGCGGTGATGTATTTACCCAAGGCAGTACCTTGGATGAGCTATATGAGAATATTAAGGAAGCGGTATCTGTTCACTATGGTGAAACAGATGAGCCCATCACCATCTTAACTCTATCCGAGGTAAGGCTAGCAAATGCCAAAGCTTCCACAGGTTAGCGGCAGCGATATAATTGAGCTCCTTCAATCACTTGGCTACGAGGTCGTGAGACAACGGGGGAGTCATATTCAGCTAAGGAAAGTGACATCTCTAGGCGAGCACGCTATTACCGTCCCCGCGCACAGGGTTTTAGCTAAAGGGACTTTGAACGACATCCTTAACAGAGTGAGCCTGTGGAATAATATCCCTAAAGAAGACATCATTAACAGATTGAGATAGGGGGGTAGGTCCTCCTCCTAACGGATCTTACTAGCTCGGGTTCGAGGGGTGGGGGGGTGTTATGTCTAAGCAGACTCTCTCTACAAACGAACAAATTGAGAAGCTCAAATCCATCGAGCTTATAGCAAAGGAAGCCGCCACTTCCGATGACTTTATCCGCAAGATAGGTGCCGTCACTCTTTACGCAGGATTAGTTGACTTCTTTGTTATTCAGGTAGCCCGCCTTGTGGAACAGGTAATACTCAAGGCACAATTGGAGGCGGGGAAAGAGCCAAAATTCTCGCCAAGACCCGATTCTTACTTTTACGATAATCGAGTAGATACCCGGAGGATTCTCCAAGTCGTTAAAAAAGAAGTTATGCCCTTTAAGGAGGTGACTCCAGGTTCGGCAGCAAATGCAGACCGAATTAATGCCATAGCCAACAATTTTATTGATAAAACAGGAAAATTTCTCAATTACCGGAATAGCGTCATTCACCATTTAGGTAGTCCAAAGATGACACTTGAGCAAGTAGACATATTATGCGATAAGGCCATCCTAGCCTATAAGGATCTTCAGTATGCTCACACTGTTCTATGTATCGAGCTACAGCCTTACCGCTTTAGTGATAAAGAGCTTCGATACTTCTATGGTAATATCTGACCTCAATAATATGGCGAACACTCATTCTATTCAAATGGGCACGCTGTTAGCCATTGGTCAAGCTTAGTGAAGTTGACAGAAACGAGACAATAAAAGTCCTTCACTTTCTCTACCTACGCCTGATGGTGGAGCGCTATCGCTCCAGTCAGATTTCATCTAACCGCACTATCTTGATACAATAATTTTATTGGGGTATGCGCTGGGGGTGTAGAAGCCTTCTGCGTGTTGCGTCAAGATAAACTGTTACCGAACGGATATCGTTGCGTCAGAAATACCGGTTACCGAATCCCTCTGAGATCTAGCCTTAGGTGCCGGAGTAGGGCATTCTACCAGGGCCCACAGGCGCTCCAGGTTCCC
>DAOUEU010000102.1:0-22187 GCA_034430255.1 Dehalococcoidia bacterium | reverse complement strand
ATTACCTGGTTGCCATGATTAGACGTACATCAGCAGATACAGATTAGCCAGCATGGAAAAGGGACCTAAAGATAAATCCCCCGAGCCGCAAGAGGAGCCCAGATACACCAGTGGCGGCATCCCCATCAAGGGCGTCTACACGCCGCAAGATATCGAGGACCTCGACTACACCAAGCACATAGGCAACCCCGGCGAGTACCCCTTTACCCGTGGCATATACAGCGGTGCGCGGGGTGTCATATTTGCCCAGCGGCCCGTGCTGGGCTATGGCCTGCCCGAGGAGACCAACAAGCGGATCAAATACCTGTTTAACTACGGGATGGCGTCCCCCAGCGGCATGCCCAGCTACAACCTCACCATGGACATGACCAGCGCCTACGGCTTCGATTCCGATGACCCCCGCATGGCGCAGTGGGTTGGCGTCTCCGGCCCGCCCTGTAACTCGATACAGGACAGCGAAGCCATACTGGAGGGGATCCCACTGGAGGGGGTCTATCACGGGGCGCTCTCCTATGCCCCTAACTGGCGGGTGTCTCACTATATCGCAATTGCGGACAATCGCGGTATGCCACGAAGCAACCTGCTAGGGGCTACCCTGAACGACTCGCTGCACGGACCCATCGGCGAGGGTGTCCACCTTTTTCCGCCGCGAGCCTGCCTGAGGCTCATAGTCGATACACTGAAATTCGTCACCGCAGAAATGCCCTACTTTCGGGCCTGCGATGTCCAGGCATACTCCAGCCGTGAGGCGGGGTGCACCGCGCCGCAAGAAGCCGCCTTTGCCATCGCCGACATGATAGAGGTGGTCCAGGGCTGTATTGAAAAAGGCCTGGACATCGATGAGCTGTCTCCCCACCTCACCTTCTTCTTCGCCTGCTACAGCGACTTCTTCGAGGAGGTGGCCAAGTTTCGTGCCGCCCGCAAGGTATGGGCACAGGTAATGAGGGAGCGGTTTCACGCTAAAAAAGACAAGAACCTGCGCATGCGCATCCAGGTAAAGACATCGGCCTCCACCCTGCCGGCACAGTACCCCCAGCTCAACATATTCCGATCAGGTCTCCAGGCGATATCGGCCATCTTCGGAGGGGCCAGCGGTCTTAATATCACCTGCATGGATGAGGCATTCAGCGCGCCCACCGAAGAGGCGGCACGCATCGCCCTGCTCACAGGTAAGGTTATAGAGCATGAGACTGGTATTGGGAATGTGGCAGACCCGCTGGCCGGCTCCTACTATATAGAGTACCTGACCCATGAGATGGAGAGGGCCATCTGGGAATACCTTGAAAAAATCGATGCGATGGGCGGTTACATCGCCGCGCTGGAGAGGGGCTATCTGCAGCGTGAGATCGCCGCCGCCAATGTAAAACAGTCCTATGACCTCGATAGCGGCAAACAGGTTATCGTCGGACTCAACCGGTTTCAGCCCGGGGAGGGTGAGGAAGCTGCCATTGATATCTTCGAGCAGGACCCGATGAGAACATACAGGATAATGAGTGAGCGGCTGCAAAAGCTGCGGGCAGAAAGAGATAGCGGGCGGGTCCATGAGGTGCTGGCCGAGTACAGGGAGGCCGTCACCGGTGATAGAGATATGATGCCCGTAATGGTCGAGGCGGCCAAGGCTCACTGTACCACCGCCGAGGTCTTCGGCATACTCAAGGAAGAGCTGGGCGAGGATAAGAGTTGCCTCATCCCGCCCGATTGGTTTTCCACGGTTTAGGAACCGTCAGGTGACATCGAAGCGAAAAATACGGATTTTACTGACAAAGGCAGGGCCGGATACCCATGTCAGGGGACTCTCCATCCTGATGGTAAGACTTCGGGATGCCGGCATGGAGACCATATACACCGGCCTTTACCAGACGCCGGAAACCATTGTCGCCGCCGCGATCCAGGAGGATGTCGATTTTATCTTCCTGAGTAGTCACCTCGGCCGCCACATGGCACTGGCAGAGCAGATAATAGCGCTACTGAAGGAGAAGGGGGCACAGCACATCTCCCTTGCAGCAGGGGGTGTAATACCCCCGAAGGACTTCCCCGCGCTCAAGGCACTGGGGGTTAAGGGGGCCTTCCAGCCACATACGCTGACCGGCACGGTGATCGACTTCGTAAAGGAGCAGGTAGCGGCAGCGCATGAGAAATAATCCCGGATTATCCCTAAATTTTACCAGCCCCATTTAATCAAGGAAGGAGAATAGCATGTCATTTGTTTTCAGCGATGAAGAAGAGCTGTTCCGGCGACAGGTCCAGGAGTTCGCCCGGAAGGAGCTGGCACCCAGCGCCCGGGATCGTGCCAAGAAGACCGAAATTGATATGAAAACGGTTAAAAAGATGGCCGATATGGGGCTTCTGGGGATGAATGTCCCAGAAAAGTACGGCGGCCAGAAAGTAAGCTGGGTCACCGTAGGCATTGCCATCGAGGAGCTGTCAAAGGCGGATTTCACCGTCGGCGTACTGCCGATAGGCTCCTGCGGCTTCCTGGGCCAGGCGCTCTCATACGCGCCCGATTACCTGCAGGACAGGTGGTTCAAGCCGCTTATTCAGGGCAATATACTTGCCTGCCTGTGCCTGACCGAGCCCGACTGTGGCTCTGACGCCGTGGCCATAAAGACCAGGGCGGTGAAGGACGGGGACCACTACGTCATAAACGGCGAGAAGACCTCGGTTAGCTGGGGCATGCAGGCCCAGGTTGGCATCTTGTTCGCCAAGACCGACCCCGCAGCCGGAGCCAGGGGGGTAAGCGCCTTCATCCTTCCCACCGACACGCCCGGGCTCACCAGGTCCGCTATCCCCGATATGGGCTGGCCCTCGGCAAGGCGCGCATCTTTCTTCTTCGATGATGTGCGCATTCCCGCCGACCACCGCATGGGAGAGGAGGGCCAGGGCTTTTACCTGGCCATGGATGTTATCGGCGTGGTGCGGGTGGCCTTAACGCTGCAGGCTATCGGCCAGGCCGAGGGCGCGCTGGAGGAGGCCATCGAGTATGCCAAGCAACGCACCGCCTTCGGGCGACCCCTGGCCAAATTTCAGGCTATATCCTTCAACATAGCCGAGCAGGCCACCAAGCTCGAAGCCGCCCGCCTCCTCTGTTACCGGGCTATGGGGCTCAGGGACAAGGGCGAGCGTAACCTGAAAGAAGCCTCAATGGCCAAGTGGTACGGCGCCCGTGCCGCCATGGAAGCATGCCACGAGGCGCTGCTCATCCACGGGCAGATAGGCTTCAGCGAGGAGTGCCCTGTGGAGCAACGGCTGCGGAACGTGATCGGCAGCGAGATCGGGGACGGCACCGCCGAGATAATGAAGCTAAATATCTCCAGGGAGATAATCGGCAAGGAATTCCAGCCCATGTAAAACCACACGGTTTAAGTAAAGAAGCCAGCGTCCCATTTTATCGAGACGCTGGCTTTTCACTTTATTCTATTCACCAATCAAGGGCCTGTGCCCTACTTTTTAATCCTCAATCCGGAATTCCCACTGGCAGGGGATCTCGTCCGGGCTCTTTCGCGGCGGCAGCTTCGTTGCTTTACACTTTATCTTAGGATTTACATACTCAGCGCTCCGTGGGATCAGGGGCCCGTCCAGCTCGTTGCACGCCAAGTTCTGCAGCCAGGTGTCATTGTGCCGCTCGCAGTACTCCAGCGTGCGGCAGCGTGTTACCGTCAGCCTGCCGAACTTCCCATCGTCACTTACCTCGAAGTCGATATCGAACATCGCGGCAAAGCCGGGGTCTACCTGCCAGCACTTGAACAGGGCAGCGATGTCGTTCCCCTGAATGTTCATCCACTTCCGGGGGCGGTCGATCTCATGCCTCCAGTTGGTGTCCCACACCTCCTTGGAACACGAGAGGGCCACATCATCGCCGTATCTCTTGCGGATCACAGTAGTCCACATGCCATCGGCCCCCAGATACAGCTGGCCAGCCATAATGAGAAGCTTTTCCAGCGCCTCTGGGGTAAGGTCGCGCGGCTTGAAGTTGGGGTCGAAAGGGCCGCTCATATCGGGTAGGTCTCCCATACTTTCCTCCTTCTATATTTATTACTAGATTTATTACTAGCTGAAAAGCTATGTCTCTAGTCTGAACTCCCACTGGCAGGCGATATCATCCTTGCTCTTTCGCGGAGGCATCTTCAGGATGGTGGTCTTTATCTTCGGGTTGAAGGTGCGTGCGGTCTCCGCTATCAGCGGCTTGTCCAGCTCGTTACATGCCAGGTTCAGCAGCCAGTCGTCGCCGTGCCGCTCGCAGTACTCCAGCGTGCGGCATTTTGTCACTGTCATCAAGCCGTAGTTACCGTCGTCCTTAAGCTCGTAATCGATATCGAACATCACGGCAAAACCGGGGTCGATCTGAAAGTATTTGAACATGCTGGCAATGTCGTTCCCGTGGATATTCATCGCCTGTGTCGGGCGGCGTAGCTCCTGCTTCCAGTTGGTATCCCAGACCTCCTTGGAACACTCGAGGGCCGCGTCATCACCGTATCTCTTGCGGATAACGGTGGTCCACATCCCGTCAGCCCCCAGGTACATCTTGCTTGCCGCGACAAGCAACCTGACCAGCGCCTCCTTGGAGAAGTCCGTGAGCTTCAGGTCAGGGTTAAACGGGCCGCTATAGTCCTTGAGGTCAGGCATAGTATCCTCCTTCTGGCTCATAACTACACTTCAAGCTTGAACTCCCACTGGCAGGCAATCTCATCCTTGCTCTTTCGCGGGGGCAGCTTCAGGGCACGGCACTTCATCCCGGGGTTGATAAACTCACCGCTTAGCTGCATTCCTGGAACGCATATGTCTTCGCATGCGTGTTTCTGCCTCTTAGTGTCGCCCCCAAGCTCAAAAATCTCCAGAGCGGGGCAGCGGGTAGCGGTGAGTATGCCATGATTGTTACTCTTCAGCTCGCACTCTATGTCGATCCATCCCGCCTCCCCGGGAGCAAACTGGAAGGTCTTAAAAAGGGTGGCCACATCATCTCCCTTAATGTTAAGTACCTCCATGACGCCGCGCATATCGTTCACAGAGCCCCCACCTTCTAACCAAACTTCCTTCTCCCATTCGAGAGCCTTTTCCTCACCCACCTTATCTTTTACCACATCAAACCATGTCCCGCCTAACATCATGTAGACCAGGCTGTTGGAACGCCAGAGCCTCGCGATGGTATCCTTTGAGAAATCCTGCAACCTGGCATCTGGCCTGAACTCTCCGCTGTAATCTGCTAAATCTGCCATTGCGCACCCTCCCTTAGTATTCAATCACGTTTCGATCTTGAACTCCCACTGGCAGGCGATCTCGTCCTTGCTCTTTCGCGGTGGCAGCTTAAGCGGCCTGGTTTTTATCTCTGGATTAAAGTGGCGCGCCGTCTCCGGGAGCATGGGCCTATCCAGCTCATTGCAGGCCAGGTTCATCAACCACTCATCGCCATGGCGCTCGAAGTATTCCAGCGACGGGCAGCGCTTCACCGTCATCAGGCCATATTTCCCGTCATCGCTGAGTTCGAAGTCGATATCGAACATCACGGCGAACCCGGGGTCGACCTGAAAGAACTTGAACAGGGAGGCGATATCGCCCACCCCGATGTTCATTGCCTCGGTAGGGCGGCGCAGCTCCTGCTGGCCAATGGTGTTCCACACCTCCTTGGAGCAGGAAAGGGCTACGTCATCGCCGTATCTCTTGCGGATAACGGTGGTCCACATGCCGTCCGACCCCAGATACATCTTGCCCGCCGCCACCAGCAGCCGCAACAGCGCCTCCTTGGAGAAGTCGGTGAGCTTCAGGTTGGGGTTAAACGGGCCGCTATAGTCTTCCAGTTTCGGCATAGTATCCTCCTTCTGGCTCAAAAACTACGCTTCCAGCTTGAACTCCCACTGGCAGGCAATCTCATCCTTGCTTTCACGTGGAGGTAGTTTAAGCGGCTCCACCGCTATTTCTGGGTTGAACTGCCTAGCTATCCACTTGAAGGCGGGTAAATCTATCTCCTCACATGCCAGCTTCTGTAACGCTATGTCATTGTGCCTCTCGAAGTACTCCAGCGAATTGCAGCGGGTAACGGTCATTACACCATGGTTTTTGCTCTTTAACTCAAACTTCACACGGGGCTCAAAGTCTGGCGGGGGCCCAACATATATTACCGAGAAAGCCGGACCGAACTGGAGGTACTTGAACAGGGTGGGGATGTCGTTCCCCTTGATGTTCAGTGCCTCCACCGTCTGCCGTATATCAATCTCCAACCCTTTGGAGAACCAGACCTCCTTATCGTAATCGAAAGCCGTCTTATCGCCGTATTTCTTCCTCATGAGGCTGGTCCAGACCCCATCTATCCCCAGGTAGAGCTTTCCCGCTGCCACCAGCAGTCTTATAAGCGCCTCCCTGGAGAAATCGGGAAGGGTCAGTTCGGGGTCAAACTCACCGCTATAGTCGTGTAACTCACCCAAGGCAACCTCTTTCTTTGGGAGACTGCTGAAGAAGTCTGAATCAACCCCCTATATCCCCCAATCTTGGGGGATTTTTAAAGCTGGGGGACACCCCCAGACCCCTTGCAGGAAGTAATCCTGCACCTCTTTTTCAGCAGCCTCTTTGTAGGGAATTACTACCGCTCATTGTTACTGTTACTGAAGTAACTGGTCGGGTAGATACCTTCTTCGCTAATCCTCCAGCTTGTACTCCCACATGCAGACCGGGACTTCGTTCGGGCTTTTACGCGGCGGCAGCTTCAGCGGGCTCACCTTTATCTTGGGATTGAAGTGATCGGCGTAGTCCTGGAAGGCCGGCGGCTCCAGGTCATGACACAGCGGCTTGATCCTCCCCGGGTCGGTCTTCTCGAAATAGAGCAGTGAGGGACAGCGGTAGATGGTCATTATGGCATATTTGGGGTCCCTAATATATATGTCATACTGGTACAGCCCCTCGGTGTAACAGGGATCAAGCTGCACCGCTTTGAACATGGTGTAGAGGTCGTTCCCCTGGATATTGGCGGTTTTCTGTAGTCCGCCGAGCACGTGCCGGACTATCCGGCGCCAGACCTTCATCTCGAATTCCCATGCCTTCTCCGGGCCAACCTCCTCGGCTACGGTAGAGTACCACAGCCCGTCCATCAACTCGTACAGCCTTCCGTACTCACAGAGCAGTTTCCCCAGGAGCTCCTTAGAGAAATCTTCATATCTGAAATGCCTTATAAACTCCCCGCTATAATCGTTGCGCTCTTCCATGTCTACCTCCTTCCAGCTTTATCGTATTGCAATGTTCCCTGGATCTTTAAAATCCTGATCACACCTCCTTATCTGACTTACCCAGTGTAAACACACATCAGCCAGCCTTAAATATCTGGCCGTAGATTCCCCCGTCTATCTCCAGTATCTTTCCCGTCACCCAGCTAGATGCGGGGGAGCTCAGATATATTGCCGCCAGGGCTATATCCTCTGGCATGCCCATGCGATCGAGCGGGGTGCCTCGGATAATCCTATCCTTCGCCGGTCCCAGCGTCTCGGCGCTGGTCTCGGTCCAGACTGCGCCGGGGCTGATACAGTTCACCCTTATATGGGGAGCCAGTTCAAACGCCATCGTCCTGGTGAGATGATTCATTCCGGCCTTGGAAACACCGTAGGCAATCATCCCCACCGCTGGCTGGTCTCCCGCCCGGCTGGAGATATTGACGATTGAGCCTGCCTTCTGCTCCAGCATGACTTTAGCCACTGCCTTACTGCAAAGGAAAGCGCTGGTCAGGTTCTGCCTGAGTTGGAACTCCCAGGCGCGCTCGCTCGTCTCTATCGCCGGCTTGAGGTAGCCGGCCCCGGCATTGTTAACCAGGATGTCGATACGGCCGAACTCCTCCACTGCCTTGCTCACCATACCCTCCACCTGTTCGGCCTCGCGGACATCGCAGGGGACAGCAATTGCCCTTCTACCCAGTTTGATGATTTCTGAGGCTACCGATTCTATCTCGCTAATGGTACGTGCGGCACATACTATATCGGCACCGGCCTCGGCGAAGCCCAGAGCTATCCCCCTGCCTATACTCCTTCCCGCCCCGGTGACAACGGCCACCTTACCGGTTAGAGCAAACTTATCCAGTATCATCTTGGCACGGCAGGAGAATTTTAACAAAAAGAGGCGTTACAGGTCAACCGCCACCGGGGATTGGGAAATTAGGGACCTGGCGATTGGTAATCAGTAATTAATGATGGCTTATTGATGTGCGAGCCGAAGGCCCGGCAGCCGCCGGGGTTGCAAAGAAATGATGCGGATTTCCGTAAGGAAGTACCAGCCCTCAACCTGCCAGGTGCAACACCGTGAGCAAGCCGACTTCCTCTTCGACCCGAATTGGCCTTACCACTTTTCTTGCTGCAGCCTAGCGATAAGCCATGTTCGTAGCCGCTCGTCTAGCTTACCTACCCATGACTCGATTTTACGGATATCGCCACTGACTATGGCAGCCTTTTCCTCGGGAGTTAGATCGTATTCCTTAAGCGCTTCGGCAGGACTTTCTGCAAGCCGAGCAAAAAAGTCATTGTCTTGAGTTGCTCTATCCAGCACCGCAAGCACTGCCCTGACCGCTGAGACCTTAAACTCGGGTATCTTAGCCACCGGATCCATGGCGGTGCTGGTCAAGATATTTGCCGGCGACTCACTCCAGTGGAAGGCCATGAACGCAAGCCCCGGCGGGGTCTTATCCGTAACATGAACCTCAGTCTCGATCTTCCCTCGCTCCGAGGCTATGGTTACTGAGTCACCATCCACAATCCCCAGCTTCAGCGCATCATCCGGATGAATATCAACCTTGCCACTGGTCCGAAGCTCATCCAGCACTTCAGACCGCCGGCTCATGCTGCCTGTATGCCAGTGCTCCAGCACCCTGCCAGTAGTGAGGATCAGGGGATAGCCTTCAGATATCGACTCCGCCGGAGGCTTATATTCGACGGCATGGAACTTGCCACGGCCACGGGTGAATTGGCCCTCGTGAAGTGTAGGGGTTCCCGGATGTTCCCGGTCACGGCATGGCCACTGCAGGCCATAATCATCCAACCGATGGTGATGGATACCGCCGTAGATGGGAGCAACTGATGCAATCTCCTCCATTATCTTCTCTGTGCTCTGATAATCAAAGTTATACCCCATCCTCTCCGCCAGTTCAGAGAGGATCTCCCAATCCGGCTTGGCATCTCCAGGTGGGTCAACCGCTTTCCGCAGCTTCTGCACCCGCCTCTCGGTGTTGGTAAAGGTGCCGTCCTTTTCAGCAAAAACGGCAGCTGGTAATATGACATCAGCAATCACTGCCGTATCAGTAGGGAATATGTCCTGAACCACCAGGAATTCGAGATTTTTCATCGCCTCCCTCGCATGGTCCAAAGAAGGTTCGCTCATTAGAGGATTTTCACCCAACACATACATGGCTTTAATTTTCCCCTGGAAGGCAGCCTCCGTCATCTCGGTAACTGGCAGCCCAGGCTTCTCGCTCAAGGAACATCCCCAAGCTGATTCGAACTTGAGCTTGACATCGGGACTATCTACCTTCTGATAGCCCGGGTAGACGTTGGGGAGGGCACCCATGTCACACGCTCCCTGGACATTATTCTGGCCTCTCAATGGACTAAACCCTGTGCCTTCGCGCCCCATATTGCCGGTCAGCATCAACAGATTGGCTACGCTCTTGACGTTGTCCGTGCCCGTGGTGTGCTGGGTTATCCCCATGCCATAGAGGATCGCTGCCCTCTCGGCACTGGCAAAGAGGCGGGCCGCCTTCACTATGTCAGCCTGTGGAACACCAGTTATCTCCTCGGCCCTCTCAGGAGTGTAACCCTTGACAGTCTCTGCGAGTTCCTTAAAGCCCTCGGTGCGCTCCTCAATGAACTTGGTGTCATGCAGGCCCTCGGAGATAATCACGTTCATCATAGCATTGAGTAAGGCCACATCCGATCCCGGTTTATGGGGCAGGTGAACTGTAGCCAGGTTGGAAAGCTCAATGGCACGAGGATCGGCAACGATAAGCTTTGTGCCGCGTGACTTTACCCCCTGGCGTATGGTGCGTCCGATAATGGGATGACACTCGGTCGTATTGGAGCCGATGATGAATAGGAGATCGGACTTGGCAAAATCAGCAATGGAGTTGCTCATAGCCCCGTCACCGAAGGCGGCTATGGCACCAACCACCGTCGAGGCGTGACATAGACGAGCGCAGTGATCGACGTTGTTGGTGCCCAGCACAGCGCGAGCGAATTTCTGCACTAAGTAGTTCTCCTCGTTGGTGAACTTGGCAGAACTAAGCACCCCGATGCTATCCGGCCCGTGTTTCTCCTTGACCTGGGAAAGCCTCTCTGCCACCAGTTCCAGGGCCTCATCCCAGCTGGCCTCGTGGAAGACCTCCCTGAAATTGCCATTAACCTTTATGTCCTTGCCACGACCTTGGTTTCTAATCATAGGCTTGGTCAACCTGTCCGGGTGACTCACGAAGTCGAAACCGAAGCGTCCTTTAACGCAGAGGCCACCGTGGTTTACCGGGCTGTCCATATCGCCCCGTACGCTAACGATTTTATTGCCGCGAATGCCCAAATACAGCGAACAGCCCACCCCGCAATAGGGACAGATCGTTTTAACTTCACGCAAGGCTTGCTTTTCATGCTTGGGAAGCAAGGCCCCGGTTGGACATCTTGCCAAGCACTCGCCGCAGGATTCGCAGATCGATTCCAGTATCGGCTTACCGCCCGCGGTTACCACTCTCGTCGAGTAGCCGCGGAAGGCTAAGCCAATAGCACCGACGCCGGCTATCTCGTGGCAGGCACGTACACATTTACCGCACAGGATACATTTGTTGAGGTCTCGCTCGAACGCCGGATGACTGCGGTCAACAGGAAGGACCTGCGTCCCCTTTCGCAGTTGGTCGAAGTGCTCCTGATCGATGTCCAGGTACCGTGCGATACTTTGTAACTCGCACTGCTGGTTCTTAGCACAGGTTAGACAATCACCATGGTGATTGGCCATGATGAGTTCCATGGTAATGCGGCGTGACTGGTTTACCCTGGGTGTCTCTGTATGCACCACCATTCCGTCAGTAACCGGGGTTGTACAGGAAGTGGGCAATCCACGCATGCCCTCGATCTCAACCACACAGAGTCGGCAGGCTCCGTAGGGATTCAGATCAGGGTCATAGCAGAGGGTTGGGATGTAGATGCCCGCGCTTCGAGCTGCCTCCAACACCGTGGCTCCATCTGGTACCACAACTGTCTTCTCATCAATGGTCAAAGTCAAAGTGCCCAACTTTTTCTCTTTATCGATCAGAGCATCTGTAATCATTCTAACCCTCCTGCGCCTATTTACCTAGAATTCTACACGTTTATATATATCAGGAATAACGCAAAGCCTTTAGTCTTCCTCCAGATCACAACTCAAGCATCGTCTCGCCTCTTCAAGCGCCGCTTCCTTTGAAAAGCCAAGCTCCACTACATCAAAGTCCTGCAGTCTCTCACCAACCGGTAGCAGAGCCATCTCCTGACGGTGCTTTTCCTCTTCCTCTTCCATCGCTTCCGGCCGTTGGGAGAGACTCTCAGGTGGAGCCAGTGTTTCATCTATTATCCCTTCGCCACCAAGGTACTTATCGA
Source organism: Dehalococcoidia bacterium (assembly GCA_034430255.1). Taxonomy (GTDB): domain Bacteria; phylum Chloroflexota; class Dehalococcoidia; order E44-bin15; family E44-bin15; genus DATKYK01. The sequence goes on along the minus strand of DAOUEU010000102.1, from coordinate 10,614 downwards.
TTGAGACGGCAGCCTGCCTCCCTACGGCGATGGCTTCAATCACTGAGGCCGGTCCACTCACCACATCACCACCAGCGAAAACGCCTTCCCTATCGGTTGCCAGTGTATCCGGGTCAGCATATAATGTTCCGCCCCTATCGGTTTTTAGGCTGAACCTTTCTGGAATCTGCGGAGTTTGTCCGATGGCAGCTACTATAACATCAAATATTTCGTTAAACTCGCTACCGGCCACCCTCTCCGGACGCCTTCTCCCGCTTGCATCTATCTCTCCCAATTTCATGCGAATGCACTCCATTGTCAGATGACCATTGTCGCGCCATATCTTATTGGGAGCAACCAGGAAGTCGATATTAACCCCTTCCTGTAGTGCTGCCTCGACCTCTTCCGTATCGGCTGGCATCTCTTCCCGGGTACGGCGGTATAGAGTGGTCACCTCTTTAGCCCCGAGGCGAAGGGCGGTGCGTGCCGCATCTATTGCGGCGTTGCCACCGCCAACGATGGCCACCCTTTCCCCTAGCCTTACCTCTTTGCCCAAACTAACATCACGAAGCATGGAGACGCAGTCGATTACCCCCGGCGTGTCTTCGCCTTCAACATGCATCTTTGTCCCGGCGTGTGCCCCCAGGGCGATAAATACTGCGTCATATCCTTCTTGGATAAGCGAGTCGAGGGAATCTACTCCAGTGTTTGTCTTTATCTCAACACCGACCCCCCTGATGGCATCGATTTCTGCATCTAGCACATCCTTGGGCAGTCGGTATTGGGGTATTCCCACCCTCATCATTCCACCTGCTTCCGGCAGTGCCTCAAAAACAGTTACCGCGTGGCCTCCGAGCTTAGCCAGGTAATATGCTGCCGTTAGTCCAGCAGGCCCTGCCCCTACGACGGCTACACGCTTACCGGAAGATGGAGCAATCTGCGACGTGCTGAGGGTTCTCTTTGTGGCGTGGTCGGCAGCGTAACGTTTGAGTGCTTTTATGGCAATTGGCTCATCTATCTGCCCCCTGCGACACTTGGCCTCACAGGGATGGAAGCAGACATAACCACAAACCGATGGGAAAGGGATCCTCTCTCGGATTACCGACAAGGCCTCATCATAATTCTCCTCGGCTATGAGGCGGATATAACGCGGGACATCCACGCCGGCAGGACAGGTGTGGCTGCAAGGTGCCTTGACCAAACCTTTACACACCGCGGCGGGACAATGTAACCTCTTTATATGAGATTCATACTCCTCTCTGAAATATCGAATGGTGGTGAGCACCGGATTAGGTGCTGTCTGGCCAAGTCCACACAGTGAGCCTTCCTTGATCGCCTCACTGAGCTCAATCAACAAATCGATATCGCTGAGATGTCCTCTACCATTTGTAATATCTTCCAGTATATCTAGCATCTGCTTGGTGCCCCATCGGCATGGGATACACTTACCGCAGGACTCAAGCTGGGTGAAGGAGATGAAGAATCTCGCCATATCGACCATACAGTTGTCTTCATCCAATACCACCATACCTCCCGATCCCATAATAGAGCCAGCGGCTGCCAGTGTTTCATAATCAACCGGGGAATCGAGAAAGCTGGCGGGTAGACACCCCCCGGATGGACCGCCGGTCTGCACTGCCTTGAAGTGTTTGCCATCAGGGATGCCACCACCAATGTCGAAGATAATCTCGCGCAGCGTAGTGCCCATAGGAACCTCTACCAGACCGCTATTGGCAACCTTGCCGGTGAGTGCGAAAACAGCTGTCCCTTTGCTCTTCTCAGTGCCGATCTTCGCATACCACTCCGCGCCTTCTTTAATGATAACAGGTATACTCGCCAGCGATTTCACATTGTTTATGTTAGTGGGTTTTCCCCACAGGCCTGACTGTGCAGGAAAGGGAGGGCGAGGTCGGGGCATCCCCCTCCCCCCTTCGATAGAGGCCATGAGCGCTGTCTCTTCACCACAGACGAAAGCACCAGCGCCTTCTTTCACATGCACCGTAAAACTAAAGTTCGATCCAAGAATATTCTTACCGAGAAATCCGCGCTCTTCCGCTTGCTGTAGCGCAATATGCAATCGCTTGATAGCCAGGGGGTACTCGGCCCGGCAATAGATATATCCTTCGCTCGCCCCTATAGCATAGGCCGCGATGGTCATACCCTCGATTATGGTATGCGGGTCGCCCTCCATAGTACTTCGATCCATAAAGGCACCTGGGTCGCCCTCATCAGCGTTGCAAATCACATACTTCTCTTTTCCTGGAGCTTTATGGCAGAATTCCCACTTCTGCCCTGTGGAGAAACCAGCACCACCACGCCCCCGTAATCCGGAGCGCTTTACCTCATCTATAACCTGTTCTGGAGACATTTCAGAGAGCACTTTACGAAGTGCCTCATAACCATCTACAGCAATGTAATCATCTATTCTTTCGGGATTAATACGGCCGCAATTGCGCAGGATCAAGCGTTTCTGTCTCTTGTAGAAGTTTATCTCCCTATAATTAGCTATAGCTTCATTTGTTACCGGATCGCGGAAAAATAGGCGCTCCACAGGCCTACCCTCTTTCAGGTGGGAGTGAACGATTTCCGCCGCATCTTCTACACTTACATGGGTATAAAAAATGCCTTCAGGTTCGACGACTGCGATAGGGCCCTGCTGACAGAACCCATGGCATCCAGTGAAATCAACCTTGACGTTTTTGAGGCCTGCCTTTTCCACTTCCTGCTCCAGAGCGATTCGAATTTGCTCTGATTTAGCTGAAACGCACCCTGTCCCCTGACAGACCCAAATGGTACGCCGACCTTCGAGAGAAGCCCCATGATCTCCATTTGCCCCCATTCTCACTCTCCTTGGTCTCCGCGATTAAGAGCTTCGGAAACCTTCTTGGTCGTCATCTGACCATAGGTATCGCTGTTTACTACCATCGTCGGTGCCAGCGCGCACGCGCCGATACAGGCCACAGTCTCCAGAGCGTATTCAAGGTCCGGGGTGCTCTCACCAGGCTTTATCCCTAGTTGTTTCTCCACCTCCCTGAGTATTCTGGCCCCACCACGCACGTGACATGCAGTTCCTCGGCATACCCTAACAATGTTTCGACCCGTCGGGACAAGCTTGAACTGGGCATAAAATGTAGCTACCCCAAAAACATTGACTTCTGATAGATGAAGGAATTTGGCTATCTCTTTTATCGCAAATTCAGGCACATAGCCGAATACCTGCTGGACTTTCTGCAGGATCGGAATAAGCTCGCTTTCATTGCCACTATAAGCGGATAAAACCTCACTTAATCGCCCCTCAAAAGTAGCTTCGTGCTCCGGCTCGAGCACTTGAGTATCTTGCACTGCTGAAGTATTCACCATTTCTTACGCCTCGTTATCTACCACTTTTCCTGGCTCAACCGGCACCAGAGCCAAGTTGCCAGTCGCCTATCCAGCTTGCCGACCCAACCCTCGATCTTCCTTATATCGCCACTGGCCAGTGCGGCCCTCTCATCAGATGTTAAGGTGTAGTACTCTGCCAGAGCCTCGCTGGGATCACCCGCCAAACGTGCTAAGAAGTCACTCTCCTCAGCGGCCCTTTCGAGTATTGCCAGTATCACCTCTTTCCCCTGGAGAACCTCTGTAGAAATTGACTCTCTTGCTTTCGATGCCCCTTCTGGCTCTACAAGCTTAGCCACTTCACTTGTTAGGGCACCAACCTTGATACCTTTTTCCTCCTTTGTTTTTCCCTCTTTGATCACTCTTGCCCTATGCTGGGTTTTACTTCGCATAACCATTTTCGTTCTCCTTTCTCTACCTTCTCCTCCTACTCCTATCCCTACGATACCAGCTTCTGAGTTAGAAGTCATCGACCTTTCGGGCACCAATCTAGAGCCTCAGGTCCAATTTTAGGTATGGCCAGAGGTACACCGGTGGGTGTACTAAAGTACACTACGCAGATAGAGAGAAAAGTATTGGTCATGTTGCCACAATAGGCCCCAATGCAGTAAAATCAACCCGTGGCAAGAGTACAAAGCGGCCCTTCTTAAAGAAGCCGTTTTGAGGACACCGATGACAAAGATCAGGGTAGTAATCGCCGATGACCATCCGATGCTGCGAGAGGCAATGCGAAATACCTTCGAACGTCACGAAGACATAGAGGTAGTGGGTGAGGCAGGTGATGGAGAAGAGGCGGTCAAGCTCAGTTCAAAGTTGAAGCCAGATATAGTGATAATGGACATCGTGATGCCAAAGCTAAACGGAATCGAGGCAACCAAGCGTATTAGGGAGATAAGCCCTGCTACCGCGGTGCTGATCCTAACCGCCTATGATGATGATCGTTATGTAATCGGCTTGCTGGAAGCAGGGGCAGCCGGTTATCTGCTAAAGAGCGCCCGTGGCCAGGCGCTAGTCGATGCTGTTCGTACTGTGAGCGCGGGTGAGTCAGTACTTCATCCCGCTATAATTGCCAAAGTCCTAAAATACGGCGTAAGGACGCGGGGGGAGGGTAGTGGACACAGGACAGAGGAACAACTTAGCGACAGGGAGCTAGAGGTCTTACAATTGGCTGCTAGAGGTATGGGTAATAAGGATATAGCCAAAGAACTCTTCCTCAGTGTCCGTACCGTCAAAGCTCACCTATCCAGTATCTTCAACAAAATGGATGTCGCTTCGCGTACTGAGGCGATACTTAAAGGGGTAAGGGAAGGCTGGCTTACCTTGGAGGATTTGCCTTAGGTATCCAAAAAGGAGGCTAACCATTAGTAGCCCGTGCTTAAAATAGCCTATAAGGGGTAGTCATGACCCGCACTCGACAGGACAAGGATAAAACCAAAGACCAACTCATAAGTGAATTGGTAACACTGCGGCAACGAATTGCCAAACTGGAAGCATTGGAGTTCAAGCATAAACAGATGGAGGAGGCACTACGGGAGTCGGAGGAGACATACCGGGCTTTGGTCGATCATATGACGGAAGGATATATGATTGTTCGTGGTAATCGGATATGGTTTGCCAATAAAAGATGGTCTGAAATTCTGGGAATACCCGCTGAGAAGCTAATTGGAGAAAATTACTGGAAATTCGTTCCACCTGAGAACCAGGAACAGACAAAACAAATCTTTAAAAAGATCACAGAAGGAGGGGAGACACCTAGACTCTGGGAATTCGTGCACCCGGTGGAGGGTGGGCGTTGGGTCCCCATTGAGGTTAGCATCCGGGAGGTCATCTATAAAGGCAAACTTAGTTACGCCGTTGTCTTGAGGGACATCACCGAGCGCAAGCAGGCAGAAGAAGCAGTCAAGGAGTCAGAAAGGCGCTACCAAGAGCTTTTTAACAGCGCCAGCAATGCTATAATCATTCGCGACCTGAAGGGCAATATTTTCGAGGTCAATCAGGCAGCGTCAGACCTCACTGGATACACGGTCGATGAGTTAACAAATATGAACATCTCCCAGCTCCTTATACCTGAGAGCTATAAGGTTGCTATAGAAAAGCAACAAAGGAAGATAGAGGGCGAAACCGCCAGCCAGTGCTATGAACTGGGGCTCGTCAGAAAGGATGGGACGGGAGCGATTATCGAGACGATGATCAGTATAATCAGCGATGGCGAGCAACCTGTAGCTGTCCAGGAAATTTCCATAGATATAAGCGAGCGTAAGTGGATAGAGAAGATGCTACAGGAGAGTGAGAGTGTACTGTCACAAATAGTCGATGGAAGCTCGGTAGCGACCTTCGTAATAGATAAGGAGCACAGAATCACCCACTGGAACAGGGCTTGCGATAATCTCACCGGTATTTCTGCAAGTGAGGTAGTCGGCACCAATAGACAGTGGTCGCCTTTCTATTTCGAAAAAAGGCCGATCATGGCCGACATTGTAGTGGATAAAGTACCTTATGAAGAGATAGCCAAGTATTACGGCATCAAATATGGCAAATCGGCTCTTATAGAGGGAGCATACGAGGCTGAGGATTTCTTTCCTCACTTCGGAACGAGCGGGAGGTGGCTTTTTTTTACCGCAGCGCCACTTAGAGACCCTAAGGGAAATGTAATGGGGGCGATAGAGACTTTACAGGACATCACCGAGCGCAAGCAGGCAGAAGAAGCGGTTAAGGAGTCGGAAAGGCGCTACCGTGACCTGTTTGACAGCGCCAGCGAGGCTATCTTCATCCGTGACTTAAAGGGCTTCATCCTCGAGGCTAATCAGGCGGCGTCAGACCTCACCGGTTACACAGTCGACGAGCTTGCCACTATGAACATCCGGCAATACTTGACACCGGCGAGCTTCGATATTGCTATGGAGATGCAGAGAAGGCAGATAGAGGGCGAAACCGCCAGCCACCGCTTTGAGCTGGAGCTAATCCGCAAAGATGGAGCGAAGGCGATCATCGAGGTAGCGATCAGGCTTATCACTGGAAGCGGAAACGGGCAGCCGACGGGTGTCCAATGTATAGCTAGAGATGTCACCGAGGAGAGGAAGATGCGGGAAGGCATGCACTTCTACCTCCAGAAAATCCTGGTGGCCCAAGAGGAGGAGCGCAAGCGTATCGCTCGAGACCTGCATGATGATACCAGTCAATCCCTGTTGCTGCTAACACACCAGCTAGACGCAATAGCCTCCGAGCCCAAGAACAAGCTAGCTAAGCCAGTGCGGGAGAAGCTGAATGAGGCATATAATTTAGCTGTGGATACCTTGGGCGGCTTGCGGCGCTACGCTCAGGAGTTACGGCCGGCCATACTGGATCACCTGGGTTTGGTTGCGGCGATGGAATGGATGGCCGACAAGTTAATTACAGAAGACAACATCGACGTTGATGTTCAGCTAGACATGCAAAGGCAGGACTTACCGCACGAGGTCCAGTTGATACTGTTCCGTATTGGCCAGGAGGCTCTGGGCAATGTTAAGCGACATGCCGAGGCATCAAAGGTAGTGATCCGCTTGGAGTCGGGGGCGGGGAAAATAAAGATGATCATCGTAGATAATGGGAAAGGTCTGGCCCAAACACAGGTAAGCGACCTCAGCAGCGCGGGGAAGTTGGGTATAATGGGGATGCAAGAACGAGCTCAATTACTCGGTGGCACATTGAAAATCGAATCGGAGTTGGGCAAGGGTACAGCCATAATCGTGGAGATCCCGCTTTAAGGGTTAACATCGTAGCCACCCTTGTCCGGAGGGGTCAAGCCAATATACAAGAAAGCACGGTGAGGCTTTGACGGCAGTAGCGCCACGTAGATTCCATACCCGATTTCGGCTTCCTGACTACTCCCAGACGATCTATTAATGTGAAACAACATATATATTCTTCTAAGCATTTATATGTAATCCAGTAGCAAATCAACTCGCAGAATTTTTTATAATCCTGACAAGACCACGTTAGAACCAGACCCGGAAAAGCCCAGCGCTATCCCCCTGCCGATACTACTCACCCAATGACGCTCTCTACCCTACCGGTTAGATCAAGCTTCTAATGGCTCATTTTAGATTCTAGGGTACTGGTGATTTGTGACGGCTTATTGATATCAGCTGACTTCTGACTTCCTCATGTTTGAAGTTATATATCACCTATGCACCATGCGAGTATACTTATTTGACAAACCAGTGAATTCTATCTATCCTATAAAACAGTTCATGGTCGGGGCCATACCGCGAATATGCCAAAGCTTAGATATGCCGGGCCAGCGATAAAGGTAGATAATCTATCCTTCAATTACAAAAACATTAAAGCTGTTGACAAGTTATCGCTTGAGGTGCCGCGAGGCATAAGCTTTGGGGTTCTCGGCCCAAATGGCTCAGGAAAGACCACACTTATCAGGCTCCTTGTTGGTCTACTTCAACCAAAAGCTGGCACTATCAATACTCTCGGGCATCCCCCCACGCGAAAAATGTCCCGCTACATCGGTTACATGCCACAGGTCGCTTCGCTGTATGCCGAGCTGTCCATAGCACAGAATGTGGACTTCTTCGCCCGGATATACGGAGTCAGAGATAAAGCTAAAAGACGCCGGCAGGTTGAGCAGGCAGTCAAGCTGGTCGGACTGTGGGAACGCCGCAGGGACTCGGTACTTAAGCTGAGTGGGGGCATGAAGCAGCGGGTCAGCCTCGCCTGTGCCATAGTCCATAGGCCCCCATTGCTCTTTCTTGATGAGCCCACGGTAGGGGTTGACCCCAAGCTGAGGGTTACATTCTGGGAGTACTTCCAGAATCTCAATAAGCGGGGCGTAACAATAATCGTCTCCAGCCACACCATGGATGACGCCGCTCACTGCGACCGCCTCGTCTTCTTGCGTCAGGGCAAGGTCATCGCTGAGGGCACACCACGCGAGCTGAGGGAAGCTACTGGACAGCCCGAAGCGACCCTGGAAGACGCCTTCCTCTATTTTGTTCGCCGCGGGGAAAAGGGTGATGATTCCACATAATGCCGTGACCATTGCCGCAAGGGTGGTACGCCAGATAGTCCGGGACCGCCGTACAATAGTGATCATCCTGGTCGTGCCTGTGGTGATAATGACCCTCCTTAACTTCAGCTTCCCTAAGGAAAGCCATGCTCTGGACAGTGCCTACCCGGCGCTGCTGGCAACCATGGGGCTACTCCAGAGCTTCCTGATCACCGGCATCAGCTTCCTCCGGGAACGCTCGCAAGGGACCATGGAGCGCATGATGGCATCCCCGGCGTCGCGCCTGGACATGGTTATCGGCTATCTGCTCGGCTTCTTTGTATTAGCGCTAATTCAAACCCTTGTCGTGGTTCTATTCACTATATATGTGCTGGATGCATACTACGCCCCGGGCTCGGTGTGGCGTATCTGTGTATTTCAAATGGTGGTGGTCACCGTAGGAGTTAATCTGGGCATCTTCATATCCGCCTTTGCCCGTAACGAGTTCCAGATGGTTCAGTTCATCCCCCTGATCCTATTCCCGCAAATACTCCTCTGCGGGGTTATTTGGGACGTGGGCCAGATGCACATCGCCCTCCAGTGGATAGCGAAATTTCTCCCGCTCAAATACGCGGTGAGCGCAATGCAAGACATTATGCTCCAGGGCCAGAGCCTTATAGATGTAGGTTATGAGATAGGGATACTGGCCGCTTTCGCCGTTGTCATATCCTTCCTGGCAGCGATGACGCTGAGGAGAGGTGCTGCTTAACCGCTAAAAAGTAATCCCCGATGCATTTTACATCAGGGATTACCAAATTATCTTAGAGTGAGACTTCGTTTATTTGTTATACGGGCACTTTACCCCTACGGGGCACCGCTGATATTTTGCCCCTCTCCGCTATGTACCATGGCGACGGGTACCACCAGTCGCCCGGCTCGGCTATCCCGTCCTCGATGAGGCTGTGCATCAGGTTGTAGGTGTTGGCCATCAGACACAACCCCCCTGGATATGCCGCCGTCTGGTGACACAGGTAGAGCCCGTCGATGGGGGTTCGGTAGCGAGCCATCTCCGGCAGGGGACGCTGGGTCCACCACTGATCATCGCATTGGCGGGTGCCGCAGTATGTGCCGCCTATGAGACCGGTATTACGAAACTCCGACTCATAAGGGGTGTTTGCCCAGTGGTAAACGATGTTGTCCGAATCGAGGTTCTCTATCACCTGGCTGAAGGCCTTGCGCATGTAAGCGTTCAGCTCCTCCTTCTTCCTGTCTATAGCATCGGGGCCGTCCACGTGATACTCCGGCGGAGGAACAAGGACGTAGAAAGGAGATAAAATGTATTCACCGGAGCGGGTGCATTGCGAGTGGCTGACGCTGAACCTGTTGGTGGGGGTTCCCAGCCACATCAGCCTCTCTGGTGGCACAGTGGGATCGCCTTTACGACTATCCACATCCGCTACGTGCTCAAAGTAGATCTCCCGCGAGTCGCAGGGGTAAGGTCCAGTCCCGGCCTCATCTCCCATAAGCTCGCTGCGGAACTTGGGGCGGGAGCGTAACCGCTCACGCGTGAGGATGTGGGAAACATAGATGCTCCCTCCCTTGAGACTGATATCATTGACGCGCTGCAGCAGACTTCTGTCCACGTGCTGCGGCCCGATGAGCTTGTTGAATGTTTGCTTGAGGTCAACATCGCTAATAACCGCCTTGTCCGCCCAGATGGTCTTCTCCGCCGTAGCGGCATCGTCCCTGAGGCGTACCCCCACCGCCCGTCCGTTGCTCACGATGATCTCATCAACAGGGCAGCAGGTGCGGAACACCGCACCATGGTCGACGGCACAGCGAAAGATGGAGTGGAGATAGGCGTGCATGGTCCCGCGGGGAACGCTGACCCTACCAGCTAGACAGAGGGTTATATTATAGGCGAGAGTAGGGATGGCCATTCCCTCCCAGTGAGCGGCGGACCCTGAGTACCAGCATATCATCGCCTGCTGCACCTTGAAGTGTTCGGTCTCACAGTACTCGTCCATAAGGTCAAACAGAGTCATCTCGAGGAGCTCCTCGGTCCACAGGCCAGGGTCGTGCTTTTTGTAGACCTGCATGAAGGGGATGGTATCCGCATTCACCTCCACCTCCGGTGGGTGCGGCGGGCACCAGAAGGTGGCGCGCAGCAGCTCGTACAGGAACGGGGGATCGGTGAGCATGCCGGTTAACCTGGCCCAGCCCATGACGTCCTTGTCGCTCATTGGCAGCATCCCCTCGGTGGTATTAGCACCCCTGCCCAC
>DAOUEU010000101.1:0-18142 GCA_034430255.1 Dehalococcoidia bacterium | reverse complement strand
CCACCCAACGACATTGGGGGCACAACAGCGAATCGGAAGATGGCCCAATCCAACCCGGATTCCTGGACCAATCTCTCGCATTCAACCTTGTGCCGTGTATAGTTGTCCACTGGTTTGACCGGATCGGAGACGGTGCGCGGTGGTGGCTGGCTTTGGGTATTGCCAAAGACACTAAACGTCGAAGAGAAGATAATCTTGGGTGGTGGCAACACTGTTTTCATGGCTTGGAGCAGATTTTCAGTACCAGCCACATTAATCTCCCTGGCCCACTGGGGACGGTCCTCGCTCGCGGGAGGCAAGATAAACGCCAGATGCATAATGACATCCTGGTCCTTAACGGCGGCAGCCAGGTCTTCGGGGCTACGCACATCTCCCCATACTACCTCTATCTGGCCCTCGATCCTCTGGGCAGCTTTTTCATTTGCCCTCGTTTTAAGGTCGAAGCACCTCACTTGATGTCCCTGCTCTATGAGTTTTTTGGTAGCATTCGTGCCTATGTTGCCCAAGGCACCGGTTAGTAGTACCTTCACTGGCATTCCCCCTTCTATCTTATTGTCGGTTATGTCCTTATTTCAATATGAGGACTCCGCCGGCTAGTCAGAGGTCACTATTTATGCGCTTTTGTGGTACATTGGTATGTAATAACTGCTCGGTAAAGACTCTTGGTAATAGGTACTAGACCATAAGGTGTAGGTGGGCAATATGGAAACACCCCCTGGTTATTTTGTCTCCCTCTCATCAACCAAGAGGACAACCTGCTTATCCTTGTCCATGAAAGTCGCTTCGTCGTCACTTATAACCTGGCCGGCATCGGAATTAAGGGTATCGAGCGATGCCTGCGCCCCCTCCATGTCATCATACCAGAACTCGGTAATGCAATCGAAACCGGACTCTTCCGTGCCGGGGAGTGCGACAACATGGTTCCGCACATATTTTCTAATTGTGGGCAGCAGCTTAAGCGCCAGTGGCGCGTGCACTTCCTCGTAGTGCCTGCAGAACTCCTCATGCGAAATGCCAGGCTTCCTCTTGATCATCACCATAACTTTAATCATGCCTACCCCCTCCAGTGATTACTCTCGAATTTCTGACTTCTCTACCATTTCCCCCTAGCTTAGAGCTTCCCTAGGCCTTGATGTTACAACCTCCCATTGCCTTCCCCTCTCCTATTAGATCGGCCTCATGAATCTCTCCTGATTGGGAAGCCAACCCTATATATTTTTAAACCGCGTTCCCGGCTGGTCATTTCCTGGGATACCATGGAATGAGTGCCGAAACCCTCCTCATATGCTCCTCGTACCCCGGCCTTCTTTCCAGGTTCCTTTTATCCATCATGGGGATACTCACAAAGACAAAGAGCACTGTCATGGCCAGCGGCCCGACGATCACCCACCAGTAGGAAAGATCAGCCGCCAGTGCGAATATAAAGAGCCCCCACCAGAACATTATCTCGCCGAGATAGTTCGGATGCCTGGAATAGGCCCACAAGCCAGTTGACATAATCTTCCGCGGCTGCGGGTTTGTCCCAATAAACCTTCTTAGCTGCTGGTCTGCCGTTGTTTCTGTGATGATCGCAGCAGCGGTTACCACGATGGCAACCCAGTCGAGCACTCCGAAGGTGTTCGTCCCGGTAGAGAGGGCAGGGTAGAGCGAAAGGCAGCCGAGAAAAACGACTATCGTCGGCATCATTTCTATCCCGGTTAATTCGACAATCCAGAACCGACCCTTCGATTTGCTTCTAAAATTCGCATAGCGCCAGTCTTCATGCCCCAGTCCCCGCCACTGTCTGGCCCAGTTAAAAGTCAATCGAATACCCCAAATAAATACCAGGGTGACAACCACCACTTGACGCGTAAAAACTGCATCTCCCGATGAGGCTCCCAATAAATAATAGAGCGCAATCGCTAGCGGGGCGACACTCCAGTATGCGTCATAAAAGCTTGCATTTTGAAATACGCGGGCGAAAGCATAAATGACCAGCGTAGCTGCAATGTCTGCCGTTAAAACAATCCAGATTGGATGCCGGTCACCCATTGCATATCCGATAAAAACGGCAACACATAAAGCGATGATATAGGCGAAAGCGTAGAGGGCAAAGGCCTTAGGCAAACTTTTTGATTCTGTATGCGAATTCTGCATACTATTTATTCCTTAACACCCCAATAAATATGTCTAAATTTCTTACAGAGGCGCAGCGCCAATTTAAGTGTAAACCCAATATTCGCAGGCTATAAGCAGCCTCGGAGTACCCTCATTAGACGGAATATCACAGCTTTGCGTCCCGCAACCGCTTGTGGCTTACCTTTCCCGGAAGCCATAATTAACTAACAGTTAATAACTAACATCCGAGCCCGGTGTGCGAATAGAGTACCCCCTCCGCCCCCACTTGTCAATCTGCCGTTCTCCGTGGCTCTACGCTATTTAGCATGGCCAGCAAATGCCTCTCCATCTAATATTTTTCCGTAGCCCATTAGCCTTGTTGCAGCGCACATACCTGATCACATCGTGGATCGGGTCAAACTCCAGATTTGACACATTCAAGTAAAGAGCGTTAACATAAGCCTGCACCTTCGACAACTTGAAAAGACAAATTATCTGAGGCTAGTGGAATGGCTACAAAACCATCTATGAAAACAAGGCTTTACGAGATTAGATGGCATGGCCGGGGCGGTCAGGGGGCCATAACGGCCGCCAAGATAATGGCACAGGCAGCCTACCTCGAAGGCTATCAGGGGGTAACGGCTGCACCGTGGTTTGGCGCCGAGAGGAGAGGCGCTCCGGTAAGCGCATCAACCAGGATTTCCCAGCAGCCAGTCATGGTTATATCGCAGGTGGAAAAACCCGACGTTGTAGTAGTCCTAGACGACACCCTGCTGAGAGACCGGGATGTAATTGGCGGACTGGGCAGGGGAGGATGGCTGGTGGTGAACTCACGTCAGCATCCAGATGAAATCGAGGTTAACAGTGATTTCAACATCGCTACTGCTGATGCCACCAGGGTATGCCGGGAGTTGGGCCTTATAGTTGCCGGCTTAACCGTGGTGAATACAGCTATACTGGGCGCGTTAGTCCGTGCTACTGAGCTGGTAGATATAGCAAGCATAGAAAAGGTAATAAGAGAAAGATTCCCCGATAGCCTGGTTGATAATAACCTCACCGCAGTCAGGAAGACCTACGAGATAACCAGGCTGCAGAAAAAAGGGTGATAGAAAGTTATGGGAACCAGGAGTTGCCAGCATATATGTGGTGAATCGTCGCCGGGTATTGGAGAAGCCGGGAGGACAGGCGAGTGGCGCAGCTCACTTCCAGTAATAGACCACGAAAAGTGCATCCCTGCAAAGCGCGGTAAGCCCGCCTGTTTTATATGCTGGCTCTACTGCCCGGATGCACTCATCAGCAAAACCGTACCAGTCCAGATAAACCTGGAGTATTGCAAAGGGTGTGGAATATGCGCTCAGGTTTGCCCAGCACAGGCTATAACCATGGTAAATGAAGAGGATCTCCAAACAGATTGAGTGATTTGAGCAAGAAGAAAGATAGAAAAGCCGATATACGGATAATTGATGGCAATCACGCTGCAGCCCAGGGGGCAAAGCTCAGCCGTGTCCAGGTGATCGCTGCCTACCCTATTACGCCACAGTCACCGGTCACCGAAACCCTCTCTGAATTCGTGGAACGAGGGGAGTTGAATGCCGAGTATGTTGCCGTCGAGAGTGAGCACAGCGCCCTCGCCGTATGCACCTCGGCTTCTATTGTGGGAGCCAGGACCTTCACCGCCACCAGTTCACACGGCCTGGCCTACATGCACGAGATGCTGCACTGGGCTGCCGGGACGCGCCTCCCCCTGGTTCTCGCCTGCGTAAACCGCGCTATCGGAGCACCCTGGAGTGTGCTCAATGACCAGCAGGACTCCATATCCCAACGGGATACCGGTTGGATACAAATATACGCCCGAAACAACCAGGAGATACTAGATTCGGTGATCCAGGCCTATAAGATTGCCGAGACAGTCTATGTGCCGGTTATGGTTTGCTACGACGGTTATATCCTATCTCATACTGAAATGCCGGTGGATGTGCCATCACAGGGGGAAGTGGACAGGTTTCTACCCCGCTACAGCCCCCACACCACACTGGACCCGGCCAACCCCAAGAACTACAACCTGGTAACCCTGGCAAACCCCAGGGTTAACGCTGAGGGCGTGCTCTGCCACGGGTATATGGAGCTGAGGTATCTGCTCCAGGAGGCCCTGCAGAATTCAAGGGAGACCATAAGCAAGGTCAGCCGGGAATTCAGCGAGCTATTCGGAAGAGGCTACGCCAGCATGTTCTGGGAAGACAGGATGGATGATGCTGACATAGCTATTGTGGCAACGGGCAGCCTGGCGATGGAGGCAGTAGTGGCAGCAAACATGCTCCGTGAAGAAGGACACCGGGCGGGTGTCCTGGGCTTGAGAGTGCTAAGACCCTTCCCCAATATTGATCTGGTAAAGGCGCTCAAGAGAACCCGCCTTATCGCGGTTTTCGATAAGAATATCAGCTACGGCTCGGAAGGAGCCACGTGCTCGGAAATAAAATCAGCCCTCTACGGGAGTGGTATAAATGCGGTAATAAGAAACTTCATTGTCGGACTGGGTGGTCGTGATGTAAAAGCCAGAGAGATGGCACAAGCGATTAGGAAGGAGCTGCCATCTCTCAAAGAGGGGGTTTTAAACCGCGAATACCCCGAATGGATATGTCATATTTGAGAGGCTTGCCGGTTTGAAAACTAATGCAGTTAACCTTCCCGAAATAGAATACCTGCTGC
Organism: Dehalococcoidia bacterium; assembly: GCA_034430255.1. Taxonomy (GTDB): domain Bacteria; phylum Chloroflexota; class Dehalococcoidia; order E44-bin15; family E44-bin15; genus DATKYK01. The sequence continues at coordinate 13,339 of DAOUEU010000101.1, read as the reverse complement.
CAGGCAATAGGACCTGCCCCGGCTGCGCCCTGTCTCTAGCCTACCGCCATATCCTGAAAGCGCTGGAAGGGCAGGTTATCGTGACAGTGCCAGCCAGCTGCCTCACCGTACTGCACGGCATGTACCCGGTAACATCGGTGAATGTCCCCTGTGTAAACACGCCATTCGCCTCCACCGCCGCATCGGCCACCGGACTGGTTGCCGGGCTGAAAGCCCTGGGCAGAAAGGGATTAACTGTGTTGGCCATCGCCGGTGATGGCGGCACACACGATATCGGGATCCAGGCGCTAAGCGGCGCTGCTGAAAGGGGAGAGGATTTCATCTATATCTGCTACGATAACGAGGGCTATATGAACACCGGTAATCAGCGCTCTGGCTCCACCCCCCTGGGCGCTATTTCAGGTACCACGCCAATACTGGGTAAGCAGCAGAATCAGAAGGATATGACAGCGATAATGGAAGCTCATGGCATCCCCTATGTTGCTACAGCCAATGCTTCCTATCCCCTCGACCTTTACCAGAAGGTCAGTAAGGCAAAGGCAATAGAGGGAACCAGGTTCATACACGTATTCACACCCTGCCCCCCGGGATGGCGCTTCCCCTTCAGTGACACCATCAAGATCGGCGAGCTCGCTGTGCAGACCGGATGGGTCGTACTCTATGAGGTTGAGGGCGGCGTTCTTCGCCTAACATCGGCCAGTGAATCCATTGCCCGAAAGGGTAATCTAAGGCCAGTGAGAGAATTTCTCATGGAACAGGGGAGGTTTAACAGTATTACCCAAGAGCAGACCAACGAACTACAGGAACGGGTAAATGCTAAGTGGAAACGCTGCGTGGAACGGGCAGCCAATTTATAGGAAGGTCCTCGCTCACCGAATGCCAGATGTTTAGAAACGGTAAAAACTACTAAGGGATTGGTTGTAGTTTCTAAAAGAGAGGAGATTATAGTTATAAAGAGGAATAGGCAGGTGTTTCTAGCAAACTATGCTGGTAAATTCGTATATTGACTTTCACCCCAATTGGGTGCTAGACTGAGCGCCAAACTCCAGGCAGTGTGGCTAAATACCTGCGAGCAAAGGTCAGATAAAGGAGGAAGAGTCATGGCTTTTAAATTTCCATCCGACGAATGGGTTAAGGAGTTCGCCAATCAAATCAATGCCAGCGAGGCATACGCGAGGTCGGCCAAGGACTGGGAAGGGGACTTCATCTTTGTGTGCGAGCCCGATAAAGTCTATCCCGAGACCCGGTATCTCTTCGTCGGCCTATATCACGGCAAGTGTACCGATGCAATCGAGGTAGCCAGCGAGGGTGAGCGGGAGGCACAGTTCATCCTCCGCGCCCCATTCAGCAACTGGCGCAAGGTCATCGAGGGGAAATTGGATCCTATCTCGGGCATGATGACACGCAAACTGAAGTTGAAGGGTGACATGATGAAAGTCATGCGATACCCCAAGGCAGCCAAGGAGCTAGTCAACTGTGTCTCGCGTGTACCCACCGACTTCGGTGACTGATATCTAAGGGTAATAGCCGAAGGGTAGGGGGCGAGCATAGCAGGCTATCTGCATTTCACTATCTATGTTTGGTCATTAGTCTCTGATCGTTTAACAGAAGGAGGTTCTCGCGATGTGGAACTTCGTCTCGCCGCGAATCGTCTTCGGTGAGGAGGCACTGGATGTCCTTGATGAGCTGGAGGGCCGGCGCGCCCTCGTTGTCACCGACACCACCATGGTCCAGCTGGGTCTAGTAGACAAAGTGAAAGCCCATCTAGACAGCGCCGGTATCGAAGTACATATGTTCAATGAGGTCGAGCCTGAACCCAGCGTGCAGACAGTGCAACGCGGCGCAGAGGTAGCCCTGGAGGTCGAGCCTGACTGGATCGTCGGCCTGGGTGGAGGCTCGCCGATGGATGCTGCCAAGGCCATCTGGGTGCTATACGAGCATCCCGACATGGAGCCGGCCGCCATCAGCCCCATCATGGAGCTGCGCCTGCGACAGAAAGCTCGCCTGATCACCATCCCCACTACCAGCGGCACCGGGGCCGAGGTCACCTGGGGCATCGTGCTGACCGATACCGAGGGGCAGCGCAAGATGGGGCTCGGGCACCCAGAGAACCACGCCGATATCGCTATCGTCGACCCGGAGATGGCGAAAGGGATGCCCCCCCAGTTGACTGCTGACACAGGCCTGGACGCCCTGACCCACGCCGTAGAAGGCTACACCTGCACCTGGCACACCGACCTCACCGACGGCCTCTGCCTCAACACCACTCGCCTCATCTTCCAGTATCTTCCCCGTGCCGTGACTGACGGTACTGACATGGAGGCACGGGAGAGGATGCACAACGCCGCCACCTGCGCCGGCCTGGGCTTCGGAAATGCCATGGCCTCAATGGCTCACGCTATGGGGCACACGCTGGGCGCGGTATTCCATGTACCCCACGGTCGCGCCGTCGCTGTCTTCCTCCCCTATACCATCAAGTTCGCCGCCGGCGAGGCACCACAGCGGTTCGCGGAACTGGCCGCCTTCATCGGCTGCTCCAACGAGGGAGGCAAGAAGGCAGCGCGGTCACTATCTACGCACATCCGTGACCTGTGCCAGAAGATGGGCAATCCCACCAGCGTCGCCGAAGCAGGCATCGAGCGCGAGGCTTACGAGGCACAGGTGGATAAAATGGTTGACGACGCTTTCAACGACACGCAAATAATCACCGCCGTACGTACCCCCTCCTACGAGGAGCTGCGCCAGCTTTTCCTATACGCCTACGATGGCCGGTCGGTGGACTTCTAGATGTTTCGGTAGGGGCGCAGCATGCTGCGCCCCTACATTTCTATAATTATAATAATTAAAATTAATGGAGGTAAAAATGTTTGGAGGCCATGGGAAACTTCTAAGGGTCAATTTATCGGAGTCCAAAGTTTCAGAAGAGGCAATCCCCGAAGATCTGTTTGACAAGTACTTGACAGGTGCCGGGCTGGCAACGCATTATCTTTATCATGAGGTTCCCAAGGGGGCAGACCCGTTAGGCCCTGAAAGTGAGCTTATCTTTATGACCGGAACCATAACAGGAGCTCAGGCACCCAGCACGGGAAGATACAACCTTGTTTTCAAATCGCCGTTAACCGGTATTTGGGCACAATCAAATGTGGGTGGCTTTTGGGGGGTAGACTTCAAGAAAACAGGCTTTGATGGAATCATTTTTCAGGGCATCTCACCAGAACCTGTTTACCTTGTAATTGAGGAGGGTGGAGCTGAGCTTAGAGATGCGAAAAACTTGTGGGGTGAAGGTGTTTCTCAAACTACTCATCAGATCAAGAAAGAGCTAGGTGACAAGTTTAATGTTGCTTGTATTGGAATCGCCGGAGAGAATCAAGTTAGATATGCCAGCACGACGAGCGACCTTCACCGGGCGGCAGGAAGATGCGGCGGTGGAGCTGTAATGGGCTCGAAGCGATTGAAAGCTATTGCTGTGTATGGGAAAAAGCCAGTCAACTTATCAGATGCAACTGCTTTTGCTAAGGTAGCAAGAAGACAGTTCGAGCTAGTTGATGAGTCCTTACTGAAAGTGGCATTGGAGACATTTGGCACGAACGCTGTTATTGACATGGTGAACGAAAAGGGTGGATTTCCTACAAGAAACTGGCAGACCGGTGTCTTTCCAAACTTAGAGGAAATAAACGCAGAAGCCCTCAGCGAAAAGGTTCTTGTAGAGTCCTGGGGATGCTTTGCTTGCCCAATCAAGTGTGGAAGACGAAGTGAAATCAGGAGGGGTAAATACAAGGGTGCCAAGGGGGGAGGACCAGAGTACGAAAGTGTTGGAACCCTCGGTGGTCAGTGCCAGGTCACGGATATGGAAGCAATTACAAAGGCACATTACCTGTGCGATGATTATGGCCTCGATACGATCTCGACGGGAAGTACGATTGCTTTCGCCATGGAATGTTACGAAAAGGGAATACTGACCAAATCGGATACGGATGGATTGGAGCTCAAATTTGGTGACGCTGACATTATGGTAGAACTGGTACACAAGATAGCCAAAAGAGAGGGTATCGGTGATTTACTGGCTGAGGGAACGAGAAGGATGTCCCAGAAGTTAGGCAAGGGAAGCGAAAAATTCGCTATGAATGTTAAGGGCCTGGAGCTTCCAGCCTATGATTCTAGGGCAGTTCAGATAACCGGGCTAGCATATGCTGTTGCCAACAGGGGTGGTGACCACGTTACCGCATATATACAAGGCCCCAGCTTCTTTGACATTCCGTTCCTTTGCATTCCAGATAGCAGGATCGAGGATTCACTTGTGGCCGACCCCGGTGAGGTTCACGTTTTAGTGGATCTTGAGAATGTCATGACTGCGCTCGATACACTTGGGGCGTGCAAGTTCATGGGATTCTGTGTAGATTCAGATGAGTGGGTAGAGTTGGTGGAACACTGCCTCGGTCGGAAATTCACGTATGATGATATGGTGCAGCTCGGCGAGAGGGCCTATAACCTTGCCAGGGTCTTCAGTGTAAGGGAGGGGCTGACCAGAGCCGATGATACTCTGCCCCCTCGATTATTGGAAGATCCACTACCGGAGGGTCCGGCAGAAGGTAAGGTTAATGAGAATTTAACCGAGATGCTGGAGAAATACTATGAGTTGCGAGGATGGGATAAGGCTACAGGGAAGCCCACCCCGGAAAAGCTCAAAGAGTTAGGGTTAGAAGAGTATATCCCTGATATCTGGGGGAAATAGAAAGGACTGCCATGGTGGAGAAGATAAAGGGAAGTGATAAGCCCTGGCTCAAGAATTATAAGCTCGGGCCGTACCCCTTGAAGAAAACTCTGGAGCCGTATCCCAAAATACCTGTATACACGTTCTTGGATGAGTCAGCGGAGGCATATCCAAACCAGGTTGCCATTGACTACCTTGGAAAGAAAATAAGGTACAGCGAACTGAGGGAATATGTTGACCGGTTGGCAAATGCCCTTGCAGGGTTGGGGATAAAGAAGGGTGATAAAGTGGCAACAATTCTCCCGAATTGCCCACAATGTATCATATCTGATTTTGCCGTATCGAAAACGGGTGCTGCCCTTGTTCCCTGTAGTACACTTCACAAGGTTCTTGACCTGGAATACGAGATAGGCGAATCAGGGGCAGGGACAGTGATTTGCTCAGATGAGGCTCTGAGTCTGGTTAATTCAATAAAGGATAAAACAAAACTCAAGAACGTAATCGTTACCTCACCTATGGATTATTCCACAGAGGAGCCCGAGGTAAAAGAAGTACCTGGTGCCTATCAGTTTAAAAACCTCATAGCAGAGCATGAGCCAAAACCTCCCCAGGTTGACATCGATCCGGTGGAGGACTTAGCCTATCTTTCCTTTACTGGAGGTGCTACAGGAGTACCAAAAGGTGTGATGATAACCCATTACAATAGGGCTTGCAATATTAAGCAAATGACATGGATGCTCGAGCCTCTGTGGCGAGGGATTAAAGGAAAGGCTGCCGGGGAAGTAGTTGTTCCCCTATTCCACGCATACGGACATATGGCGGTTCTATGCTGCATTGCTTTAGGCCTGCGAATATTCCTGGTTTCCGACCCTAGAGATACGGATCAGGCTATAAGCATTATGAAGGAACATCGCCCGCTGGTGATTTTCGTCGTTCCTACTCATCTAATGAAGATAGCCGAGAAAAAAGTGGGAAGATTGCCAGTTCTACTAATGTCAGCTGCAGCGCCACTTCCAGAGGGGATTTTTGAAACCATCAAGAGGGAAATTATGATGCCGGTAACTGAAGGTTACGGGCTAACCGAGTGTGGCCCTCTAACTCATGCAAATCTTACTACTTTTTCCAAAATCACCGGTTTCACTGCCAAGGAGACGCTGGGCATAGGGCTGCCAGTGCCTGATACCGAGGTGAAAATTGTAGACCTGGAGACCGGTGAGGAGCTCGGTGCGGGTGAAAGCGGCGAGATAGTAATTCGTGGCCCACAGACTATGAAGGGATACTGGCCCACGCCCGGCAGCGGCCTTGACGCCGATGGCTGGCTTCACACCGGTGATATCGGGAAAATGGATGAGAACGGGTACTTTGTCCTCGAGGATCGGATCAAGGATATGGCAAATATCTCAGGGTATAAAGTGTACACAACGGAAGTCGACGAAATCTTATTTAAATATCGTGGGGTGGCTATGGCTGCAGCGGTGGGCATCCCCGATCCCGAGCGCCCGGGAAGCGAGAGGATAAAGGTTTTCATAAAACCAAAGGAGGAATACAAAGGCAAACTAACTGCTGATGAGATTATCGCGTATTGTAAGGATAAGCTTCCAGCCATTGCCGTTCCTAAATATGTAGAGTTCAGGGATGAGCTGCCCTTAACTGTAACGGAGAAAATATTCAAAAGGGTATTAAGAGAAGAAGAAATCAAGAAAATGAAGGAGCAAGGATTACTCAGCTAGGCATAAGGGCTGACGACGCGAGGGCGAGCGCACCGTCACGCTTAAGCGAATGCTAAACCTGCGCCGTGGCCTCACCCCTGCCGACGATAACCTGTCGACCTATTTTTACTGCTCAAGCCACTGAGAGGTAGTAGGACCGAGTGAATAGTTCCTGATGTTAAGGCACCTCTCTCCGCCTCTTACGCCTAGTACAGCTGGGGCCCTGATACCGGCTAGCCTACAATGATAACGCTTAAAATGTTTGGTCTAGGTAAATTTTCCTACGATTAAGCAGGCTCTATGGCTCACCATAAATTGACAGGTGGAAAGCTGGAAGAGGCCGGGAAACTCCAAATCCCGCTAACGAGCTTCTATATTAGAATCGAGCCTCGGATTGTCATACCTATCTTGGACGCAACATTACGCTTCTTCTTGAAGGTGAGGGGACGGCCCATCCTGACGGTATTGTCCCGACTTCTTGGCCGCTTCCTCCCAACCGGAGAAGTCATTACCGTTGAGCAGGCGACTGACTTCATAGACGCCATATCGGTTCTGGACAACACAGAAATTGCCGTCGGCCCATGCGTCTGCCAGAAAGCCCTGGGCAAAAGGAAGGGGACCTATCGAAAAGATATGATGGTCCTGTACGGTGCCGAGGCATCCAAGAGAGCTGATAGTGAGTATGTCGACATGAGCCCCGAGGAGGCCAAGAAACTGCTCCGCGAGCTCGACCAGGAGGGACTGGTCCCGGCCTTTTACGCGTGCATGCGATCCAAGGGATGGGCCTATGTACTCTGCAGTTGCGAGAGTGAGATATGCTTCCCCTTGAGGGCCCACCTGGCAGCCGGAGGAGTGCTGAGCCCGGGACCTTATATAGTAGCACTGGACAAGGAATTGTGCACCGGCTGCGGCATATGCGTCGAGCGCTGCCACTTCGGCGCAAATAGCCTGGTAAACGGGTCAGCCAAGGTCGATCTCGCAAAGTGCTATGGCTGTGGCGTCTGCGTCTCCACCTGCACCGGAGGGGCGAGGACGATGGTGGAAAGGGAGGGATACCGCAACCGGTACTACCCCATAGAGCTCGTAAACGAGGCATCTGCCCATCGGTAAGTTCTATGAACCTCATACCCGTGGGTATTACCCAAGCACAGCAGTAAAAAGAACGGGCGCTGTTTGGAGGAATAAGTCTTACTACCAATTACAAGAAGGGCCCCGATATATCGGAGCCCTTAGCCATGTTGCCTACACGGTCGGCCCGAGAGGCTATTTTACAACCGGTTTACATAAACTGAACAACAGCCTTACCGAACAAAGGCGAAACGAAGTAGCGCATAAAGGGCAGGAACAGGACCGAGTACTGCCTGGTTAGCCCGCGGGAATAATCCTTGATGTAGTCTTTAAAGGACCTTCGCTGGAAGTTAAGCAGTCGCTGGGACTTGCTCGTGTCATACCAGTCCAGGTAGTAGGGTCGCTGGGTGAATTTGTCCGCAGGCGGCAGGGGCAACCCCATGACGCCTAGAATAGCGCCGACCATATCTTTATACAGCATCTGCTCACCGGGCCCACCGCTGATAACAAGCGTGTTCCCCTTTATGGTGCTGATATTCTTAACCGCGTTTAGTATCGCTAAAGACAAATCATCGGGATGGCAGAACTCAACTCGATTATCCAGCGGAATGGAAAACATGCGCTTCAGGTCGCTCACTTCGTGGTCAAAGTACATGACGGCAGTGAGCCTCAGGATGAGATAGTCGATCCCCGATTCTTTGATCAGGTTCTCCGCTTCAAGCTTGGTCTCGCCGTAGGCACCCCTGGGATTGGGATCATTCTTCTCCGGTGAAATGGGTTCCGTGGCATCGATGGTGATGCCAAACACCGCTACCGAGGAAGTAAATACCAGTGGAATATTGCCTCCCTTCTCTTTTATGAGGTCAACAAGTACTCTGGCCCCCCCTACATTCACCCTCCTTGCCAGTTCTGGCTTTTCATAGGCTACAGGGGGCAAGATTCCAGCCATATGTACCACCACGTCTACTTTCTCCAGAGCCTTCCGAACCGAATCGGGTTGTGTGATATCTCCCCACACGATTTCTGCCCTTCTGCCGAGTTCCTTGATGCTCTTTCGGTTGCGGTCATTATCCAGGTCGAATACACGTACCCGGAATCCGTTTCCCTGTAAGGACTTACATACATTTACCCCCAACCTTCCAGCTCCACCTGTTACTAACACCCGCATTCGATACTCCTACAATTATCTAATCAAAGTTTATTTTGAACCTACGACTGTATATCCCTCTTTTTGCTCCTTGAGCTGCAAATCACCCTTCATCGCCTCCCCTGCTTCCAGGAGCGCCTGTAGCATTTCGGCAATTATCAGCAGCCTGGAGGGAGGTATCACACGCATCAGCTCACCGATGCGCTCCTGGGAAAGCCGCCAAAGCTTGCTTATTAGCCTCTCCCCCTCATCGGAAAGGCGGCACAGTACCACACGGCGGTCCGCAGCATCGCCCTCACGGCGCAAGAGACCCCGCTCTACCAGGCGTTCTACCACCCCGGTCGCTGTAGCCAGACTCACCCCCAGCTCGGAAGCGATAACGCCCATCCGCGTGGGGCCGCTCACGAAAAGCAGCAGAACCACCTTGAGCTGAGACATGGTAAGGTCCAGGCGCAGCCACTGCTTGGGCAGTATGGGAAACAGCTCTCTGAATGCCCTGTCCGAAAGCTGGAGAATGCTCTCAATGAGTTCCTCTTTTTGTGGCTCCTGTGCCATCTAAAGCCCCCAATGCATAATTACGGTAATGCTTATTATATACACAATTCTAATTATTAGTATCTTCCAAACTATTAGTATTATAGATATTAAATAATACTTTGTCAACCCTTTACCGGATCAAAAAGTCCCGATATGTAAGTTAAGTTAACTTGAGGTACGCTATTGCTGTGGAGCCACCTTAGTGCATAGCAGCAGTACCAAATGCCGGTTGCCCACGGAGTATGGCGCAACCGGCGGAGGAAATACGTGTAACCCGATATAGGCGTTAAGCGGACATACCTTTTAGGTAAAGCAAACCGCCGTCTTGACCGCCCTGTGTTTCTTTTTATTCAGGTTGATTTCGATCATCTTCCGGTAGTCTTCAATAGCGAATGTATGGGTTACCAGAGGCTCGAGTTGGACCCTTCTTTGCTTTACATAATCGATAGCTATCTCAAAAATGTGCCTTCTTTTACCATGCATATCGGTATAGCCATAGCAATAGACACCCTTTATGGTCTGGAGTTTCAGCCAGAGGGGAGTGAGATCGGTCATCACGTCCTTGCCGATCCCCACCACACTAAGTACTCCCCCTGTCCTCAGCGCCCTCATGCTGGCATCGAGCGTTTCGGTGCTAGCCACAGTATTATAGATCTTTGAGAATCCTCCCATAAGTATCACCTTGCCCAGCATGGGTTTATATGCCCTGGCCCCTGTGATGCTCTCGGTGTGATGCAATATATCACCATCCGTAATCAGGTGATCGGCCCCTACTTCGGATGTCAGTTCAGCATGGAATTTCGAGGGATCAGCAACAGTAATCGAACAGCCTATATCGAAGGCACGTATTACTTGAACAATAAGGTTACCTATAACCCCACCCCCGATAACGAGAACCTTATCCTCCTCACCGGGCATGTTGTCAATCACTGCCTGAATAGCCACCGCAACCGGCTCTATCATGGCGCCCTCTTTAGCAGATACTTCCCCGGGCAGCTTGAAAATTTGATCCTTGTGTGCTACCAGATAGGGGGCAAAGCCTCCCCCTATATCGCGACAGAGACCCGCCAACATGCCTGGAGAAAGATTTCCCTCGGCGAAGTTCTCACAATTGGAGGGTCTACCCAACTGACAGCTTCTACATACCGGCTCAATTCCTCTTATGGAGCAGCTAAGATACGGGGCAGTAGTAACCACATCTCCAGCATTTATTCCCTCGACACTGCTTCCAACCTCTACTATCTCGCCACAAAGCTCGTGGCCCATGGTGCATGGAAACGAGGTAAAAGGGGTTGCCGTTGGGGAATCCCGTAACATGATGAGGTTGATATCGCTTCCACAGAATCCACAGATGTGCGTCCTGATCTTTACCCAGTCAGCGGAGGGCAACTGCGGCTCCGGGATATCAACAAGCCGCACCGTGGCAAGTGGACCGTAATAGTAAAGCCGTTGGCACAAGCTCCCCAAGGCCTTCAATGCTGCAAACTGCGGAACGGAAACCGAGAACTGCAAGGCCTTCATATTCTAGTCCATCCTCAGGGAGCTACAGCTTTTACTAAGAAGCCCCCGTATCGCAGCCTTCCATCCATACGCTATCCAGCACTACCAGGTCAGGCGGCACCATGTGCACATCGATATCCACAATAACATCCAGCACCGCAGGCAACCCGGAGTCCACCGCCCGCTCCAGGGCAGGCCGAATCTGCGCAGGCTTGGTGACCCGCTCACCGTAGCACCCAAGGGCCTCCGCCAGTTTATCATAGCGAGCATCGGTGAAGTCGACCCCAATGTAGCGGGCGTCGTAGACCAGCCTCTGACCGCCCTTGATCATTCCCCAAGCTTTATCATTGGCTATGATTACAACAATGGGCACGTTTTCCCGCCGCGCAGTTTCCATCTCCATAGCGTTTAAGCCAAAGGAACCATCACCGGTAATGCAGTAGACCGGTATTTCAGGGCGGGCCAGCTTGGCCGCTATAGCATAGGGTACGCCTGAGCCCAGGTGACCCGAATCGGCAGCCCAAAGGAATGACCGCGGCTCGTAGATGCGGTTCTGATAGAAGGCCCACACCGCCGTGGTGCCACCATCCTGGGCAAAGATAGCCTCGCGGGGGAAAAACTGGCGCACCTCACGCATAAGGCGAAGGGGGTGAATGGGAACCTGGTCGGAATGAGCGCCATCCTCCCAGCCATCCACCCATGCCTGTTGAACCTGCCGCGCCTCTTCAAACATGGGGTTCTCCGTCTTCGACCCGGTCCTTACTCGAACAGCCTCAAGCAAAGCGCGAAGAGTGCTCTTGGCATCCCCAACCAGGGCTATTTCCACCTGCCGGTTCAGACCTATGTTCTGGGGTTCTATGTCAATCTGTATAAAGCGCTGTTTGTCCGGCTCTCCCCATATCGGTTGACGCCCCCAGAAATCGACATCGCCCATGCGACCGCCCACGAGGAGTACCACATCGGCAGCAGCCTGAACCTTAAATGCACCAGAGGCTGAAGGGATCAGGCAGAGGGGATGATCCTCGGGTATAGACCCCCGTCCACCCAGGCTGGTGGTCACCGGCGCTGATAGATATTCCGCCAACTCCCTCACCTCCGCCCAGGCCCCGGCCTGAAGCACGCCTCCACCGGTGTGAATTAGCGGCCACTTCGCCCGTGCCAGCATGTCCGCCGCCTGTTCAATTGGACCTGCATCGGCAACCGGAGCGGTAGTGGCACGGTATCGCTGCGGGGGTAGAATGGGACACTCCTTGCTATCTATCTTATCGCAAAGTACGTTAGAGGGCAGATCCAGGTACACAGGTGCCTGGCGTCCAGATGTAGCTGCACGGAACGCTAGTTGCACCAACTCAGGCATCCGCCTCACGTCGTTCACCAGTGCCCGCCATTTGGTGATGGGAGTCATCAGGGAGATCTGATCCAGAGCCTGCATGGAGCCGTGCTCGGGGTAGCAGCGCCAGGTCTGGTTCTGCGCTCCTAGAACAAGAACAGGAACCGCATCGGCCCACGCCGGGTATACGCCGGGCACCAGGTCTGCTACCCCTGGACCCACCGTGCCCAGGCACACCCCAGGCTGGCCGGTCACCCGAGCCCAGGCATCCGCCATGTGGGCCGCCGCCTGCTCGTGCCGGGTGGTTATGAACCTCATTCCAACCTCACCCCCCAACCTGTAGATGGCATCAGTGATAGGGTTGCACTGGTCACCGGGAACGCCAAACACATAACGCACACCCTCTTCCATTAGACATCGCACCAAGGCTTCGGCCCCTTTCATGATAGTCATCTTTATATCCTCCTTCATCTCCTAATATAACAAGCTGGATCCAGTTGTATGTGATCCTTGTGTGGGATAAGCATACTCTGGGGATTTTTACCTGTCAATCTGCTTAGTATGGGTTTGCCTATTTCGCCATCTGCCAAGGTCTGAAGGTAGCGTATACTTGAGCAGGTTATCGGAATCGCCAATCCGCAATAGACAGAATGGTTTCCATTTTTAAGTTACCATATAGAAATCAATAACTAGATTGTCCAACAAACCCACGAGCGTCCATCAACTAATTACAATATTGGAAAGAAAAGTTGCGCAAGCAAGACAACGCCCCGCAAGGTGGTATCATACTGATAGTCTGCCGATCTTTATCGTGGCACGAAATATATATCGCCCTGGCGCTAAATTGGCTCGCTAGGATAAACAGATAGAAACTTGCGTCTAAATATTCCACAGTCGACCTACCAGTCCAATCAACTCTTTTCTTTTTTAGTCTCCTTTGAGAATCTCGCCACCCACTTGCGACTGAGCTCCCATCCGTGATTCTCAAGCTCTTCATACTCCCAACCCTCATGCTCAGCCTTGGCAATTACTTTAGCCAAATCCTTTTCGTTAACATGGCCTGACCACCACCTTTTCTTCACTGGGACATGTTTAACCTTCTTTGGCACAATTCACCCCCTTATCGAAGATATATTGAAGCTTAACAGCATCGGTTGCACTTTAAACACATTCGTCGCTAACTGTCAAGAAACTTGATATTAGGAGCAAGAACAGTTGTCAGGCTCTAGAATACGGGGTTTGCATGATGCGGCATGGAGGACAATAGGAAAGCCTAGAGATGGTGCTGTGATATACTCCCTCTGTTAGTTATCGTAACAGCTAAAATTTTTATAAAC
>DAOUEU010000100.1:0-30590 GCA_034430255.1 Dehalococcoidia bacterium | reverse complement strand
GTCAACACACGGGCGGACCGGAATTACCCGGTGGGCCTATGGTAGTGTCGCTGACAAGGTACTGCAAAGAAGCACCAGCCCCATATTTCTGGTAAGGCCACGCTGAAATCCAAACACAATCTGGGTCAGGCCTAAGATAGGTCGCAGGGTAAGAGATAATCCGGTGATCACTATCCATTTATGCGGTCTGATTGGAGAAGAAGCGGTAATCAGTCTACTAAAAGGTCTTTAGCTCGACCGTTATCCCTTCCCCCTCTACCGCCAAGATTCCTGCAGAGGCGGGTGTTCTAAAGGATGGATAGGCCTGCCCTGGGTTGAGGAAAACCACGCTCCCTATCGTCTCGTGGCAGACATCGTGGGTGTGGCCAAATAGAATGAGGTCTACTTTATCAAACTCCTTCGCTATAGCCTCCTCGATCCCCCAGGGTGGTCCACCCCAGAGCGGGTGTATGACCCCAATCCGCCTCCCTTCCACCTCAAAAACCGTCTTATCGGGAAGCTCATCTCGAATCTCCTTTGGGTCCATATTGCCGCATACGCCGATGAAACTCTTAGCCAGTTGGCGCAATTCCTTGAGCAACGCTATGCTGATATAGTCCCCGCAATGAACAACCAGGTCAGCCGCGGCCAGCTCCGCCAGCAGCTCTCGAGGCATCACGTCAATGCTCCTGGCGTGGGTATCGGAGATCACTACAATCCTGTTCACTGATTTGCCAGTTCTACGATGGTGGCGCCATTACCACCCTCTTCCAGCCCGGCAGGCCTGAATGACTTGACCATGGGGCTGCTCCCAAGCTCCTCACGCACAGCCTGACGAAGTGTCCCCGTTCCCTTGCCATGGATCACCCTTACCCGGGGCATACCGGCGATGAAGGCATCGTTGAGATAGCGGTCGAGCCTCCATAGCGCCTCATCCACGGTCAGGCGGCGAAGGTGAATCTCCTCCTCTGGCACGTGTGGAAGTTCCTTTGGCGAGCGGTCCTTTCTACTCAAGGTTCACCTTTCACCATCATTATAGCAGCAGTTAAGGAGTCATGCTACGAAAATACAGGTTGCGGCGACTTCAGGAATATCTTATAACCTAGGCGTCCGATACCGTTCAACACATCCCCATTTTTATCCCCGTCGGTGCCGCTGGCAAGCTACATGCTTGATTGCCAGCGAATCTACCCGGTGGTATACTTTATGCTATTCAGAAAGGGTTGAAAACGCTCAATCGGAAAGGGCCTATGGTCGCTGTCCTTATCATTGGTGGAGGATTTTTCGCACCCTTTCATTGCCAGTCATCCCGAACGGAATGAGGTGACATAATTGCTCAGGTTAGATGGTCGTTCCAACGACGAGCTTCGCCCTATTAAGATTACACCCGGCTTTCAACCCCATGCCGAGGGGTCTGCGCTCATTGAGCTGGGGCAGACAAAGGTGATCTGCGCCGTAACCGTAAAGGATCGTGTTCCCGCCTTTCTCAGGGGGGAGCGAAGAGGCTGGATCACCGCCGAGTACGCCATGCTCCCGCGTTCTACCACCACCAGGACGCCGCGGGAGGAGAGTCGCTCAGGCGGAAGAACACATGAGATTCAGCGCCTCATCGGGCGCTCCCTGAGAGCAGTGGTCGATCTCGATGCCCTCGGCGAGCGGACGCTCCTCGTTGACTGTGACGTGCTCCAGGCCGATGGAGGCACCAGGACGGCGGCGATCACAGGCTCCTATGTGGCCCTTGTGCAAACCCTGAATACCCTGCTGGCAAAGGGACTCATACCTTCACTCCCCATAAGAAGTGCGGTGGCGGCAACCAGCGTGGGTATCGTGGGCGGCGAACAGCTCCTCGACCTCTGCTATGATGAGGACTCCTGGGCTGAGGTTGACTTCAATGTGGTAATGACCAGCAAGGGGACATTTGTGGAGATTCAGGGGACTGCTGAAGCTAGCCCCTTCTCCAAAGAGACCATCGACGCCCTGCTCGCCCTGGCTCAAGGGGGCATAGCGAAGCTTTTCCAGGCTCAGAAAGAGGCGCTGGATATCCTGAAGGGCTAGGATGAAAATGCCCCATCACGCGTTATCCGGTCTGCTGGTCTTAGACCTCTCCCAGAATATCTCCGGCCCATACTGTACCAAACTTCTCGCTGATTACGGAGCGGAGGTAATCAAGATAGAAAAGCCACCCCTTGGCGACACAGGCCGCAGGGTAGGACCCTTCCACAGCGACCATCCTGACCTTGAGAAAAGCGGGCTTTTTCTATTTCTTAACACCAGCAAGAAAGGCATTACCCTTAACCTAGACTGTGAAAGTAGCCTTCAGATATTCAGGATGCTGGTAGAGAGGGCGGATATACTGGTGGAGAACTTTCGTCCCGGGGTGATGGACAGCATGGGGCTCAATTACGATAAGCTGGCGGAGATAAACCCCGAGTTGATAATGACCTCCATCTCCTGTTTTGGGCAGTGGGGACCATATCGGGAGTGGGATGGCTCGGATATTGTAGCCCAGGCAATGGGCGGATTGATGGGGCTTACCGGGGAGGCTGACGGCACACCGCTGAAGCTCCCCCTATCTCAGGCGGAGTATCAGGCAGGGCTCAATGCAGCGGTGGCAACCCTCTGCGCCCTCTACTTTCGAGACGAGACCCATAAGGGGCAGCACATCGATGTCTCCCTTCAGGAGGTGGTCGCCTCCATCCTAGAAGCCTCGGTAACCATGTATAGCTACAGCGGCTTCGTCAGGGGGCGCACTGGCTCGCGCCACCACCTTCAGTGCCCCTCAAGGGTGATGCCCACCAGGGATGGCTATATCCATGTTCAGGCGGGGGCAAACTGGGACCATTTCTCCACCTTTCTGGATACCCCTCAGCTCATGCAGCCCCGTTTGGCATCTACCCTGCGCTACCAATATGCCGATGAGGTCGAGGGCTTGATAAAGCCCCGGATTTTAGAACGTGATAAACGGGAGATCTTCACTGCTGCACAGGAGTGGCGGATTCCCTTTGCTCCGGTTCTCGGGATCGATGAGTTAATGGGGGACCCTCAATATGAAGCAAGGGGCTTCTTTCATGAGATAGCACACCCCCAGGCCGGCACCATTACCTACCCGGGAGCCCCCTTCAGGATGAGCGAGACCCCCGCTGAGGTTCGGCGGGCGCCGCTCCTCGGTGAGCATAACGATGAAGTTTATATTGAGGCACTGGGCTTAAGCCAGAACCACGTTATAGAGCTTAAGGAGCAAGGGGTTATCTAGGAAGAAGGGGAGTTATCTTTACTTAATCGAAGATAAGAAAGCAAGTCACAGGGAGAACAATGCTAACTGAGTACTAAAAATTCCGATATTCTAATAGTCGAGATTTACAACTGGATACCGATCCTTCCCGTTGCCGTAGGTGACCCGACTTGGCAAGTGAGAAGTCTCGAACCTATATTAAATAAATGTGTTCCCGCTATCACAGCAGAATTCTTTGCACCCCTCCGCCAGTATCTAAGAATAATGGTGCCGAGTAACTAATATGATGTATGATGGATGAAGCAGCGCAAGCCTTAACCAGTTTGAGGGTGATCGACCTCTCACAGATTTTCGCCGGCCCCTATGCCACCAAGCTTCTGGCGGATATGGGGGCGGAGATTATACGGGTTGAGTGCGCCGCTCGCTCGGGAAGGGGAGGGGCACTCCCCAGGATTAAGCCCGGCGGCGCCTTCGGCGCTTCCTTCCCCGATGGCGATACCGGAGAACGCTCCTACAATCGTTTCGCCTACTATAACGAGGTGAACCGGAATAAGTATGCTATAACCCTCGACCTGGCAAAGCCCCTCGGTGTTAATGTATTTAAAAGCCTGGTAAAGGTGAGCGATGTGGTGGTGGAGAATTTCACCCCCAGGGTGATGAAGAACTTTGGCCTGGACTACCACGTTCTCAGGGAGACCAACCCCCAGATTATCATGATCTCCCTCTCCGGGTATGGCCAGGACGGCCCCTATAGAGACTATGTTACCTATGGTGAGGGAATCGAAGCCATGGTCGGTCTCTCCGAGCTGACCGCCTATCCCGATGGAGAGCCGCTCAAGCCCGGGGTGGCCTACGCCGATGCCACCAGCGGGCTTCACGCTGCCTTCGCTATTCTGGCTGCGCTACGCTATCGCCGCCTCAGCGGCCGTGGGCAGCACATCGATCTCGCCATGCGTGAAGCGGTCACACCGCTCCTCGGAGAGGCGATTATGGATTATACCATGAACCAAAGAGCGGCAAAACCCGTGGGAAATCGCCACTCCACGATGGCACCCTACGGTTGCTACCGCGCACGCGGCGGCGAAAAGGGTGCAGACAACGAAAAAGGGGATGCGTGGATTGCTATCGCCATCCCCTCCGATGATGAGTGGCGTTCCCTTTGCCATGCTATGGGCGACCCGCCCTGGACCAGGGAAGAGAAATTCGCCAGCGCCTCCGGTAGACTGGCAAATCGAGACGAGCTGGACCGGCTTATCGGTGAGTGGACCTCAGCGTATGACCATATTGAGCTGATGAACACGCTCCAGGGTTCCGGCGTTAAGGCGGGGGCAGTACTTAATATCGCGGAACTTGCCCACGACCCTCATCTCAATGAGCGGGGATTCTTTGAGGAGCTTTCACACCCCGAGGCAGGGATTCATCGCTATCCGGGGGTATCCTGGCGGATGAGCCGGACTCCGGGTGGGCTTCGACTGCCAGCCCCCTGCTTCGGTGAGCACAATCACTATGTTTTCGGAGAGCTTCTGGGGATGTCTGACGAGGAGATATGGCAACTGGCTGATGAAGGGGTGAGCGCCAGCGAGCCTCTCCCATACCTGAAGGCCTGATACCATGGAAGAAAAGAAGGAAGAGCAGCGGCAAGCGGAGCCAATTCCCTGGACCGTGATGGACATGGTCAAGGGGATCGGATTGGTAATAGGTTTAACAATTATCCTTTCCTTTGGCCTGGGAATTGCCACATCTCTGCTTATTGGCTCTGATGCCTATCTCGAGCTTGACCTTCAATTCACTAATTTAACCCAACTCATTGAGGAGTTCTTTGACCTGCTTGCCTCCGAGGGCCTGCTTCAGCAGTGGCTGATAATAGCGTTCGCGGGAATGGTAGCCGGTGAAGGGGCAATGGTCCTCGGGGCATGGCGGTTCAGCGCTTTCAAGTACCGCCTTGGCTGGCGTGCTCTAGGGTTTCGCTCCTTTAATGTGAGGAGAGGCCTCACATTAACCGCCATTGTAGTACTGGGAGGCCTGTTAATCAGCATCCTCTACGATATGTTGATGACCTCATTATGGGAAGAGCCCACTTCCTCGGTGATACTCGAGTTCACTGATAGCGGTCTCGGCCTGGCGACCATCGCCGTGCTCGCAGTCGTGGCAGCCCCGGTTGCCGAGGAGGTCTTTTTCCGCGGCTTTCTATTCAGCGGCATCGGCAGACGCTATGGGTACGGCTGGGGTGCTGTTGTTAGCGCCCTGCTCTTCTCAATGGCACATGTTATGCAACCAGGAGCTTTCCTTCCCATTTTCCTCTTGGGTCTCTTATTTGCCTGGCTCTACATGAGGACTGGCTCGATATGGGCTTGTATTACCGCCCACTTCGCCTACAATTCCATTGCCCTATTATTTATGATATTATATCAGCAGTGAGAGCAAATGAGGTGTCGCGGCATTCGTGGGGCAACTACGGTCGATGGCAATACCAGGGAAGATACCCTGGCAGCGGCAAAGGAGTTGCTCCAGGAGATGATCAAGGCCAACGGGGTTCAGCAAGAGGAGATAGCCTGTATCTTCTTCACTACCACCCCTGACATTAACCGCGCGGTCCCCGCGGCGGCAGCCAGGGAGCTGGGTCTTTCACAGGTACCCATGCTGTGTGGGCATGAGATGAACGTCCCCGGCAGCCTGCCCATGTGCCTGCGCATCCTGATTCTTTTCAATACGGAAAAGGGCGCAGAGGAGATCGTCCATGTTTATATCAGGGAAGCCAGGGAGTTGAGATCTGGGAGCGGTAACCAAGAAGGGAGTCTGGAGGTATAATAAATGTTTATCGTAATGCATCAAGGGCATACCGAAAAGGAACTGACGGACATTCTGGAGCGGCTGACCCAAATGGGATTCACCGGTCATGTATCCCAGGGAGTGGAGCGAACGGTGGTCGGCGTTGTAGGGCGAACCTACCCCGAACTGAAGGAGACGCTTGAGCTTTGGCCCGGAGTGGACGACGTTGTGCCCATCAGCCGGCCACATAAGCTTGTCGGTCGTGAGTTTCAGCCCCAAGATAGCGTGGTCAAGGTGGGAGATGTAGCCATCGGCGGTGAGGCGCTGGTAGTGATAGCTGGCCCGTGCGCCGTGGAGACCGAGGAGCAGCTCCTGCAGTCGGCGCGTGCGGTAAAGGCAGCAGGTGCCAATATCCTGCGCGGAGGTGCCTTCAAACCATCAACCTCCCCGTATAGCTTTCGCGGGCTGGGCAAGGATGGGCTCGAGCTCCTGGCGCAGGCACGCCGGGAGACCGGAATGCCCGTTATCACCGAGGTGATGGCCCCTCACGATGTAGAGCTAGTCTTACGCTATGCCGATATCCTCCAGGTAGGGGCGCGCAACATGCAGAACTTCACCCTCCTGGATGAGGTGGGCAAGGCACAAATGCCGGTTATGCTTAAAAGGGGGCTCTCGGCAACCATTCAGGAGTGGCTGCTCTCTGCTGAATACATCCTGGCCCAGGGCAACCGCCAGGTCATGCTCTGTGAGCGGGGGATCAGGACATTCGAAACATACACCAGAAATACAATGGATATAAGTGCCATCCCCATTATCAAGAAGCTGAGCCACCTGCCCATCATCGCCGACCCCAGCCATGGCACCGGCAAATGGTACCTGGTTACCCCCGTCTCCCTGGCCGCAGTGGCTGCCGGAGCTGACGGTCTGATGGTCGAGGTTCACCCCAGTCCGGAACATGCCCTCAAGGATGGCGCTCAGTCGCTCACCTTCGAAAACTTCGAGCAACTCATGGCGCGGGTTGTGCCGGTGGCGGCCTCGGTAGGACGCAAAATGGCCTGATGGCGACGAGACCCTAGGGTTATAAGGGCATTTCTGCGCAACATTGGTCACCAAGCTAGTATTAGGTTGCATAATTAAACGTCTAATCGCCTTGTTCGAGAATGCGATTTCCCAAGCCTGGCACCCCCGACTACGGGATAGTTAAGAGATGATGGGGATTTCCGCATAAGTACTAGAGGGGAAATATGCTCGTTGAGGAAGAGTTATCCATAGAGGTGCCAGAAAGGGACACGGCGCTTACCATCGGGGTTTTCGATGGGGTTCACCTGGGGCACCGGTTTCTTATCGAGAAGCTTAAGGAGAAGGCCGCTTCTGAGGGCCTTGTGAGCGGGGTGATAACCTTCAAGCAACATCCCCGCTTGATGTTTTCGCCACGCTCCCAGATTACCTCCCTGACCACCCTCGAGGAACGGATTAGACTTCTGGAAAGCCTCGGTGTGTCGCATGTCGTTACCCTCTCCTTCACCCCCGAACTATCTCGGCTCAGTGCCCGGGAATTCGTCATGCTGCTTAAGCGCCACCTCAGGATGCAGGGGCTGGTTATCGGGCCCGACTTCGCCCTAGGCAGTGGAAGAGAGGGAGATGCCCGTGCCCTTAAATCGCTGGGTGAGGAGCTTGATTTCTCTGTCGAGGTGGTTCCGCCCCGGTTATTGCAGGGTAAGGTAGTGAGCAGCACGGCGATCCGCGGGGCGCTCTCCCAGGGCAATGTGAAGGAGGTAGGCGAACTCCTGGGGCGGTACTTCACCCTAACGGGGCAGGTATCACATGGGGATGCGAGAGGTAAAAGCCTGGGATTTCCGACAGCAAACCTCATCCCGCAACGGGAGCAAGCCCTGCCTGCCGATGGGGTCTATGCTGCTCACGCCTTCTTCTCCGAACCAAAGATTGAAGTCCATAAGGCAGACAGCGAAAAGGCTTATCCGGCGGTAATAAATATCGGCCGTCGCCCCACCTTCGATGGCAGCAAGCGCATTGTAGAGGCTCACCTCCTCGATTTCGCCGGTGATATCTATGGGCATACGCTCAAGCTCGAGCTGGTGGAGCGGCTTCGCGGTGAGGAGAAGTTCTCAGGTGCCCAGGAGCTAAAGGCTCAGATGGCAAGAGACGTGGAGCAGGCGAGGTCGCTGCTCAAGCGCCCCTAAGCAGACAGACGTTTAAAACATTAAAAATTTTAAAACGCTTTAGGGGGAGGATTAAAAGAACAATCAATGGGGAAGACAAGCGATAGTGAGCAATTCAGGCATCTCCTGAAACGAGGGGTTGCCGAGATCATCATCGAAGAGGAGATAGAAAGGCTCCTGGACTCAGGTCGAAAGCTCCGCTTAAAGCAGGGCTTTGACCCAAGCTGTCCCGACATCCACCTGGGGCATGTAGTTGGGCTCAGGAAGCTGCGCCAGTTTCAGGAACTGGGGCACCAGGTCATCCTCATCGTCGGTGACTGGACCGCTCAGATCGGCGACCCCAGCGGCGAGTCGCAGACCCGCCCCATACTCTCCCCCGATGAGGTGCGCATCAATGCCGATACCTATATGCAGCAGTTCTTCAAGGTAGTCGATCGGGAAAAGACCAGGGTGGTCTGGCAGAGCGAATGGTTTGGCAAGTTCAGCCTCTCAGAAGTCATTGGACTTGCCAGCAAGTTTACCGTGGCCCAGATGCTGCAGCGGGACGACTTCTCCAAAAGGTATGCCTCAGGCCGCCCCATCGCCATCACCGAGTTTCTCTACCCACTGCTCCAGGCCCACGACTCCGTCGAAATCGAGGCTGATGTCGAGTTCGGGGGCACCGACCAGAAGTTCAATTGCCTGGTGGGGCGGGAGCTTCAGCAGATGGTGGGGCAACCCCCGCAGCAGGTCTTCCTGGTCCCTCTGCTTGTGGGCACCGACGGCAGCATGAAGATGTCCAAAAGCCTGGGGAACTACATCGCCATCGATGAGCCTCCACATGACATGTATGGCAAGGTGATGAGCATCCCCGACGGCCTCATGATGGACTACTTCGAGCTTCTCACCGATATCCCCGATGAGGAGCTTGCCCAGTACCGAAAGGATATCGCTAGCGGCTCGGTAAACCCGATGGACTTGAAGAAGCGACTGGCCCGCGAGCTGGTGGAGCAGTTCCACGACAAGAAGGCAGCTCAGGATGCGGAGAAACACTTTGAGAAGACAGTGCAGAAGAAGGAAGCGCCTGAGAAGATACCAGTTCATGCGGTCTACTCCTCCGATGCTGGCGCGGGCAGGGATGATCTTGTCTCTCTACTTTGTGAGGCGAAGCTTGCTAAGAGCCGTGGTGAGGTAAAGCGTCTTTTAGCCCAAGGGGCTGTTGAGATTGACGGTAAGCGAGTCGCCAGCGAGAAAGTAATAATCAAAGACGGCAGCATCATCAAGGTTGGCAAACGCCGCTACGTGAAAATCGTCGATGCCGATAAGAAAACCTGAGCTCCCCATGTACCCTCACCCATCCCCACAATAAAGTAGGCAAACATGTTTCCTACTTCCCTATGTTAGCGATTCAGGATATAATATCGGAAAATCACTGAAAATGGAGGTAGAGCATGCAGTTACGCATTCCCGGTCCAACCCCGCTACCCGATGAAATCCTGCAGACGATGACCAGGCAGATGATCAATCATCGCGGGCCCCAGTTCGCCGAGATGATCCATAAGGTAACCGACATCCTCAAAACCATGTTTCAGACCAAAGGGGACGTATTTCTCCTCACCTGCTCCGGAACCGGAGGCATGGAGGCAGCCATAGTGAACACCCTTTCACCTGGGGATAAGGTGTTGGCAGCGGCCAATGGAGCCTTTGGCGACCGCTTTGCCGATATCGCCGAGACATTCGGCGCTCAAGTTGAGCGGCTCAACTTCGAGTGGGGTACCGCCGTCAACCCCCAGGAGGTGCGCCGGGCGCTATCCCAGGACGCCGGGATAAAGGCGGTGCTGGTGACCCATAATGAGACCTCCACCGGGGTAACCAGCGATCTGGAGGCGATAAGCGCGGTAGTCCGAGAGTACGAAAAGCTCCTCATAGTTGACGCCATCAGCGGCCTGGGCTCTATCGACCTGCCCACCGACAAGTGGGGGTGCGATGTGGTGATTACCGGCTCGCAGAAGGGGTGGATGGCCCCTCCCGGGCTAGCGATGGTCAGCGTCAGCGAGCGGGCGTGGCAGGCGCAGGCCCAAGCCAAGATGCCCAAATACTACTGGGACTTCGCCAAGGCTAAGAGCTTTCTCGAGAAAGGGCAGACCCCATGGACCCCGGCTGTTTCTTCGTTCTACGCCCTCGATGCTGCATTGGAGCTTTTTCAGCGCGAGGGGCTTAAAAACATTATAGCGCGCCATGCTCGTGTGGCCATTAGGGCGCGGGATGGGGTGAAATCGCTGGGGCTCTCCCTGTTCCCCGATGATAGCTGCGCCTCCAACACGATCACAGCGGTCAAGGTGCCTGAGGGGCTCGACTCCAAGAAGCTTCTCAAGATCCTGCGGGAGGAATATGATACTGTACTCGCCGGAGGGCAGCAGCGGCTGGACGGCAAGATCTTTCGCATCGGTCACCTCGGCTATGTAAACGAGGGGGACATCGATGCGGTTATGGAAGCGCTGAAGGCGGCCCTGCCCCAGGCAGGCTTCTCCGGGTGAGATTACCAGGGGTGATTAAAATGGAGATCGAGGAGATCGGGGTCGTGTCCCGGTTGGGAATGCGGGGGTTAGAGAATAGGGGTCTCATTGAAATATCCCAAGACCCCAGGAGCGGGGATTTCGTCCTCGTTATCAGCAAAGGCATCCGTGATCAATGGTACCGCAAGTGGCTAAAGATCAACCTCCCCCAGGGGATGTGGCGGGTGAAGTGCTCCAAGGAGGAGGTATCTGAGGCAGTTAATAAATTCCTATCCGATAAAATTTTACCGTAGATGCGAGTAATCGATTAAAGGCAGGTTAAACCGGGAAAGGTACACGAAGGGCGAAAAAATGAAGGTATTAATCGCTGACCCCATCGCTCAGGAGGGCATCGAAGCGCTTCGCGCCCATGCCGAGGTGGATGTCAGGCTGAGGCTGGGTCACGATGAGCTTATCGCCGCCATTGGTGATTATGATGCCATCGTGGTAAGGAGCGAGACCAAGGTCTCAGCGGAGATCATCGAGGCGGGACATAAGCTCCAGGTCATCGGTCGTGCTGGTGTGGGGGTAGACAATATCGATATAGAGGCGGCAACGAGGAAGGGCATCGTGGTGGTAAATGCCCCCACGGGTAATACCATCTCGGCTGCGGAGCATACCATCGCCATGATGCTCGCCCTGGCGCGACACATCCCCCAGGCAAACGTGAGACTCAAGTCAGGGGACTGGCGCCGTCAGGATTTTCTAGGCACTGAACTGCGGAATAAGACTCTGGGCATCATTGGATTAGGTAATGTAGGCTCCGAGGTTGCACGGCGCGCCAGCGGGTTTCAGATGCGCCTTATCGCCTATGACCCCTTTGTATCTACCGAATACGCACAAAATCTTGGGGCGGATCTGGTCTCCCTTGAGGTTCTCCTTAAAGAATCTGACTTTATCACCATACACACCCCGCTCACCAAGATAACCAGGAGGCTAATTGGCGCCAAGGAACTGGCGATGGTCAAGCCAACTGTGCGCATAATCAATTGTGCCCGCGGGGGTGTCATCGATGAAGAGGCGCTTTATAAGGCTGTTGAGGAAGGGGCGGCAGCAGGCGCAGCCATCGATGTCTTTACTGAGGAGCCGGCAAAGGATAGCATCCTCTTTAAGAGCGATAAGATTCTAGTCACCCCGCACCTGGCGGCATCCACCGCCGAGGCCCAGGCAGGCGCAGCCCTGGATGTGGCGGAGCAGATAATCGCGGTGCTACACGGCCAGCCTGCCAGGTATGCAGTGAATACCCCACTGATCTCACCGGAGACGCTTGCCGTGGTCGGACCGTTCCTGAGCGTCGCTCAGCTGATAGGCCGTCTGCTCTATCAGCTGGGTGAAGGGCAGATAAGCACCATCAGCATCAAGTATGAAGGGGAGATCGCTAACCACGATACAACGGCGTTAAAGGCAGCAGTCCTAGGCGGCCTGCTAGAAACCATCAGCGAGGAGCGGGTTAACCTGGTAAACGCCAATATCATCGCACAACGGCGCGGGCTGAAGATCACCGAGCAAAAAGATATCAACTGCGAAAATTATGGAAACCTTATAACCCTCGAAGTGACCACCAGCACCGGGACAGTCACGGTAGCGGGCACGGTGATGAGGGGTGAGCCTCACCTCGTGAGGGTTAACAGCTACTGGATTGATGTCGTACCGAGGGGGGGTTATTTTCTGCTTAGCGATCATCGCGACCGCCCCGGGCTTATCGGAGCGGTAGGCACGATATTGGGTGACGCTGATATCAACATCAGTTCGATGCAGCTGGGTCGACTGGAGCCTCGAGGTCGGGCGCTTCTGGTGCTCGAGCTCGATCAGCCTGTTGACGAAAAACTGCTGCTCAAGCTTCAATCGCTATCCGAAATCTACACAATGAAGCTGGTGAAGCTTTGACCGGGGGATAGCCAGCGTGGCTGATATCGAACGGGCTAAAGAGAGGATCGCGGAGCTCCGCGAACAGATCAACTACCACAACCACCGCTACTACGTGCTCGACAGCCCTGAGATCTCGGATTCCGAGTATGACGCGCTGATGGCGGAGCTGAGAGAGCTGGAGGAGGAGTACCCCGATCTTATCACCCCTGAGTCGCCGACACAGCGGGTAGGCGCTGCCCCCCTCGAGGCCTTCGGTGCGGTGGAGCACCGCGTGCCGCTGTTGAGCCTAGCCAATGTCTT
Source organism: Dehalococcoidia bacterium (assembly GCA_034430255.1). Taxonomy (GTDB): domain Bacteria; phylum Chloroflexota; class Dehalococcoidia; order E44-bin15; family E44-bin15; genus DATKYK01. The sequence goes on along the minus strand of DAOUEU010000100.1, from coordinate 17,727 downwards.
CTCTTCCGAAGAGCTGCTCGGCTGGCACAAGAGAATCTCAAACCTGGTGCCGGGGCGTGAGATGGACTTCGTCTGTGAGCTCAAGCTCGACGGGCTTGCCGTTGCCCTGACGTATACCGATGGCCGCTTTACTACCGGAGCAACGCGGGGCGATGGCTATAGAGGCGAGGATATCACCCAGAACCTTAAGACCATTAAGAGCATCCCCCTCACCGTCCCCAAAGGTGCCCCGCGTAAATTTGAGGTCAGGGGTGAGGTCTATCTCCCCAAGTCTGGCTTCGAAAGACTGAACCGGGAGCGGGCAGAGGAGGGCCAGCCCCTTTTTGCCAACCCCAGAAATGCCGCCGCCGGCTCGGTACGTCAGCTAGACCCACGGGTTACGGCGAAGCGCCCCCTGGACATCTATATCTATGGCCTGGGATATTCCGAAGGGGAAAGGGCAGGCGAGCGAGAAATGCCCCCAACTCACTGGGAAACCATGGAGTATCTCAAGTCAATGGGATTTAAGATAAACCCATATAATACTCATGTTTCCGATATTAGCGGTGCGGATAACTACTATCTGCGCTGGGTTAAGGAGAGAGAGAACCTGGAATTTGATGCCGATGGCATTGTGATTAAGGTAAACTCATTAGAGCTTCAGCGAGAATTGGGTACGGTGGGTCACGACCCCCGCTGGGCAGTGGCCTATAAGTTCCCCGCTATTCAGGCCACTACCCGGCTACTAGATATCGGCATTAATGTGGGGCGAACGGGTAGCCTCAACCCTTATGCCATCCTGGAGCCGGTATCAGTTGGCGGTGTCACCATCAAGCGGGCAGCACTCCACAACGAGGAGGATATCCGGCGTAAGGACATTCGCATTGGCGACACGGTGGTGGTGCAGCGCGCCGGCGAGGTCATCCCCGAGGTGGTCGCTCCCGTTTTATCCAGGCGAAGCGGTCAGGAAAGGCTCTTCGTGATGCCCTCCCGATGCCCCGTTTGCGGCGTCGAGGTGGTCAAGCCGGAGGGAGAGGTGATGACGCGGTGTACCAACGCCACCTGTCCCGCCCAGATATATGAACTCCTCACCCACTTCGTCTCTCGCGGCGCCATGGACATCGACGGAATAGGGGAAAAGCTGGCTGCCGCCCTGCTTAAAGAAGGTCTGGTTAATAATGTCGCCGATCTCTACTCACTTCGCCAGCAAGACCTGATAGACCTGGAGAGGATGGGGGAGAAGAGCGTCCAGAATTTACTCGAGGCCATCGATACGAGCAAGGAGCGCCCTCTTGCAAGGGTAATCTTCGCTCTGGGCATCAGGCATGTCGGTTCCGAGACTGCGGAGCTCCTCGCCGGCCACTTCGGTAGCATGGACAAGCTGGCCAACGCCTCTATCGATGATCTCCTTAAGGTGCCTACCGTTGGCCCCAAGGTCGCCGAGAGCACACGTGCCTTTTTCCACCAGGATGCCAACCGCCGCATTATCGACGAGCTGAGGCGTGCCGGGGTCAGGCTTGAGCAGGAAAGGAAAACCACAGGCGAGCTGCCACTGGCTGGCCGAGAGTTCGTGCTCACCGGCAGGCTGGAGGCGCTGCCCCGGGGTGAGGCCGAGGCACGTATAAGGGAGCTCGGCGGCAGCGTGGGCTCGAGCGTCACCCGAAAGACAACCGACGTGGTAGCAGGGGCCGAGCCGGGCTCGAAGCTGGAGAGGGCGCGTTCCCTGGGCACCAGGCTGCTTAGCGAGGATGAATTTCGTCACCTACTCGAGGAGAGCAAATAAATAAAGGAGTAGAAAATGGCAAGGGTATTGATCGTTTACCATTCACAGAGCGGGAACACAGAGGAGATGGCGCAGGCAGTTGCAGAAGGGGCACGGTCGGTGGAAGGAACGGAGGTCGCCCTTAAGCGGGCCTTCGATGCTACCGCCGAGGACCTCATTAGCTGCGATGCGGTGGCCTTTGGCACTTCAACAAACTTCGCCTACATATCCGGAGGCCTCAAGGACTTTTTCGATCGCACCCTCATTCAGTGCCAGGACAAGACCACCGACAAGCCCTACTGCACCTTCACCAGTAGCGGGATGGGAAAGAGGAAAGCCCTCGATGTCCTCGATGGCATATGTTCCGCATATAAACTGAGGAAGAGCGGTGAAGGCATCATGGCTCCGGGCCAGGCCACCCCCGAGATCCTCGCCGAGCTGCGTGAGATGGGCAAGAGGCTGGCCACCATCTAAATTATGTGCACTGACATTCTTTGCATATTTGAACTTGATGGGCCTAAGCCTGTAAAAAGACGTCCTCGCGGGTTTTTTAGCAAACGTTAAAATCAGGCAAAGGGGTGCGCATCAGCTTCAAGGAGTAAAGCTCTAATTAAGACTATGAAACTGATCGTCGGGCTGGGAAATCCGGGGAAGAGCTATGCCGGTAACCGCCATAACGTGGGGTTCCAGTGCCTCGATTACTTCGCGAGTCAGCACCGCATACCTATTAAAGAACGAAGGTTAAGGCTCAAAGCACTTAAGGCCAAATACGGGATGGGCGAGGTTGCCGGTACGCCGCTGATACTGGCCAAGCCCCGAACATACATGAACAACAGCGGGGCGGCGGTGGTCCAGCTGGTGCGCCGCTTCGAGATATCGCTGGATAACCTCATTGTCATCTACGACGACCTGGACCTGCCACTGGGTAAACTGCGTATCCGCCAGCGCGGCGGTGCAGCGGGGCATAAGGGCGTCGCATCCATCATAACCTCCCTGGGAAGCGAGGAGTTCCACAGAATTCGTGTCGGCATCGGCCGCCCCGATGGCGATGAGGTATCCTACGTGCTGAGCGATTTCAGCGCTGAGGAGAAGGACATCGCAGGGGAAGCCTTTGCCCGGGCCGCCGATGCCATACTCTGCATACTAACTGAGGGGATTGAGGCGGCGATGAATCGCTATAATTAAAGCATCTCCCCTCTATTGCGGCAATTCAACCCAGGGTGCTATAATCCCCTTTAGCCTATTGTAGGAGGCCTCTTTAGATGGAACCAGGGTTATTCGTTACGGTAATAGGCGCAAGCGATTGCTCCGCAGAAGAGACCAAGCTCGCCGAGGAGGTGGGGCGGGAGCTGGCAAGGCGCGGCGCCACCCTGATCTGCGGCGGTCTCCAGGGGGTGATGGAGGCAGCATGTCGGGGAGCCTACTCCCAAGGTGGTATTACCATTGGCATCCTACCAGGGAACAGCCGAAAAGATGCCAATCCCCATGTTCGAATCCCCATCGTCACCGGCATGGGCTATACCAGAAATGCTATCGTCGCCAAGTCGGGTCAGGCAGTGATCGCCATCGGCGGCAGATATGGAACCCTTTCCGAGATCGCCTATGCACTGCAAAGCGACATCCCGGTTATCGGATTGGGCACCTGGTCACTAACACGGGGAGGCGTGGCTGAAAAATCCATAATCGTGGCTCAAAATCCGGTGGATGCCGTGGATAAGGCCATTGGCTTAATAAGGAAGGGCCAGCATTGATAGCTAATATGATTGCTAAATATGATAAAGGGCCAGAGAGTGATATCCTTTTAGTTAGATAAAGGTAAAAGGGGAGCGATGACAGTAGCGGTGATTGAGGAAGTGAGAGCCAGGGAGATACTCGATTCCCGTGGCAATCCCACGGTGAAGGTCCATGTAAGGCTCTCCGATGGTACCCTGGGGCACGCCGCAGTGCCTTCAGGAGCCTCCACCGGGGCCCATGAGGCACTGGAGCTTCGCGATGGCGATAAGGCCCGGTTCGTCGGGCTGGGGGTGCTCCGGGTAGTGGAGAATATCGAGCAGGAGATCGGACCTGCACTTACCGGGATGCCTTGCCAGGAGCAAGTTGCCATAGATGAGCGGATGATCGAGCTCGATGGCACGCCAAACAAATCGCGGCTCGGTGCCAACGCTATTTTAGGCGTCTCCCTCGCTGTCGCCCATGCCGCCGCTAAATCTCTGGAGCTCCCTCTCTATCGCTACATCGGCAACGAGGGGGCGTGCACCCTGCCCGTGCCTATGATGAATATCCTGAACGGCGGAAAGCACGCTGCGGACTCTACCGATTTCCAGGAGTTCATGATCGTCCCGCTGGGGACACAGCGCTTTGCCCACGCCCTCCGGATATGCGCCGAGGTTTATCAGTCCCTGAAGCGGGTGCTCCAGAGCAAGGGGCTGAGTACCAATGTCGGCGATGAAGGCGGTTTCGCACCCCGCTTGAGCTCAAACAAAGAGGCGGTTGAGCTGATACTCGCCGCTATCGAGGCGGCAGGCTATAAGCCCGGCGCCGATTGTTTCATTGCCCTAGACCCGGCAGCCAGCGAGTTTTTCCAGGGCGACGAATATATACTTGCCAGGGAGGGCCTCACCCTCTCCAGGGCCGAGATGGTCGATTACTACGTGAAATTGGTCTCCGAATACCCCATTATCAGCATCGAGGACGGTATGGCAGAGGACGATTGGGACAGTTGGCAGATGCTCATGGACAAACTGGGGAGGGAAATTCAAATCATGGGCGATGACCTCTACGTCACCAGCGTGCCACGCCTCGCCCGTGGCATCACGGAGAAGGCATCCAATTCCATCCTCATCAAGCTCAACCAGGTAGGCACCCTCACCCAGACCATCGAGGCTATTGATATGGCGCAGCAGGCGAAGTGGACAGCGGTTGTTAGCCACCGATCCGGCGAGACCGAGGATGTCACCATCGCCGACCTAGCTGTAGCCAAGAACACCGGCTTTATCAAGGCAGGCGCCCCCTGTCGCTCGGAGCGCGTGGCCAAATATAACCGCCTGCTCAGCATTGAGGAGGAGCTGGGAGCGCGCGCCCACTACCCAGGCATGAGCGCGCTCTATAATTTGGTAAAATGACCACCATTGGCATTACAACCACAGTCCCTATAGAGGTGCTATTGGCAGCGGGCTACCGGCCCGTTGACCTGAACAATGTCTTTATCTCCGACCCGGACCCGGAAAGGCTGGTTAATATCGCGGAGAGGGCGGGCTTTCCCATCAATTGCTGCACCTGGATCAAGGGCATATACGGGGTCGTCATGGAGCAGGGCATCGATACCGTGCTCTGCGTCACCACCGGCGATTGCTCCAACACCATCATGTTAATGGAGGTTTTCCGGCTCAGGGACCTCAACGTCATCCCCTTCGCCTACCCCGACCACCCCGATGTTTCGCAGATGCAGAGCACCCTTGAATCTCTGGCTAAGACACTGGATACAACCACGGAGGCGGCAGAAAAGATACATAAAAAGATCGATAAAGCGAGGAGGCTGGCCTATAAGCTCGATGAGCTCACCTGGAATGGTAACGCGAGCGGGTGGGAGAACCACTTCTGGCTGGTTTCCACCTCCGATTTCATGGGAGACCTTGATGAATACGAAAGACAGCTGGGTCAGCTTTTAACCGAATGTCACGAGCGAGATGAACGAGAAGGGCGAAATACGCTGCGCCTCGCCTATATCGGCGTGCCCCCTATCTTTGCCAGGGACCTGTACCATTTCCTGGAAAGCCAGGGGGCCAAGGTAGTATTTAACGAAATTCAGCGTCAGTTCGCCATGCCCCGCTATGGCAATCGGCGAAATTCCCTCGCCCAGCAGTACTCAAGCTATACATACCCCTACTCCATATTCGACAGGCTCAACGACATCCTGCCACAACTGCGAGAGCGCCAAGTGGACGCCGTCATCCACTATGTTCAGGCCTTCTGTCATCGCGGAATAGGAGACATCATCTTTCGCCACCGTATCGACCTGCCCATCCTGACCCTGGAGGGGGATAACGACTATAGGCTTACCGCACATATTAAGACCAGGATCGAGGCCTTTCTGGACATGGTGAGGCGTCGCCATATCGTGATAAGTGGGGCGAGGAAATCACAAGCACCACTCTTTGAGATTGCGGGGCTTGTCCCGACTGCCGGGGAGAGCTCCGAGTTCACTTCGGCTATGCCCGGCAACAGGCGTAGCCCCTCGCTATAACTAATAACGGAGCTTATAGGAAGTAGAAAAGGAGGGCTAAATGACAACAAGGATCGGCATAAACGGCTTCGGCAGAATCGGGAGGCAGATACTCAGGGCAGTCAATGAAAACCATACCGGAAAGCTTGAGGTGGTCGCCCTCAATGACCTAACGGATACCAAGACCAACGCCCATCTTTTAAGGCATGACTCCACCTACGGCGCATACCCCGGCAAGGTGGAGGCGACCGAGGATGCCATCGTCGTCGATGGCAAGCCGGTGAAGGTGCTTTCCGAGCGCGACCCCAGTAAGATTGCCTGGGCTGATTACGGGATCGAGGTGGTGGTGGAGTCCACCGGGCTCTTTACCGACGCAGCCAAGGCTGCCGCCCACCTGAATGGCGGGGCCAAGAAGGTCATCATCTCCGCCCCGGCTAAGGGGGAGGATGTGACCATCGTCCTGGGGGTCAATGAAAGCCACTATGACCCCAAAAAGCATCGCGTCATATCCAATGCCTCCTGCACCACCAACTGCATCGCCCCCGTGGTCAAGGTACTTCACCAGTCCTTTGGCGTCGAACTGGGACTGATGTCCACCATCCATGCCTACACCAACGACCAGCGGATACTGGACCAGTTCCATAGCGACCTGAGGCGAGCGCGGTCAGCGGCAATGAACATCATTCCCACCACCACCGGCGCGGCAAAGGCGGTCACCGTGGTTATCCCCGAGCTGGCGGGCAGGATTCACGGCATGGCCTACCGCGTGCCCGTCCCCACCGTATCCGTGGTGGACTTCGTCGCCACGCTGAGTAAAGGAGCAACTGCGGATGAGATTAGTGAGGCATTTAAAAAGGCTGCCGCAGGCCCGTTGAAAGGTATCCTCGAGTTCTGCAATGAGGAACTGGTGAGCATGGACTTCAAGGGAAACCCGTCAAGCGCCATCTTCGATGCGCCTGCAACGATAGTGATAGGTGGTAACATGGTGAAGGTGCTCGCATGGTATGACAATGAATGGGCCTATAGCTGCCGCGTCGCCGACCTGGTAGCCTTTATCGCAAAGCAGGGGCTTTAGCTTAAGGCGCCGTTTCATAAAAAAAGGTTGGCCGTTAACGAGACCTGAAATAGAAACTCAAGTCCAATATCCAAATAAAACCTAATGAAAGTAACGATGATTACCCATTATGAAGCCCATTGGCTTTAATGTAAGGCTACAGGGGGAAGCTATTTGAAAAAACCATTGCGGCAAGTTTCCCCAATTTAGAAATGTAAAAGACTGGGATCCCTATCGACAGGAATGCGACTCACTATTTGCCGTGTTGCGTTAACTACTCACGCTCTTCTCGAGCATCTGACATGCTGAGCTTCCCCATCCTATTGACAAAGGTGACCCCGATGCTATGATAGTTATGGGCATATGCTCATAATTCATACGCAATTTAGGTTATGGAGCTGAAAGTGCCAAGGTCGAGTCAATGGAGTCTAATAGCCAAAGAGCTGGCAAACCATATTCCCTTCACCGCTTTTGGAGCGCTGACGGGGATCATCTTCATGGTCGTAATATTCTGGGGTGGTTTTCTGAACCCGATTTCAAACACTTCAGAGACAGTCTTTTACGTCCTCCACCCCACCCACGTCTTCCTGAGCGCCCTGGTAACCACCGCTATATTTAGGCTACATGGAAAGGGTAAACTATGGGCAGCCATCCTGATCGGTTATACCGGTGCTATCGGCATCGCTACCCTGAGCGATTCAATCGTTCCCTACTTGGGAGAATCGCTGGCGGTTCTGCCAGGCAGGGAGCTCCATATTGGCTTCATAGAAGAACCGTGGCTTACCAACCCGCCAGCACTCCTGGGCATTGCAATCGGTTACTGGAGACCGATTACCAAGTTCCCCCACGCCGGGCATGTACTAATCAGCACCTGGGCCTCACTATTCCACATCATTATGGCAGTTGGGGAGTCAGTAAACTGGATTCAACTTCTTTCCATCTTCTCGTTCCTGTTTATAGCCGTTTGGATTCCCTGCTGCGCGAGCGATATCATATACCCCCTGCTATTTGTAAGAGGGGCCAGAAGCCATAACCACCATTAAGGGAAATCTAGCGAAACGTGTTGATTTAATATATAATCGAGACACATTCATCAAGCGAGGAGGAATTCCCATGCGCGTACTGCTTATGAGTACTCCCTATCCCCTTGAAGAGAACCCCATCCCTCCCCTCTCCCTGAGCTACCTCGCCGCAATGCTCCAGAGTGAAGGTATTGAGGTCCAGATCCTGGACCTTCTGGTATCCCAGCATTCAGCCCGCAAGATCAGGGATAAGCTTGAGGAATATCAGCCCGGGATGGTCGGCGCTACATGCGTAACCCTGAATTCACCCATCGCCTCCCGAAACCTGAAGGTATGCAAGGATTTTGACCCCCACATCGTGACTATGCTAGGCGGTCCCCATGCCAGCTTCGCCCTTAAGGAGACCCTGCTTCGGGCCCGCTGGATCGATCTGGTAGTAATCGGGGAGGGTGAGCGGACGTTGGTCGAGCTGGTAAGGGCCCTAGATAAAGGAAAAGATATCCGGCAGGTGGCGGGGATCGCCTTCCGTGAGGATAATAGGGTGGTGAAAACCGAGCAACGTCCCCTTATCGAGGACCTGGATGAGCTACCCACACCAGCGCGCCACCTCTTGCCACTCTCCAAGTACCGCGCTATCAACGCTCCCTGCACCGTAATCACCAGCAGGGGCTGTCCCTACCGCTGCATTTTCTGCTCCGGGCCCAGGCTCTTCGGGCGCCGGGTCCGCTTCCGCGACCCCAGGCTAGTGGTCGATGAGATAGAGCAGATCCATAAAGGGTTCGGTTTTGAGAAGTTAAACATCGTCGATGACACCTTCACCCTCAACCACCGCCACGCCCAGGCGGTCTGCGATGAAATCATGAGGCGCAACCTCAGGTTTCAGTGGAATGTTTTCGCCCGAGCCGATACTGTAACCGCGGAGCTACTTAACAGTATGAGAAAGGCTGGCTGCTCCTGGCTGCTCTACGGCGCTGAGTCAGCCTCTCCCGAGATCTTGAAGACCATTAAGAAAGGGACCACCCCCGACGATATAAGGCAGGGAACCAGGCTCGCCACCGAGGCTGGGATCGGTGTGTTCAACTCCTTCATCTTCGGTCTGCCCGGTGAAAGCCCGGAGACCGCCCGCCTGTCGCTGGATTTTGCCCAGGAGCTTAACCGGGATTATGGTGCTAAATACGGTTTTCACCTGCTCTCTCCCCTGCCGGGAACCGAGCTATATGAGAATCCTAAAGACTATGGCATTCGCATCCTCTCCAGAAACTGGGCCAAGTATGACGCCAATGAACCGATTACCGAGACCGCTACCATGAGCCCGCAACAGGTTTTAGAGTACATAGCTGACTACGACCGAGTGATTGCCTATGTCTGGCAGCAGATAGAGCGCAAGGCTGCGGAGGGGGATCCTGTCAGTGTCGAAGAGGTGAGGAAAAAAGCGAGCACGGAGTTCGTCTGGAGGCTCCTCAAGGGCGATGTCATTGAGCGGCTGGACCATATGAAGGATGGCGGCGATCCGGTGGGGCAGCTTGCTCAGCGCGTATCGCGCAAGACGGATGTCCCGTTGGATGTGGCCGAGCGGGAGATGGGGAGACTAGTCCAGATGGGGCTTATCCAGCGCGAATCGGCGAAAGGAGTATCGATATGGCAGTGGAGCTAAAGGAAATTGAAGCGGCGCTTGATGACGTGCTTCTACTTGAACCTAAGCGAAGCCTTACACAGCTTAACATGGTTCGGGACATCGGGGTATCTGAGGGAAGGGTAAAGCTCACCCTTGCCCTGACCGTCCTGAGTGCTACTGAGAGGGAGCGGATTCAGGAAAGGGTACGCTCTGCCGTTGAGGCTATCCCCGGGGTGAAAGAGCTAGCCATCGAGCTTGTGGAGCAGCCGCCCCAGGAGCTTAACCAGTTCGACCGCGTTATAGCTGTTATGAGCGGCAAGGGCGGCGTGGGAAAATCGCTTGTCACTGCCCTGCTTGCCATCGCCCTTACCCGTCAGGGGTATCAGGTGGGCATCCTGGATGCGGATATAACCGGGCCCAGCATACCCAAGATGTTTGGCCTGAAGGCTCGTCCCACCGGGAATGAGAATGGCATCCTGCCGGTAGAGACCAGGTCCGGGATATTGGTCATGTCCCTCAACCTGCTCTTGCCCCACGAGGACGACGCTGTTATCTGGAGAGGGCCCTTGCTTGCCAAGGCTATCACCCAGTTTTGGCAGGAGGTACTCTGGGGCAAGCTCGATTGCCTCTTAGTTGACCTGCCCCCGGGCACCGCCGATATCCCCCTCACCGTGATGCAATCGCTCCCCCTTTCAGGCGTCGTTATCATCTCCACACCTCAGGATCTGGCAAATATGGTGGTGCGCAAGGCGGTTCACATGGCGCATAAGCTAAATGTTCACATCTCAGGGGTAGTGGAGAATATGAGCTACCTGGTAAGCCCGGAGACGGGAAAGAGGATCGAGCTCTTTGGTCGGAGCAGGGGGGAGGAGATGGCAAGTGAGGCCGAGGCTCCCCTCCTGGGGCAAATCCCGGTAGACCCGGAACTCGCCGCGCTCTGCGATAGCGGCGATATCGAGCGCTACAACTCCGAGCCCTTCACTTCACTATCATCAGCCTTCATCCAAGCGCTGCCAGCCCCATCCCATCCCGCTGAGGACCAGAGTGGTAAATAGGGCATGAAACAAACACTGGAGCGGGCTAAGTCCTGCACCGAGTGCGGGCTCTGTAACGATGTTTGTCCCTCGTATCTGGCTACGGGAGAGGTGCTATTTTCACCCATGCGGCGGCTGAAAACCGCTATCAAGCTGTTCGAAGATGTCGAAATCAGCGATAGTGAGATAGAGAGCCTCTACAACTGTCTCACCTGTATGAGGTGCGATGGGGTATGCCCGGAAGAAATCGGGATCTCCGAAATAGTGACCAAAGCAAGAGCTGAACTCTGCAAGAGGGGGCTTGGCCCGCCAGCAAGACATAGCAAGGTAATCGAAGGGATTCTCGCCAGAGGGAATGCAGTAAACGGCGACCCGCAAAGAAGGCTCGAGTGGCTACCGGGTGAGTTCCCCCGAAACGAGTCCGATACCCTCTTATATATGGGCTGCCTCGCATCCTATCTGGTTAAGGATGCCGCCACCTCATCCTATCAGGTTCTGAAGAAGCTGGGGGTCGATTTCATGATCCTGGAAGATGAGGGGTGCTGCGGCTCCATTCTATATACTGCCGGCAGGGTTGACCTCGCCGGTGAGTGGTTCCAGAATAACACGGACCGGTTCAAGTCGCTGGGTATCCGCAGGATTATCGTTACCTGTCCTGTATGTCAGGAGCGCTTTAAACATTCCTATGCCGAGGTGCTGGGAGGTTTTGACTTTTCCGTCCAGCACGTGGTAGAGGTCATACACAACCTGTTGAAGGATAACCCTGACCAACTAAACAGGGTTCAAAGAACAGTCACCTACCAAGACCCCTGCCTGCTGGCAAGAAGGGAAAGCATTACAGAAGAGCCGCGGAAAATCCTAGAGTGGTGCGGTGCGGAACTGAAAGAGATGCCGGAGAACCGAGCAGATGTCCCCTGTTGCGGTGCCGGCGGCGGGGTCAGGGCCGCCTACCGCGACCTGGCTACGAAAATAGCATCCGACCTGCTGAACAAGGTGGAGACGGAATCCATCATAAATGCCTGCCCCTTCTGCACCTTTAACCTGAACCAAGCTTCCCGGGAGGAGGGGATGATTAAGCACTCGACCTACTTTACCGATATTGTGCTGGACTCTCTCGTGGGAGCTGAAAAACTGGCCTGAAGGAGGTTTATAATGCCACTCCGCATAACAACCCTCAGCGAGAATACCGCCGGGTTCCCCGGAGTGCTCGCCGAGTGGGGGCTGAGCGTGCTGGTAGAGACAGGTGATCTCAAGATACTCCTCGATACGTGTACCAGCATCTCAGTGCCCCATAATGCTCCAATATTAGGGGTAGATCTGTCAGCGATCGATAAGATCGTGTTGAGCCATGGCCACTATGACCACACCGGTGGGCTCAAGGAGGTGCTTGCTAAGACAGGGGCGGTTGAGATTGTTGCCCACCCTGACATATGGGCCAAGAAATACATTCGCGGCGGCGAATGGGAGCGCTACATCGGGATTCCCTTCCCCAGGGAGGAGCTTGAGGCTTTAGGAGCTACCTTTACCTTGAGAAAGGATCCGGTGTGGATCAGCGATGACATCGTGACCACTGGCGAAATCCCGATGACAACCGAATATGAGGAGATTGACCCCAATCTATATGTTAAAGAAGATGGCGAATGGCTTCCCGACCCCCTCTTAGACGACCGGGCACTCATCATCGTGACCAGTGATGGGCTGGTGGTAATCCTGGGCTGTGCCCACCGTGGCACCATAAATACCATCCGCCACGCCCAGGAGATAACCGGGGTGGAACAAATCCATACTGTCATCGGCGGCACTCACCTCATCGGTGCATCTGAGGAGCGGGTGCTGAGCACCGCTTCAGCCCTCCAGGAGCTTGGGGTACAGCGGGTCGGAGTGTCGCACTGCACTGGGTTGCCAGCTTCGGTGCTCCTCGCCCAGCAGCTCGGGGGATCCTTCTTCTTCAATAACACCGGCACCATCATAACCATCCCATAGTAGGTTCCATTTGCCTTTGTGCTATGATGGTAGTATAATAATTTTCGGGGTGAGGTATGTCTCTGGCAGAATTACGTGACCTCTTTATAATCATCTTTGCCGTACTGGGTATTGGGGCCACGGTATTCTTAACCGTTATCGCCTTTCTGATCCTCCGCAGGGTTCTTGCCATCCTCAATTCGGGGAGAACGATAGCAGGGAATATCCGGAACATCACCTCCGCAGTTTCCCAGGACCTGGTAAAGCCGCTGGCCAGCATCGCCAGCGTGGCGCAAGGCGTCGCTAAGGTCCTGGAATTCTTCTCTGATAGGAGAAAGGAGAGGAGGAAAGGTGACTGAGGAAAATAAGGGGCACGGCTTTCTAACCGGCCTCCTCATTGGAGGGGTCATCGGCGCGGCAATCACTTTCTGGCTTGTAGAGCGGACGGGCCAGCGAGGGCGGCAGGGTTTGGGCGTCGGTAGCAGGGCGAGTGACCTTGCCAGTTATATCAAGGATGAGGTCTCAAGCAAAGTGAAGGAGCTAATCAGGCGGACTATCGAGGAGGGAAGCGAGACAGCCCGCAGGACCCGCGACGACATCGAGGAGAGGTTGAGAGAGGAAAGCGAAGAATAACTTAATTGTTTAAGGCGAAATAATATTACGGGGAGGTATTGCCTCCCCGTTTACTTTACCCCGTATCTCGGGTAGGAGCCAAATAGCTTGAAGAGGGAGGTTTCCTGCCGCACCTGCTCAAGCGCCTCGCTCACGGTAGGGTCATCGTGGTGTCCCTCCAGGTCAATAAGGAAGATATACCTTCCCAGGCTCTCCTTGGAGGGACGGGATTCCACCTTTGTCAGGTTGATACTTCGCTGGGCGAACTTTTGTAGCACCTCACAGAGCACCCCCGGACTATCATCGGCGAAGGAGAAACAGAGCGATGTCTTGTCAAAGCCAGTTGGCGGGTGATCTGTAGGGGCCAGGACCACAAAGCGGGTAACATTGGACTCCCGATCCTGAATCCCAGTGGCCAGGACCTCTGCGCCATAAAGCTCGGCCGCTCGCCTGTTGCCGATGGCAGCAGCAGGGTAAGTCGAGGCCATCATATCCTCCACTGCGCCTGCGGTGGAGAGGGCTGCCACCACCTCAACCTTGGGAAAGCAGCGCTCAATGACCTGGCGGCACTGCCCCAGTGCCTGAGGATGGGAGAAGAGCACCTTTACCTCACTCGCCTGGGTCCCCGGTTTGACCAGGAGGTGGTGCTCAATAGGCAGCACCAGCTCCTTTCTAATGAGCACACCCGACTCGTGGATTAACAGGTCAAGTGTATCGGTAACCGAACCCTCGATGCTGTTCTCTATGGCCACTACTCCCTCCTCCGCCATCCCCGAAGCGACCGCAACCGCCACCGCAGGGATGCTGGGGAAGGGGATTAGCTGGGCGGTCTTATCATGAAGGAGCGCCGCCTCCTCGGTGAAGGTCCCCGGCGGACCAAGATATGCAATCCTCTTTGCCATACTTATCCTGTGAGCGCTACCCTCAGTGCCCCCTCCGACTCAGGCTTAGTTACCGCAATTATCTGAGCATCTGCCTCCAAAATGGTATCGCCAGTCGGCACATGGGCACCCGACCTCCCGGTTATGAGACAGATCACGCTATCGGGAGGGATGTCGATCTCGCTCATCCTCTTTCCTACCACCGAGGAACTTGAGGAGACCTTTACCTCGACGACCTCCAGATCTCCCCCCTTTAAGGTGAGTAGGTGGACCAGGGGATGTGTGGGCACCTCCTCCTCGATATGCTCCAGGATGATATTGGTGCTGCTTATAGTGACATCTACGCCCAGCTTCTTAAATAGCGCTTCATTCTTTGGGTTGTTGATGCGCGCTATGGTACGTGGCACCTTGAACTTGTACTTTGCCACCTGGCAGGCGACCAGATTATCCTCATCCTCATCGGTAACCGCTATGAGCATATCCGCCCGCTCCGTACCCGCATCGGCTAGGGTCCGCGCCTCGCATCCATCGCCGCGCACCGCTACGCTCCCCAGTTGCTCGCAGATTGCACCACACTTCGCAGGATCCTTCTCCAGAATCAATACCTCATGCCCCTCGCTCAAAAGGGCCTGGGAGAGGTAATATCCTACCTTACCGCCACCGACTATAATAAAATACATCGAAGCCCCCTAGCCTACGACTTTATCCCGCAGAAGTTGCGCCCCTATCTTGGTAGGGCTGATGGTCTCCAGCCCCAGGGAATGATAGAGCTCTTCACGGAGGGGATCATAGATGCGACAAACTACTTTGGGTACATTAAAAACGTCTTTTGCTATCTGAGCAGCCATCACATTGCGATTATCTCCCTGGGTCACAGCAACGAAGGCATCGGCCTCCTCGATCCCCGCCTTCTTCAGCGATTCATCATCGGTACCATCGCCCACCAATGGTGTGCCCTTAAAGGATGAAGGAAGCCGTCTAAAGCTGTATGTATCGGTATCCAAGATGGTAACCTTATGTCCACCTTCATCCAGCAGTGCAGCTAGCTGGGCACCGACCCTGCCGCACCCCATGATTACCACATTCACTCTTCAGCCTCCTCCATTGGTCCTCTCCAGAGCAACACCCGGCACGGGGCATTCCGCAGAATATAGGGAACGGTGTCCCCCATGTCGAACTCACCGAAGGGCTTCTTGTATTCCAGGCCCATGATGATCATGTCCACCCCCCTCTCCACCGCCTCATCCACTATGGCAGGACCGGTCTCCCGCGCCTGAAGTATCTCCGTTTCCACCTGACAATCCATCACCTCAGCGATCTTTTCGACATTGGCAAGCACGCTCTCCCCGCTCTGGGTCTCCGGCTGAACCTCCGCGTCTAAAGGAAGGGCGCGACTCACCTGAATCACGTGGACTACGTAGACCTTCCCTTTGCTCCTTCGGGCGAGGACGCAGGCTGTCCTGACTATATCGTCATCCGCCTTCTTCCCGGTTACCGGCACTAGAAACTTGGTAAACATCGCGCTCTCACCCCTCTATACCATTACCCAAAGGGCTTATTATAATCGCTATTTCGAGATTACGCAACATATATTATATCTCATTTGATTATTTTCCCTCCTCTTTACGCCGCTCGATCCTGACATCGATAAGCCTATCGGTGGTCTCCTTGAGAACATCCAACTCCTCCAGTGACAGGTCATCCAACCGCTCCAGGTTATACTCCACGGTGGAGATGATCTGTTTCACCGTACCCTCCCTGCGGCGGGCGAAGTAGACAGTGATACTGGCGATTATCGTCCCCCAAAAGAGCATGGTCCCGAGGATGGCCCACACCCCGCCGATTATATGGCCCGCCGAAGTCAACGGCTTAAAGGGCGTCCCCATCGTCTCCACCGCCGCCAGGCTCCACCATAAAGCCTGCCCATAGGAGTATACATGTTCGGGATTGGCATTATGCTCGGCAAAGTAAAAGCCGGCGGAGAAAAGCAGCCACATGACAGTGAGCAGCGTGAACATGGGCAGAAAAGGGGTCTGGGTTACTATGACCCTGAGGAATCTAACGACCCCGGGGACATTGGGCGCAATCCTCAACCCTCTCCTTGGCTCCCTCCTCCTCCTGAGCACCTCATCCCCGGGCCGAATCCTGGAAACCGACTCGAAAGGCTTTTCTTCTCCCATTCCTGAACACCCCGCTCTCTATGATTTCGGCGGAATTCTACTCTGGTCGTTGGCCCTTGTCAATGGGCCTCTCTCTAATAGCTTGCTAAATATAAAGAGTGAGAGTAGAATATTTATGCGAATAACTACTGGAGGGCGGCATGGATAAGGGGACATGGACGGTAAAGGCGGGGCTTGCCCAGATGCTAAAGGGCGGCGTGATCATGGACGTAGTCACCCCGGAGCAAGCCAGGATCGCTGAGGAGGCAGGGGCCTGCGCCGTAATGGCGCTGGAGCGTGTCCCCGCAGATATTCGCGCTGCTGGAGGGGTCGCCCGCATGGCAGACCCCAATGTGATCTTAGCGATTATGGAGACGGTCTCAATCCCAGTGATGGCCAAATGCCGTATCGGGCACTTCGTGGAAGCTCAAGTTCTGCAGGCCCTCGGGGTGGACTTCATAGATGAGTCCGAGGTGCTCACCCCTGCCGATGAAAGCCATCATATTTGGAAGCATGACTTTAAGGTTCCATTCGTCTGTGGTTGTCGCGATCTGGGCGAGGCACTACGGAGGATCGGTGAGGGGG
This sequence comes from Dehalococcoidia bacterium, assembly GCA_034430255.1. Lineage (GTDB taxonomy): Bacteria > Chloroflexota > Dehalococcoidia > E44-bin15 > E44-bin15 > DATKYK01. The sequence goes on along the minus strand of DAOUEU010000100.1, from coordinate 840 downwards.
CGGCGATGATCAGGACCAAAGGAGAGGCAGGCACGGGGAATATCGTAGAGGCGGTGAGACACATGAGGGCGGTCATGGACGAGATCCGTAAGATAGGAAGCATGACCACCGATGAAATAGTGGCTGAGGCTAAAGAACTGGGCGCTCCTCTTGAATTGGTGATGGATATACACAAGACAGGGAGATTGCCTGTAGTAAATTATGCCGCGGGTGGGGTTGCTACCCCAGCAGACGCAGCATTGATGATGCAACTGGGCGCTGAAGGGGTCTTTGTAGGTTCGGGGATCTTCAAGTCCAGCGACCCAGAGGCAACAGCCAGAGCCATCGTCAAAACCACTACCCATTATCGCGATCCGCAGGTCATCGCCGATGTCTCCAAAGGCCTTGGAGCAGCCATGCCTGGTCTAGACATCAAGGCCATTCCCACGGATGAGCTTCTAGCTCCCAGAGGGTGGTAGTATGAAAAAGGTCGGCGTCCTGGCGCTGCAGGGTGCCTTTGCGGAACATATTAACCTCTTACGACACCTTAAAGTGGAGGCTGTCCCCATTCGTTTACCTCAAGAACTAAGGAGCCTGGATGGGCTAATCATACCCGGTGGGGAGAGTACCACCATAGCCCGATTAATGAAGGAATACGATTTGATGGCGCCAATAAGAGAGCTAGCACTTGACGGCTTCCCTATAATGGGCACGTGCGCTGGCATGGTCCTCCTGGCTAGGCAGGTTTCGGGCATAAATTCGGAAACCCTCGGGGCCATGGACATAGGTGTGAAGCGCAACGCCTTTGGCCGGCAGGTGGATAGCTTTGAGACCAACATCGAGATACCAACAATTGGTGAG
>DAOUEU010000099.1:0-1983 GCA_034430255.1 Dehalococcoidia bacterium | reverse complement strand
ACGCCCACATCGCCAGTTGCCTGGTGGAGAACGGGGTCGAAGCGCCGGTTATCGGGGTTGCCTTCGATGGAGCTGGATACGGCAGCGACGGCACGCTCTGGGGAGGTGAGTTCCTGATAGCTGACCTGCGCCGCTTCCAGAGGGCGGGGCACCTGGAGTACGTGCCCCTGCTCGGAGGTGAGGCGGCGGTCAAGAACCCTTATCGCATGGCGTTAAGCTATATCTACACTTTACTGGGAGAGCAGAACCAGGAATTATCGCTGGAAGGTCTTCCCATCAGCAAGCTCCCCTCCGCCGAGCTTGAGCTGCTTAAACAACAGCTGGTGCGAAGGATAAACTGCCCTCTTACCTCTAGTGTGGGGCGGCTTTTCGATGCCGTTTCCGCCCTGGCCGGGGTGAGGGAAGAGATAGAATACGAAGCCCAGGCCGCTATCGAGCTGGAGATGCTGGCTGCGGAGGAAGGGGATGATTTTGAGGGTAAACCATATCCCTTCTCTATTGCCGAGCATCAAGGAATAAGGGTTATAAAACTGGGCGATCTATTCTCAGCGATAGCTCAGGATGTTAAAAATAAAACTGCTACACCCGTCATATCGCTCAGGTTTCATCAAACTGTGGCTCGGATGGTCCTTGAAACGTGCAAATCGATCGCAATGGAGAGCGGCATAAATCAGGTAGCGTTAAGCGGCGGCGTCTTCCAGAACCGGCTGCTCCTCAGGTTAGCTACCGCCGCTTTACAGAGGGAAGGCTTCAGCGTCATAACCCACCATCTGGTGCCCTGCAATGACGGTGGAATCTCCTTGGGACAGGCAGTAATCGCTCATTTCCAACTAGCATAGCCGGTGGATAGGTGACTCCACCAGCTTTCTATATGAAACATGTCATAGCGAAATCTTTTATAATAGACAACAGGTGTTAATATACGGAGAACGATATGTGTCTTGCCATTCCGGCACTCATTACGTCTATAGAAGATAAGGAGGCTGAGGCTGAGATCGGTGGCATCACCCGCCGCATCAGCCTGTGGCTCACCCCGGAAGCCGAAGTAGGGGACTATGTGCTGGTTCACACCGGCTATGCCATAAATATCCTGGACCAGGAAGAGGCGGCGGAAACCCTGAGTCTCCTCGAGGAAATAGCTAAGCTGGGTGGGGAGGAAGATTGAGATTTATTACCGAGTACCGGCGCTCCGACCTGGCCCAGGGGCTGATCTCACAGATACAACACAGTGCCAAAACCCCGTCACGTTTCATGGAGTTCTGCGGGGGCCATACAGTAACCATCTTCAGATATGGCATCCGCCATGTCCTACCCACTACCATTGAGATGGTATCCGGCCCCGGTTGCCCCGTTTGTGTTACCGCAAACGCCGACCTGGATAGGGCAATCGCCCTGGCTCAAATCCCGGATGTAATCATCACCACCTTTGGCGATATGATTAGAGTCCCCGGCAGCCGCACCACCCTGCAGGAACAAAAGGCTGATGGCGCCGACGTCCGCATGGTCTATTCGACCTCGGACGCCCTAAAAATGGCTGAGGATAATCCCAGCAGGTCTGTGGTATTCCTTGGCATCGGGTTTGAGACCACCGCCCCCACTATCGCCGCCGCTATCCTTCAAGCGGAGGATAAGCAGATAAGTAATTTCTATGTCCTTTCGCTTCACAAGCTTTGCCCGCCCATTATACGGGCCATTCTGGACTCGGGCGAGGTGGAGCTTCAGGGTCTGGTATGTCCCGGCCACGTAAGCGCCGTTATCGGCTCCCACCCCTGGCAGTTCATCGCCCGGGATTATCACATCCCCTGTGTGGTATCCGGTTTTGAACCGCTGGACATATTGCAGTGCATCTCTATGCTGGTGGCTCAGGTTGAAACGGGACGCTCTGAAGTAGAGATCGCCTATCGAAGGGGTGTGCGTCCCGAGGGAAACCGGGAGGCCATTAGACTTATGGAGCGGGTATTTGAGCCTGGCCCCGCCTCCTGG
>DAOUEU010000098.1:0-38820 GCA_034430255.1 Dehalococcoidia bacterium | reverse complement strand
GATGATAACGGGAATTTCCCGCAAGTAGCCAACCCACTTATTTATACAGAGAATAAAGTCACCAATGGACACTATTATCCAGATAATATTGTTCCTAGCTATTTTGGGGGTTTCAATGTAATCTCTCCTGGTATTTGCGATGAGTTAGAAGTAATCGACTTCCTAACCGTTATACTATGGCAGGATATAAAGCTCGATACGGGTACTCAGAGAAACGCGATCAACCAATTTCTTGCAGCAGAGGTCCTGGTTCCAGAGCTAGCGCTAGAATATCAGTTAGAAAAGATACTAGGCTATATACGATATCATACACATTGTGCAGCTAGGATTGTTTACGGGTTAAGTAATGGTGACTTGAACATGGCGGGGCAGGCAATAAGCGGGCTAAGAAGTACTTATTTTGCATTACCAGGAAAGTTAAAAAATGAAGTGTCTGAATACAATTTATTAGAATTTGTAAGAAGTCCACGTATAGATAGCTATAACAATATTAAAACGGCAGCCATAGAAGCAGGTGCTTATGGTTGTGCTATTTGTGGTTCTGGTCCATCAATTTTCGCCATAACAGATGATGAAAAGAAAGCTAGTGATATCAAATCAGCTATGCTAGTAGCATGTGGGAAAAGAGATGCTAAATGGCTAATATCTCGAGTTAATTTGAAGGGTGCTCAAATCATCGAGAATCTTAAGCAATGGATCCTAGAACAAAAGGTGAATCATAATTTTTGGGATAATGTGGATACTGAAGCACTAGAACATTAAGACCAGTTATATACTCTAACTGCCGGTTACGGGAAAATTCCGTTTGCATACTATCAAAGTATAATATTTATATAAATTGATAATATAATGGTAGTCTGGCGAATTTATACTTGTGTAATTGTAAGAAATTACATGTTCATTGCTGAAGTAAAATAACACAGAGCTGGGAATCGTAGAAATCCTTATTGGGTTGTCTTCGTAGATACGAAACACTGACACCACGACTCTTGATCATAGGCTCACCGCACTAGATTCAAATCGCCCGCTACTGAAAACCGCAACAGCTTCTAGGGCTGTACTCTCTCTTCAATACATGGCTATCTATCTTGAGAGGCTAAAGTGTTATCACTGTTGCATTTATTGCCCCAATGATGTATTATGCACCGTAGAATTTTAGAGTATTCTGTAGATTTCGGTAATTTTGCAGCGGAATAGCATTTTTGTTCCAGCCTATAATGAGTGGTCTATGCCAAGACTAAAATCTTTGAGCCAACGATCACAGCTCGGTATAAGTGAAGCTAGTCACCTTCTCGGGGTTAGCGAAACAACGCTACGCCAGTGGACCGATGAAGGTAAGATTAGGGCTTTTATTACACCCGGCGGTCACCGCCGCTACTCCAGAGTAGAGCTACAGCAGTTTATGGGGTCGCAAAAAAGGGTACACACCATGAAGGACTTAGTCACCGAGTTAGAGCATGCTGCGCCATTACACCGCGAAATTGCCCATACGCTATTCAGTTCAACGTCGTGGTATAAAGAGCTTGACAGCGAATCCCAGCAACATCTGGCTGAGGCTGGCAGGCGACTCCTTAACCTTGTTATCAAATACATAACTGAGCCGCCTAAACGAGAGGAGACCGTTGAGCTTGTCCGAGAGGTTGGGTGTGACTTTGGTGAGACACTGGCAAAGCTAGGGCTATCACTCACCGATTCCATCGAGGCCTTCATAAAGCACCGTGATCCAGTAGTAAACGCGGCTACTCACCTCATGAAAGGCAGGGAGGCGCTGAATGAGCGCGCAATCGAGGCTATACCGCTCGTAAGTCACATTATGGACGAAGTTCTAGTCTCGCTGGTAACGGCGTACGAGAAAAATCGAAATACTCTCCGACACAGCAACAACAGAGGCAATGACCTGTGATCTCCATTTCCCGGCTACTTTGTGACCACATTGGGCCAGATGACCACCTTCGCTATGGTCATAAAGAACATAGTTTACCATCAAATGGTTACTCACCTCCCGTTGTTGTTTGGAACTGTACTAGGCAATGCAACCTGCACTGCATCCATTGCTATGCCAGTGCCACCAGCCGAGGACATCCCGAAGAGATGGATACCCAGGAGGGAAAGGCACTCATTCGTGACCTGGCGGATTTCGGCGTGCCCGTGCTTCTGTTCTCCGGAGGTGAGCCGCTACTTAGAGAAGACATCTTTGAACTGGCGGGGTTTGCTCGAGACCAAGGAGTAATACCTGTCCTTTCCACCAATGGAACCCTTATTACAGAGCCGGTATCCAGAAAGATACGCAGCGTCGATTTTAGAGAAGTTGGGATCAGCTTAGACGGCATCGAGGCGGACAACGACCGCTTTCGCGGTAAGAGGGGCGCCTACCGTGCAACCCTCCAGGGCATCCGAAGCTGCGTAGCCCTGGGGCAACGGGTTTCTCTTAGGTTAACCATTACTCGATCCAACTATGAGGATATACCAGCCATTTTCAGATTGGTAGAACAGGAAGGTATTGATCGGATTTGTTTTTATCATCTCGCCTATGCAGGTAGAGCAGAGGGAATGAGAAAAGATGACCTGGGCCCCTCTGAGACCAGAGATGTAATAGACATGATATGTAAGCATACCCTGGAGCTGTATCAACGTGGACATCGAAAGGAAATCCTAACCGTGGGCAATCATGCTGATGGCGTTTACCTCTACCTCAAGTTAAAGAATCAAGATCCCCAGCGTGCTGGTAGGGTCTTGGCTCTACTTAGAGCAAATGGGGGTAACAACTCAGGCATCCGAATTGGGGCGGTAGATAATTTGGGAAATGTTCACCCCGATCAATTCTGGTGGCATTACTCTCTGGGGAACGTGCGCCAGCGAAAATTCGGCGATATATGGATGGATACCTCGGAACCACTGATGCGGGGGCTAAAGGATAGGAAGGGGCTGCTGAGAGGCCGCTGTGGCCAGTGTCAGCAACTCGACCTTTGCAACGGAAACCTGCGGGTCCGAGCGGAGGCGGTTTTCGGTGATGTCTGGGCAGAAGACCCAGCATGTTATCTCACCGATGAGGAGATTGGATTGACCCGGTGAGAGAAGTAGCGTTCAGAAGGGATCGTCCCAATCCCACAGACAAGATTCAACCCAGCTTGAAACTGGTGGCCTGGGAGATAACCCGAAGCTGCAATCTGTTTTGCGCTCACTGCCGGGCATCGGCGGGCTATGGCCATTACGGGGGCGAGCTTTCAACTGAGGAATGCCTCCGCCTCATCGATGATATCCTCGAAGTGGGTAGGCCAATCTTGATCCTCAGTGGTGGCGAGCCGTTACTACGCCAAGATCTATTGGAGGTTGCCCGATATGCCGTGACCAAGGGACTACGGGTTGTCATGGGCAGCAACGGTACGCTCATCACCGAGGAGACCGCTGCCCGTTTAAAGGATGTCCCGGTATCACGAATTGGGGTGAGTGTAGACTTCCCAGTTCCTGAACTGCAGGATAAATTCCGGGGTCAGGCAGGCGCATTTGAAGCTGCTATGGCAGGTATAGCCGAGGCCCGTAAAGCAGGCATCGACGTTCAGATTAATTGCACCGTTACCAGGATGAATGCCCGCTACCTAGATGACCTGCTCGATTTGGCGCTAAGCGTGGGGGCTGTTGCTTTTCACCCCTTCATGCTGGTACCAACGGGGCGGGGCAAAGGGCTCAGAGAAGAGGAGCTTAGCCCTCAAGAATATGAGCGGATATTGAACTGGATATATGATAAACAAATAGAACTGGGAGACAGTATGTTCTTCAAGCCCACAGATGCCCCCCACTACATGCGGGTCGTAATGCAGAGGGACGCCAAGATTGAGCCCAATAAACCCAAGACTGCCGACACGCATGGCCCTATGGAATCGCTCACCCGCGGCTGCCTGGCCGGTATAGGGTACTGCTTCGTCTCTCACCGAGGGATGGTGCAGGGATGCGGGTACCTCGATGTAGAGGCCGGCAACATTAGAAAGGAAAGCTTCGGCAAGATCTGGGAAGGTTCGCCCCTATTTCGTGAGTTGAGAGATCTCTCCAACATTAAAGGAAAATGTGGTGTCTGTGAGTATAAAAGGGTATGTGGTGGGTGCAGAGCTAGAGCCTATGAAGCCACGGGGGACTACCTGGCTGCGGAGCCATACTGTATCTATGAGCCGGGTACACTGCGAAGGCAGACAAAGGCAGTCAGCGAGGGAGCACCGGTTGAAAACAGGCCTTGATGATATTGATAGAGGGCTGATTAACCTGATACAGGCTGAATTCCCTCTCGTCAGGGAGCCCTTTTCCGATTTAGGGCTTAAGCTGGGTATTAGCGCAGGGCAGGTAATCCACAGAATCGAGAGTCTGAAGACCGTGGGAATCGTTCGTCAGATAGGCCCTGTCTTCGATGCCGGGAGCCTGGGCTACCGTACCACCCTTGTAGCAATAAGAGTACCGGAGAGCAGGCTGGATAATGCTGCCCGGGTTATTAGCGAACACCCTGGAGTTAGCCATTGCTACCAACGTGATAACCGTTTCAATCTATGGTTCACCCTGGCCCTTCCTCACAGGTTGGATATAAAGAGCGAGCTGCAAAAATTAAACGGTCTCATTGGTGCCGACGATATTCTCGAACTACCCGCACTGAAGGTTTTCAAAATAGGGGTCTATTTTAATATTCAGGGGAACGGTGAAGCGCTGCCGGACACCGGCATCACTTATAACAGGTCATCACATATAGACGACCAGTTGTCGCCCGCCGACCGTGCATTGATCAACGAGCTGCAGCAGGACCTACCCCTCTCGGAGAGGCCCTTTGACCTGTTATCAGCAAGGATAAACATGGATGTGAATGAATTCCTCAATCGCCTTCGCTCTCTAAAGCAGCGCGGCTTAATGCGACGCTTTGGTGCCTCCATAAAGCACAACAGAATTGGTTTCGTGGCAAACGCTATGGCCTGCTGGATAGTTCCACCGGACATAGTGGATAAGGTGGGCAGAAAGCTGGCAGCCTTTCGGGAGGTCAGTCATTGCTACGAACGGAGGACCAATTCGCTCTGGCCGTATAACCTCTTCGCCATGATCCATGGACATACCAAAGAAGCCTGCCAGGGCGTGGTGAGCCGAGTGGCCCTTGAGACCCGCTGCAGGGAAAGCGTATTGCTATTCAGCGTTAGAGAATTCAAGAAGGTGAGAATAAGGTACCAAGTATGAATGGACACGAGCAAGCATCTCCCTACTACCCGATTTTTCTGAATATCAGGGGCAGGAAATGTGTGGTGGTCGGTGGTGGGCAGGTCGCCCTTCGCAAGGTAAATGCGCTTCTTAAGCACGGGGCCAATGTCGAGGTGATCAGCGCTAACCCTTGTCAAGAGCTGGGTAAGCTCGCTGATAGGGGGGAAGTGCACCTTCTTTCCAGAGATTATGGCCAGGGTGATCTGGTGGATGCCCTCATTGCTATAGCCGCTACCGACAACGGCAAAACAAACGATGAAGTAGCTAGAGAAGCCAAGGGAAGAGGAACTCTGATTAATGTAGTAGATGATCCCCATCGCTCTGATTTTATTGTTCCCTCGTATCTCAGCCGCGGCGATGTTACCATCGCCGTCTCTACCGGGGGAAGGAGTCCGGCACTGGCGCGGAAAATCCGAGCCAATCTAGAGAAAGACTTTGGTACCGAATATGCCTCTTTAGCCCTACTGGTGAGTGAGGTTCGATCTGAATTGAAGAGAAGAGGGATTACGGTTGAAAGCGATGACTGGCAAGAGGTTCTAGATCTGGACTCGTTAATAGACATGGTGCAGGCCGGCCGAATTGAGGAGGTGAGAGCTATCCTCCTCATTAATCTCGAGAAGCGAGGACGAAGGGAGTCATGAGATGAAGCCAGTTGCTTCCTATCTTTACGTGGTCGGCGTAAATCACAGCACAACGACGGTTGCGGTCCGCGAGAGGCTGGCCATCGGCACCAGCCAGCTCGGCGATGCCCTGGTTTCGCTAGGTAGCTATGTGGGAACAGGCGTTATTCTCTCTACATGCAACCGGACTGAGATTTACACTGTGAATGGCGATAGCAGTTACGCCAAGCAAGCTAGCATCGACTTCCTAAAAACCTATTCAAACATCTCTGGCGCTGACCTGCAACGCTACATTTATGTGTACAGGGATAAAGAGGCCATAGAGCATCTTTTTCGCGTGGCTTCCGGGCTCGACTCAATGATAATCGGCGAGTTTGAGATCCTTGGACAGGTGGGACGAGCATTGGAGGCTGCTGAAAAGGTGCGAACGGTAAATTTACCCTTACGCAATCTCTTCCGGAACGCTATCCGCACAGGCAGGCTGGTCAGGGACGAGACCTTGATTAGTAGAAATGCGCTTTCGGTCAGTTCCGTGGCGGTAGACCTGGTAACAGGAGTTATCGGTAACCTCAGCAACCGTAGGATTCTGGTTATCGGCGCTAGCGAAGCTGGCATGTTAGTGGCCAAAGCAGCCAGAGAAAGGGGTGCTCGCCACATAACCGTTACCGCCCGATCAGAAGAGAGAGCGTCAACTCTCGCAGCGACACTGGGGGGGAGAGCAGCTGCCATCAGCGACCTAAGAGCTGAGCTGAGCACCTCAGACGTAGTCATCAGCTGTACCGGAGCACCACATCCAGTACTGGGTCTGCACGTTGTGAAAGAGGCCATGGAAACTCGCCCAAAGCTTCCCCTTGTTATCATCGATATTGCAGTTCCCCGTGATGTGGAGCCGGCAGTTGAGAAAATAAATAGTGTATTCCTATACAACATTGACCACCTTAGCGAGGTTTCAGATTCAAACCGTGAGCTGAGAGAGAAGGAAATCCGTAGTGCCTCAGCGATTGTAGAGACACAAGCAGATAAGTTCTTCCGGTGGTGGCAGGCCTTGCAGGTGAGGCCAACGGTGAGCGCCCTGGTAAACAAGGCTGAGGATATACGCCTTCACCAATTGAACCTAACCCTCAAGAAGCTTCAGGGGCTGTCTGACGAGGAGCGAGCTAGCCTGGAATCCATGACTAAGGCGATCGTAAAGAAAATACTCCATGAACCAATAAAGTGCCTCAAGGAAAAGGCGCACAAGGAAGAAAGCTATACTGAATTGGTCCGTAATCTTTTCGGTCTAGAGGGGGAGAAGCAAGAGTGAGGAAGGGTATTGTCATTGGTTCCCGGGGCAGCAGGCTTGCTCAAATTCAAGCTGAAATCGTGTTAGCCAAACTGCAAGAGCAGAATCCTGAGCTTGAGTTCACCCTAGACACAATAGTAACTAGGGGTGACCGCGAGTATAAGGTCCCTGTGGATCGGATGGCAGGTGTGGGGGTATTTGTGAAGGAACTGGAGGAGGCTCTACTGGATGGACGAATCGACCTTGCAGTTCATAGCCTTAAGGATATGCCCACTGAAATCCCCAACAGGCTATCCTTGGCAGCAGTTGTAGAGAGGCTTGACCCCAGGGATGTTCTAGTATCCAAAACCACCAGGCTCTCCGAGCTGGCACCAGGTTCACGGGTAGGCACGGGGAGCTTGCGGCGTGCCGTTCAGGTGCTTAGCTATCGCCCTGACTTGGAAATATGCAGCATCAGGGGAAATATTGATACCCGACTGCGGAAGGTGTCCTCTGGTGAACTTGACAGCGTTATACTGGCTTCCGCAGCCATGATCCGTCTTGGCTATGAGGAAAGGATAACGGAATACCTCTCTCCAGAGCATTTTCTTCCGTCGGTAGGACAAGGAGCGCTGGGGATAGAGATTCGCGCAGGTGACGAGCACATAGCCGAGCTCATTTCCGTGCTCAATCACCATCCCACCCGGTGCAGCGTCATTGCCGAGCGTGCCTTCCTCCGAGCCCTGGGCGGCGGCTGTCGTGCCCCGATAGCAGCGCTGGGCACACCCAGTAGCGATACCCTCAGGCTTGACGGAATGGTGGCTGGCACCACTGGCCAGTCAATTATGAAAAGCTCTGAGCAAGGAAACATCTCTGACCCCGAGCATGTGGGAATCCGGCTGGCTCAAAAGATACTTGCAATGGGTGCATCACAACTCATCAGAGAGGCGAAAGTCCAGTGAAGTGTGGCAAGGTTTACCTAGTAGGAGCCGGACCTGGCGATCCAGGACTGCTTACAGTTAAGGGTCTTGAGTGCCTGAAGCATGCTGATGTGATTGTATACGATCACCTGGTCGATTGCAGCCTTCTCGAGTCAGCCCGCCCCGACGCGGAAAAGTTTTACGTGGGTAAGACCCCTACGTGCCATACCTGGGAGCAAGGCGATATAGATCGCCTGCTGGTGGAGAAGGCCAAGGAGGGCAAGACGGTAGCGCGACTGAAGGGAGGGGACCCGTTCATCCTAGGGCGGGGAGGAGAGGAGGCGGAAGCCCTGGTACAGAACCAGGTCTCCTTTCAGGTAATATGCGGTGTATCATCGGCGTCGGCTGTCCCCGCCTATGCCGGCATCCCGGTTACACACCGCGGGCTGGCATCGTCCCTGGCAGTAGTTACCGGACACGAGGACCCCAGCAAAGGCAGATCAAGCATTGCCTGGGAGAAGCTGGCTACGGCGGCGGACACCTTGGTCGTTCTTATGGGCATGGCAAACCTGTCCCATATAGTTAAGGAACTGGTAGATCATGGCAGAGCTCCCACTACCCCAATTGCCCTTATCAGAGAGGGCTGTGGGCCCAGGCAGGAAACCGTTGTCGGCACCCTGTCCGACATAGTAGCCAAAGCGACGCAGAAAGGTTTTAGCCCTCCCGCAGTGATAGTGGTTGGAGAGGTGGTCAGGCTACGGGAAAAGCTCCGCTGGTTCGACAACCGTCCCCTATTTGGCAAGCGCATCCTGGTCACCAGGGCCGAGCATCAGACCAGCCTAATGAGCAGACTTCTCAGGGAGAAGGGCGCCCAGCCAGTTAAAATGCCCGTAATCGAGATTCAGGCCGCACCACAGAAAGACGAACTGGATCGAGAAATCCTTAATCTGGACAATTATCAATGGATAGTCTTCACCAGTGTCAACGGTGTCGAGGCATTCTTCCTGCGGTTATCTGATCTGGGTCTCGATGCCCGATGTCTCAAGGGCATCAGGATCGGCGCTATCGGCCCAGCCACCGCAAAGGCGATAACTACTTACGGGATACTCCCTGACTATGTTCCCAATACCTATACCAGTGATGGCTTACTATCTGGGATCAAAGGTAAAGTGGTTTCTGGTTCTCGTGTTCTACTCCCTCGTGCTGACATAGCGAATAGGGAACTGGCTGAAGGGATCGCCCAGCTCGGAGCAGAGGTGCGCGAGATAGCCATTTACAGGACCATCCCGGCAGGTAAAGACTTTTCCCAAGGAAAAGAGATGCTCTTATCTGGAAAAATCGACATGGTCACCTTTACCAGTTCATCAACCGTGACTAATTTGCTAGCTTTGCTGGGTACCGAGATCCCTTCACTGGGAAAGGCAAAGGTGGCTTGCATCGGGCCAAAGACAGCGTCTACGGCTGAGGAAGTGGGATTGAGAGTGGACATAGTTGCCGGGGAAAACACGATCCCTGGATTAGTAGAGGCCATAGAACAGTACTACCGTGCAGGTGAAGGGAGGAGCACATGACAGGCTTTCCTCTATTACGTTCCCGTCGTCTGCGGCGGACGGAACCGCTACGGAACTTAGTTCGGGAAACCCACATCAGTGTAGGGGATCTGGTTTACCCGCTCTTTGTCGTAGAGGGCAACGGCCAAAAACAGGAAATAGCCACCATGCCAGGCATCTTTCGCTATTCTATAGATATGCTGCCCCGGGAGATTGAGGGGGTGGCTAAGCTTGGAATTCCAGCAGTGATCCTGTTTGGTATACCCAGCAATAAGGACGCTACCGGCTCTGGGGCTTATCATCCCAAAGGGGTAATTCAACGAGCATTACGCACCGTCAAGCAGTCGGTGCCGGAGCTGCTGATAATGACCGACGTTTGTCTCTGTGAATACACAAGCCACGGTCACTGTGGAATTGTTGTGGACGGCTATGTCGATAACGACCAGACCCTGAAACTCCTGGCAAGGACAGCCCTATCCCATGCCGAGGCCGGTGCTGACATAGTGGCGCCATCCGATATGATGGATGGCAGGGTTAAGGCGATCCGGGAAGCACTGGATGAGGGGGGGTTCAATCATATTCCCATCCTTTCCTACGCCGCAAAATATGCCTCCGCTTTCTACGGCCCCTTCCGCGAGGCCGCTGAATCCACGCCGCAGTTCGGCGACCGCCGCTCCTATCAGATGGATCCCCCTAACTGGAGAGAGGCTTTGAGGGAGGTAGAACAGGATATAGCCGAGGGCGCAGACATGATTATGGTAAAGCCTGCCTTGGCTTACCTGGATGTTCTGTATAGGGTGCGCAGTGCCGTCAATTGCCCACTAGCTGCCTATAATGTCAGTGGCGAGTTCGCCATGGTTAAAGCAGCGGCGCAGCGCGGCTTCATAGATGAGAGACCGACGATTCTCGAGATTCTAACCGCTGTCAAGAGGGCAGGTGCGGACTTCATCATCACCTACCACGCCAAGGAGGCTGCTTCCTGGGTATGAGCCGGGGATGTGTGAATATGAAGGATTCAAAGCGTTCAAGCGAGCTCTTTGATGAAGCCAAACGCTATTTGCCCGGGGGCGTTAATAGCCCGGTACGAGCATTTAAGTCAATTAATATATGCCCCCTCTTCATTAAACGTGGCCAGGGTTCCCGAATCTGCGATGAGGACGGCAACGAATTTATAGACTACGTTTGTTCCTGGGGCCCATTGATCCTGGGACATTCCCACCCCCAAGTGGTGAAGGCGGTTAAGAAGGCGGTGGAGCAAGGTACAAGCTTCGGTGCTCCCACTGAGCTTGAGACCACGCTGGCAGAAATGGTCTGTACGGCTATGCCTGCTATTGAAATGATTCGCCTTGTTAACTCAGGCACAGAAGCTACTATGAGTGCCATACGTCTGGCCCGAGCCTTCACCGGCAGAGATAAAATTGTGAAGTTTGCCGGGTGCTACCACGGACATTCAGACGGGCTTCTCGCCAAGGCCGGTTCTGGGGTGGCTACATTAGGGATCCCAGATAGCCCCGGAGTGCCATCGAGCTATGCTCGTGATACGCTCGTCGTTCCGTACAATGATACAAATGCCGTTGAGCACTTATTCGAGCACTATCCAAAAGAGATTGCAGCTGTAATAGTCGAGCCAGTTGCAGCTAACATGGGAGTAGTTCCACCCCGGTCTGGATTCTTGGAAGGCCTTGATAGATTAACCGAAAAGTACGGGTCTCTACTCATATTCGATGAGGTGATCACTGGTTTTCGCCTGGCCTACGAAGGGGCACAGACCCTCTACGGAATAACACCAGATTTAACCTGCCTGGGAAAGGTTATTGGTGGCGGGTTACCAATAGGGGCTTATGGCGGTAAGCGAGAGATTATGGAGATGGTAGCACCAATGGGGCCAGTTTATCAGGCAGGCACGCTGTCTGGTAATCCCTTGGCTATGACAGCGGGAATAGAGACGCTCAAGGTTTTAAGCCAACCGGAGGTCTACAGGCAACTGGAAGCCATGTCATCTGCTTTAGAAGAGGGCATAGCCGCGGCTTCGACCAGCGCGAAGGTACCTGTGCATACATCACGCGCAGGCTCGATCCTGACTGCTTTCTTCACCGATGAACCAATATTTGATTTCGAATCAGCGAAGCGAGCAGATGCGCAGCTCTTTAGCCTATTCTTCCAACAGCTATTAGAAGAAGGCATTTACTGGCCGCCCTCTCAATTTGAAGCAGCCTTTGTCTCCCTTGCTCATTCTAGCGAAGACATTCAGATTACAGTTAAAGCTATAGAAAAGACCCTCCACTATCTTGCTTCTTTTCGCTAGGGAATGCGTCGGTTGGTGTAAGTAAAAAGGTGTACGCTTTCTCTTGCGACCCGACATATTGTATTGAATTTTTCTCGAATTTCTGTATAATTTCTTTTGATTTGGCTCCTCGCTGACGTAAAAACTGCGGGTCATAGGGAGCTGAAATACAGTAGTTCTAGCTTCAAATTGAGGGTAAATTGCAAGCCGCGTATTCGTAAACCGCCGGTCGTCGGTTCGATTCCGACCGCTGGTTTTTTTCGCCCTACAACAGCCACCATTAGAGAGAATCGGGGTTTTTAAAATCACCCTGATTCCCTTTGCAACCATGAATTTTTAAATAAGGAGGAACTGTGAGCAAGCTTCTTGATAAGTTGAACAAGGTATCTCGAGGTTCGACCCCCTCTATAGGCTTCAGGGCAGCGGCAGCGACACCGAAAAGCCCCCGTATGTTGCTTATCGCCACTCTGCCCGAGGTAGATGCCACTGCCACCGCTGCGGCCATGGAGAGTGCTGACGCCGTGCTGCTCAGCGAGGTGGAGAGCGCCAAATTTTTCCAAAAAGCAGAAAAAATCGCCACATCTTTTGGGGAGCTTCCCTGGGGAGTTTCAATCGGCGAAACTACCGAGGAGCAGCTCGACCGGCTCAAAACGGCGGGATGCGATTTCCTGGTCTTCGACGCTGAAAAAGCTCCGCTCATTCTGCTTCGAGATGGAGAGATGGGACGTATTTTGAAGCTCGGGCCCTCGCTGCCCGACGGCTTGATACGAGCTACCGCGCAACTACCTATCGATGCTGTGCTTATCAGTGACGAACCTTCGCTCACGGTGCAGCGACTGATGGTCTGCCAGCATCTGGCGAACCTAGTGCGCAAACCCCTGCTGGCGACAACCCCCATCGGTATACCGGGGGAAGACCTCAAAGAGCTCTGGGAGACCGGGCTGGCTGGGGTGGTAGTAAAGGTGGCGGGTGATACCAAGGAAGGGCTCTCAGGACTCAGGCATGCTATCGATGCCCTTCCCCTTTCCAGGAGGAGAAGGCGCGAGAAGGCAGAGGTCATGCTCCCTTACCTGGGCGAAGAGGTGACAACCGATATGGAAGAGGAAGAGGAAGAGTAACCCCCTCCGCCTACTCCAGTCGCCTCAGTCTGGGCTGAAAGACAGCCATCACCAGGATAAAGAGGACCACAATGATGCCACCAGCCCCTATTGCCAGTGGCGCTCCTACAGCCTCGCTAACGGCGCCCAGCGGTAGTGTCCCGAGTGGCATCATGGCAAAGGTCATAACATAGATGCTCATCACCCTTCCCAGCATCTCATGGGGCACATTGATCTGAATCAGTGTATTATTGATCGCCAGATAGCCGGTGCCAAGCAGACCTACCGCGACAAGCAGCACGAGGGAGAGGGGGTAGTAACCTGAAAAACCAAAGAACGCCACGCTGGCCCCGAACCCGAAAGCGAGACCGACGAGAAGCAGCCCCTTCCTCCGGAAATCTCCCAGGGAGGCGATGACGAGGGAGCCGATAAGCGACCCCAGTCCCGCCATGCCCAGAAGCAATCCCAGGCCAACCTCGCCAACATTGAAGATGTCAACGGCAAATACGGGCATAAGGTTCATGTAGGGCAGGCCAAAGGCAATAGAGACGAAGGCCATCACCAGCAGAGAGCGGATGATGGGGCTGTGGTGTAGGTAGCGCAGTCCCTCCACCAGGTCGACCCGTATCGAGGTGACCGCTCGCTCTCGAACCTTCTCCACCACCGGCAGCATAAATAGCAAGGCCGCCGATACAAAGTAGCAGAACACCACTAAGTAGTAGACGCCGGCCACCCCGATGGCACCTAGCAGTGCTCCCCCAATGGCGAAGCCAATAAATCTTGACAGATTCATCCCGGTGGAGTTAAGTGCGATGGCATTCATGAACTCCCTTTCCTGCACCAGTTCAGGGATTATCGCCAGGCGCGCTGGGACATGGAAGGCAAAGATAATACCAGTGAGCGCGGCGGCGGCGATGAGATGCCACAGGGCAATCTCCCCAGTACCTATCAGGACAGCGATGATGAGGGTGATAATGCCATTGGCCACCTGGGTCCAGATCAGAAGGTCACGCTTTTTAACCCGATCGGCTACCGCGCCCCCATAAAGCGAGAGCAGGAGGATGGGAAGCCCCCATGCAGCAATCACGATACCCAAGTCCAGCGCCGAACCGGTCATCTCATAGACCAGCCAGTTCCGTGCAACCAGCTGAAAATGGATCGCCACAAAGGAGGCGAGCATACCCAGCCAGAACCAGCGGTAGTGGCGATTCTTGAGCGACGTGAAGGTAGTGACCTTTCCCTGATAAGGAATCAATGCATCCGGTTCGCTGCTTCCTGGAGGGTCAGGGTGTTGAAAAAACGACATCGCTTCCACCGAAGGATATCGCCCTCCTTGTCCTATGTCAAGCAAGATTTCTTGACACCCCTCACGATGGCAGCTAGAATGCACCTATGGTAGCTACAGCTAAGAGCGGAAAACTCCTTTTCGGCACGGCAGGCGTCCCCCGCAGCTCCATTTCAAAGTCGACCGAATCCGGTATCGAGCGTGTAGCGGAACTGGGGCTTAATTGCCTCGAGGTGCAATTCGTGCGCGGGGTGAAGATGAATGAGCAGATGGCACGGCAAGTGGGTGAGGTCGCGAAAAAGTGTGCTGTGAGGCTTACCGCCCACGCCCCCTATTTTATAAATTTCAATGCCCATGAGAAAGAGAAGGTCCTCGCCAGCCAGGAGCGGTTAATTCACACCGCGCGTATCGCCTCGTTATTGGGAGCCAAGAGCATAGTGTTTCACGCTGCCTTCTATCTCAATGATTCACCCTCAGTTGTATATACCAGAGTTAAAGGGACACTGGAGGATACAGTACAGCAACTCAGGGCGGCAGGTCATCACGTCTTGCTACGGCCTGAGATCGCCGGTAAAGGTAGCCAGTTCGGCTCGCTAGAGGAGGTTTTGAACCTGTGCACCGAGATCAAGGGCGTTGCCCCCTGCATCGACTTCGCCCACATGCACGCTAGAACAGGTAGTTACAATTCATACCAAGAATTTATGGCCATACTTAAACAGATAGAAGAGAGTCTGGGTAGAAAGGCTCTGGATCATATGCACATTCACCTCTCCGGGATCCAGTACGGCCAAAGGGGAGAGATCAAGCATCTTAACCTGAAAGACTCGGACCTCCGCTATGTGGAACTCCTAAGAGCGTTAAAGGAGCTAGAGGTAAAGGGGCTTATTATCTGTGAAAGCCCGAACCGTGAGGGAGACGCGCAGCTTCTCCAGGAAACCTACAAATCTCTATAGTTTATATTATTGCTACGAAAATAGAGCCCTGAAATGTCTTGATGAACCCTACGCCCATGTCATTCCCGCGCAGGCGGGAATCTAGACCGACCATTCTCTGGATTCCTGCTTCCGCAGGAATGATAGACAACGCATGTGTAAACATGTAACATTTTCACAACCAGTAGTTCTGCTGTCGAGCGGCATATTGGGTTCCGGGTGCCGCTTAGCTGAGTTCAAAGACGATTTAAAGGTCAACCTCCCTAGGGTTGTCCCGGCGCTTCTCCGCGGCAATAATGGCATCGATCTGAGCTGCCGCCCGGTCCACCCGATCATTTACCACCACATAATCGAACATCCCTTGTTGGTTCATCTCTTCATGAGCGGTAGCGAGGCGCCGCTCCAGCTCGATGGTGGATTCAGTATTGCGCTGCCTGACCCGTTCCTCCAATGCCACCATAGAGGGAGGAGCTAGGAATATTAGGAGTGATTGGGACACGGCGCGCTTTATGGTTGCCGCCCCCTGGACATCGACCTTCACCAAGACATCGCATCCCCGCTCCAGCGCCTCCTTTACCTGGCGCCTGGGCACCCCATAAAAATAGCCATAGACCTCGGCCCATTCCACAAGTTCCCCTCCACTTACCATCTCCTCAAACCTCTCCTTGGTGACAAACTGATAGTCCACCCCATCGCTCTCCCCTTTCCGTTTCGGACGGGTGGTAGCAGTCACCGTGAAATAGAGGGGATGCCCCGATCCCTTCACCCTGGCGAGCACCGCATCCTTGCCCACACCGGAAGGGCCGGAGAGCACAATAAACAGTGGCTTCTTGCTGGGAAGGGGGCGCTTTTCCTTCAGGCCTAACCCTCCCGAATCGCTGTCAGTCTGCCTGCAATGGTCTCCGGAGTGATGGCTGCCATCACGATATGGCCGCTGTCCATAATGAGCACCGCTTTTGTCCTTCTGCCATTGGTCAGGTCAATAAGCATCCCCTTGCTCTTGCCCTCTTGAGCCATGCGCTTGGTGGGTGCTGAATTCGGGGGTGCCATAGCGATTACCCTGTTTATTGCCAGCACATTGCCGAAACCGACATGAATTAGCTCTGTTTTCATGTTCCGCTTTTTAGCTTCCCCCCCTTTCTATTACAGCGAGTCTCTCCATTTCCTGCCAGAAGTTGGGATATGATATGGCTACTGCTTCGGCATCTTGGATCACTGTCTCTCCCTGAGCCACCAGTGCCGCAATGCCCAGGGTCATTGCCAGACGATGATCATGGTTGCTCGCGCACTCTGCACCGGCGAGCTTCTTCTCTCGCTCTCCCTCAGCGTCCCGCCCACCCCCTCGAATAACCATGCCATCGGGAAGCTCATATATATCAACCCCCAGTTTCGACAACTCCCTAACCGTGGCCCCTATTCTATCGGACTCCTTGACCCTGAGTTCCTGAGCATCTATGATAGTGGTCGTCCCCCGTGCAAAAGCACCAGCCAGGGCAATAAGCGGCAGCTCATCGATAAGCCTGGGGATGAGGCTTCCACCAATCTGCGTCGCTACCAGGTTGCTGGATTCGATCTCAAGGTCGGCGACAGGCTCGCCGCCCACCCTTCGTACACGCTCCACACCAAGCTTTGCACCCATCTGTTTAAGCACGTCTATGATCCCGCTCCTGGACGGGTTGATCCCTGTATTTACCACCCTGATCCGGGCATTGGGATGGATCGCCCCGGCTACGAGCCAGCAGGCAGCAGCGCTAATATCACCGGGGACGCGAACATCGATGTTTACCGGTGAGGCAGTGGGAGTAAGCACGATCCTTGTGCCCTCACGCCGGAGCCCTGCCCCCATAGCCTTGAGCATGCGCTCGGTGTGATCGCGCGAGGGCGCCGGCTCAGTAATGGTGGTATTCCCCTCGGCGAAGAGGGCGGCAATAAGGATCGCTGATTTTATTTGTGCGCTCGCTACAGGTAGGCGATAGTCTATTCCCTTAAGCTTATTCCCTTTAATCGCTAGCGGTGCAAGGGAATTACTGCCCCGCCCCCAGATCTCCGCTCCCATCAAGCGCATTGGCTGGATCAAGCGGTCCATAGGGCGAGACCTCAGGGAATCATCCCCGGTAACTATGGATAGGAAGGGCTGAGCGGCAAGCAGCCCCGCCAGAAGACGTACTGTGGTGGCGCTGTTACCGGCATGGAGTACATCTTGAGGCTCCCTAAAGCCCTCTCTACCCACGCCGGAGACAACTAAAGCGTCCCCCTCCTGATTAATCTCCACCCCCAAAGCCCTTAAACATGATATCGTGGCGCAGACATCATCACCCGGGGCCATATTCTCTATCCACGCCCTCCCCCTGGCTATGCTATTCAGGATAAGAGCGCGATGCGATATCGACTTATCTCCCGGCGGCTCAATCTGACCCCGCAGAATCGAGCAACCCCTTACCCGCTGCTTCATAGTAAACCCATCCTTACATTCGCAGCCATCTCTCTCTTTCCTTGCGTACCTGTATAAAGGCCTCTTCCAGCCTATCGATTTCACCACCCTCGCTTATCAGGTAGCGTAGTGCCCTCAGTTCCTCAATATAATCATCGATCCATTTAATGATGGGCTCCCTATTTGTAAGGCATATGTCCCGACTCATCAGGGGATCCCCCGATGCCAAGCGGCTAAGGTCTCGAAACCCCGAGGCGGCAAGCGTTGCCATCTTGGGCCACAAGGGACTCTTGGTTGTCACCGCGACCAGGGCTACCGAGATAAGCAGAGGAAGATGGCTTATGCCGGCGACCAGACTGTCGTGCTCTGAAGCATCCATAAAGAGGGGCTTTGCCCCGATTTGCCGCACCATGGCCTCAACCCTATCGCGCGCCTCTTCACTAGCACCACTACCCGCTATCAGTAAGTAGTTACAGCCCCGAAACAGATCGCCATCGGCAGCCTCCACCCCGGAGGCCTCCTTACCTGCCATGGGATGTCCGCCGATGAAGCTCACCGATGGTGGCAAAGCCTGCTTAGCCCAATCCAGAACCCTTGCCTTGGTGCTCGCCGTATCGGTGACGATGGAGCCCTGGCGGAGGCCTACCCCCATCTCGGCCAGTATACCCTTCATTGCCATAGCAGGGGTGGAGATAATGACCAGGTCAGCACCCTCCACTGCAGAAAGCAAACTCACCTCAGTGCGATCCACCGCCCCTAGCTCAAACGCCCGAGATGCAACCTCAGGTCGGCGGGCGAAACCTACCACCTCAAAGCCCGCATCAGCCTTTCTTAAGGCCATGCCTATCGACCCACCGATCAACCCCAGCCCGATAATGGCTATCCTCATTAAACCACACCTCTAATGCACGCCAGAGCCAGCACATTATAACACAGTTCTGCCCTACCACCAATCTCATGAATAAGAACTAAAAATGCCTTGACATTATCGAGTTGAAGCCTTATAATATGAAACTCGAAGGGATCAGATCCCTGAAGGTTATTGCCTCTTTGCAACTTGGATACCACGAGCAGAAAGCTATCTAGTAATAATCTAATGTCCTTTCCCCATAAGGAACCCAAGGGATGACCAAGTATATCTTTGTAACTGGCGGTGTAGTTAGCTCCGTGGGGAAGGGCATCGCCGCCGCCTCTATAGGAAGGATCTTGAAGAGCCGCAACATCTCGGTCTCCATTCAGAAGCTGGACCCCTACATTAATGTTGATCCGGGGACAATGTCTCCATACCAGCACGGCGAGGTCTTCGTTACTGAGGACGGTGAGGAAACCGACCTCGACCTAGGTCACTACGAACGCTTTATCGATACCAACCTTACTGCTTCCTCCAGCGTGACCACGGGTCAGATTTACAGCTCGATCATTGCCCAGGAACGGCGTGGTGATTTTCTCGGAGGCACCATTCAGGTGGTGCCTCATGTTACCAATGAGATAAAGCGTCGTTTCAGCGAGGTGGCGAGAGAGAGCCGGGCGAGCGTTGTGATTGTCGAGGTAGGGGGCACAGTGGGTGACATCGAGGGACTTCCCTTCCTCGAGTCCATCCGCCAGATGAGGAGCGAGGTGGGCCGGGAGAATATCCTCTATGTTCATGTTACCCTTCTCCCATACCTCTCCTCTACCGGAGAGCTGAAGACCAAGCCCACCCAGCATAGCGTTAACGAGCTTAGGCGCATCGGTATCCAGCCGGATGTTATTGTATGCCGCAGTGACCAGCCCATCACTGACGAGATCAGGGACAAGATCGCCCTCTTCTGCGATGTCGACCGGCGTGCCGTGGTGCCCCTGCTCACACTGCCCGTAATATATGAGACCCCTCTCGTCCTTGAGGAGGCGGGGTTGGGGGAACTCATTCTAGATATGCTTAGCCTACCCAACACAAGTGCGGATCTCAGCGAGTGGCGGCACCTTGTGAACCAGATGAAGGAGCCCAAGGAACCTGTCTCTATCGCCATTGTGGGCAAATACGTGGAGCTACGAGACTCCTACCTCTCGGTCAAGGAGGCTTTAGACCACGCTGCAGTCCACCATGATAGAGATATACAGATTCATTGGATTCACTCGGAGGACCTAGAGAGGGATGGCGACAGCTTGCTGCGCTCCGTTCAAGGGATTGTGGTTCCCGGCGGCTTCGGCGTTCGAGGCATCGAAGGCATGGTAACCGCAGCTCGATATGCCAGGGAGAATAAAATCCCCTACCTGGGACTTTGTCTGGGGATGCATATTATGATTATTGAGTATGCCCGGTATGTGCTTGGTTCCACTGAGCCCAATTCTGCCGAGTTTGATGCGGAGACTCCCTATCCCGTGATCGACCTGCTTCCGGAACAGCGCCAGGCATCAGGAAAAGGGGGCACAATGCGGTTGGGCAGCTATCCATGTCACCTGGTAACCGGGACCAAAGCCGCTTCAGCATACGGGGAGAAGGTGATCTATGAACGCCATCGCCACCGATTTGAGTTCAATAATGATTATCGGGACACATTAGGCAGCGCGGGTATGGTTTTCAGCGGTCTCTCCCCGGAGGGGAGCCTGGTTGAGATAGGCGAGCTTCGGGACCACCCCTTTATGCTGGGATGCCAGTTTCACCCCGAGTTCCGCTCGCGTCCTAACCGTGCTCATCCCCTGTTCCGCGATTTCGTCGGGGTAGCGAAGGGGGTGCTCCGCGAGGGAGCTCAGCCCACCCTGCCCCTGGTATAATTTCCCCCTCCCACTTAAGGGATAGGGTTATTTATACTAAATTTAGGGATGCGTGCCGCCAATAATCCATTATCAGCGACAAACCGAGGTTGGAAAGCCGCTGTAGGCAGGTTAAAGAGCAAACGTTAGTATGTTTAATATGATTGCTGTCACCGCAAACTTGCGTTCCCCAAGCGGTAGAGCAGTACGGAGACGAAGTAAAGGGAATCGAAAAGATGGACATTTATCTTGATACGGCAAATATAGAGCACATCCGCCATGCTGCCAGGCTGGGGGTCATCAGTGGCGTGACCACGAATCCTACCCTGGTTTCGCGGGAAAAGGCCAGTGACCTTAAAGCAGCGGTGCTCGAGATATGTTCCATTGTTCCCGGCCCCATATCCGTAGAGGCGCTTAGCCTCGATGCCGAAGGGATGAAACGGGAGGCACGGGAGCTTTCCTTATGGCATGAGAACATCGTGGTCAAGATACCGGTATCGGAGGCGGGGCTGGAGGCAATAAGCGTGCTATCTCAGGAGAACATCAAGACAAACCTTACCCTTTGTTTCTCCGCGAATCAAGCACTTCTGGGTGCCATTGTGGGGGCTACTTATGTAAGCCCCTTTGTAGGGCGGCTCGATGATATCGGTCATCAGGGAATGGCGGTGGTTTCCGATGCGGTGGAGATATTCAATAAATATAACCTTCACACCAAGGTGATTGCCGCCAGCCTGCGCCATCCCCTGCATACCATCGCTGCGGCCAAGGCAGGAGCACACATCGCCACCATCCCCTATAGTGTGCTGATGCAGATGATTCGACATCCACTTACCGATATCGGCATTTCCCGCTTCGCGGAAGACTGGAAGAAGGTAACCCAAAAATGAGATCGCTAGCTCCGCTGGCAATCCAAAATGCTGATTGCCAGCGGCACCACTCAGGCTAAAAATATATTGTCATCTGATGTTGATGGGGGTTCGTTCGTAAATAATAGTTACCTCACGAGGATTGGGTGTAATCACATTTTGTTCCCAACTTATTTCGGAATCTCAAGATTAATACAATGAGACAATTCACCGGGGCCATGAAACCTCATAGTACGTTGCGAGGAGCATTAAAGACAGAGCAATCTCCGGGATAGTATGAAGTGGCGAGATTGCCACGCCCCCCGACCCCGAGGCCTATATCAGGGGACACTTCGGATGAAGTCGAGGCTCAGAATGACAGTGAAAATTGCTTTGTTCTTTATTTTCGTGGCAATAACACCGGGGCTTTCATAGAGATGGCATTAGCGACCGAGCGATCCCGGAGGAAGAATTGAAGGAGAGAGAGGTAATGAGAAAATGAGCATTAATATTACGGAACTGGAATCGAAGACGCGCGAACAATTGCAGGAAATGGCGAAGGAACTTGGCATCTCCGGCTGTACATCCCTGAAGAAGCGGGATCTGGTCTTGAGGCTTCTCCAGGCAAGCGCCGAGATGCAGGGAAATCTATTTGGTGGCGGTGTGCTGGATACCATAGATGAAGGTTACGGTTTCCTGCGCCAGGACAGCAGCAGGGCTGTGGCCACCGACATTTACGTATCGCAATCCCAGATTCGGCGCTTCGGACTGCGCACCGGCGACACCATCACCGGTCAAGTAAGACCGCCGAAGAACGGAGAGAAATACTATAGCCTTCTGCACATCGAGGCGGTCAACAGCATTGACCCGGAGCTGGTGAAGGATCGCCCCAATTTCAATTCCCTGATCCCAACCTTCCCCGAGCGGTTCATCGACCTGGAAACCACCTCCAGCAATCTCGCCACCCGCCTATTGAACCTGATCGCTCCCATCGGTCGCGGTCAACGGGGGCTCATCGTCTCCCCACCCAAAGCGGGGAAGACCATGCTGCTCAAGCACATAGCCAACGGCACCGCTGCTAACTATAATGACATCATTATCATGATCTGCCTCATCGGGGAGCGCCCCGAGGAGGTCACCGATATGAAGCGCTCAGTGAAAGGGGAGGTGATAAGCTCCACCTTCGACGAGCCGGTGGAGAGCCATACCAAGGTAGCTGAGCTCGCCCTGGAACGGGCCAAGCGCCTGGTGGAGAACGGGAAGGATGTGATGATCCTACTCGATGGCATCACCCGGCTCACCCGTGCCTACAATCTCGCCCTGCCCCCCAGTGGGCGTACCCTCTCCGGAGGCATCGATTCGGTATCCCTCTACCCTCCAAAGCGCTTCTTTGGCGCTGCCCGCAACACAGAGGAGGGAGGCTCACTGACCATCATTGCTACCTGTCTAATCGATACCGGTAGCCGAATGGACGATGTCATCTATGAGGAGTTCAAGGGGACAGGGAACATGGAGCTTCACCTTGACCGCAAGCTTGCGGAGCGCCGCATATTCCCCGCCATGGACATCCTGAGAAGTGGCACACGCCGTGAGGAACTGATAGTGAATGAGCAAACCGTGCAAAAGATGTGGTTGCTCCGCCGAATGGCGAACCTGTTAGCGTCCAACTCCCAAAGCCCTACTGAGGCAACAGAGCGAGTTCTGGAAAGGTTAGCCAAGACCTCCTCCAATACCGAGTTCCTCGCCACACTGTCCAAGGAGATGTAGCGCGACCATGAGTCTCTAAGCTACCAGACAGATGGCCAATTAGCTACATGAAGCGGTAAAGGTATTGACAAATTGAATATTTATGTTATAAGATAACACAACGTATTCTCGACGGATACGGATGGCTTTGTGGTGGGCTGAAGGACAGATAAAAAACGAATAATAAAAAGCAAAAAGTTAAAGGCAACGGTTAAAGAGCAAAGATCTGATGTGGGTTATTGTTTATAACCGCGGGGATGGGGAACTGTGGTATAAGGGAAGCTAGCTCCGATGTGTCGGGGTGGGCTTTTTCTATTGTATATTGTATATGTTATATAGTGTTGACAAACGAGCTAACTGATGTTACATTGTGGAAAATATTTTGAGCCGATATCTGGGCGTATCTTGATCTGAAATAGTCCTGATATTACCGGAAGGGGGTGATAGATGAGGTAACCTGAACGAGCAAGATTCGTTCCTTTTTGAAAGGGAGTGGATCTCTGGATCCAATTGATTAAGGAGGATAGATGAAAGGTAAATTACCAAGCATAATTATGGTGTTTGTGGCTGTTGCTATGGTTTTTAGCCTGGTGGCTGCTGTAGCGACAGTGGCGACAGTTAATGCTGATCCCGGTGCTGATAGCTTCGACAGGATGCCGCTACCCAGCACCGCTGACTATCAGATGTTCCCCGATACCGATATCTGGGACATAACCGCCGCCGATGACGGCACCGTTTTCGCCATCGTACAGGATACGAGTGGCCTACGCTGGACTCCCATGTCGTCCAACTTCCGTGTCTTCAAGTCCGCCGATGGCGGCTATACATGGGACAAGCTGTGGGCTATCCCGGCGAACGAACCGACACAGATTACGGCTGCCGGGGTTCCGGTGGAGATCGTGCCCCAACCGGGCTACGATTACACCGACGCCGCCAACCAGGTGGTGTTCCTGGCGACCGACGACAACCTGTACCGCTCCTCGAACGGCGGCGTAGGCTTCACCAGGATCGTCCCCGAGTGCCCAGGGGTGATTGACCCCAACTTTGGTATCCCGTACGACCTCATCACTTCGCTGGATGTTGCCGAGAACATGAATGTTCCCGGCACCTATGTGGCAGTGGTAGGCACGGGTACTTTATTAAATGGTGGTGAGGGCGTCTTCACCTGGAACGAGGACAACCTTCTCTCCTGGAGAGACAAGAAGGCAGGTAACTCCGTATACGGCACGGGCTACGAGGCCCTGGATGTGATGTTCTCGCCGAACTACACCGATGACGGCGTGATCGTTGCCATCCTGAATGACTGGAATACTGGGACTGTAATCATGAGCTTCTGGGTCAGCAGTGATGGGCTCTGGAATGGCCCAACGCTCAGCAATGCGGTTTTACCACTTGCGCCCGCAGCGGCAACAGCGGGGATGGATACGGCCGATGACTTCCATTACCTCAACAGCTCGTGGGTCTTCGCCTACATTAATGCCGGGGCGGCCGGAGAGGTCTACGCAGTAAAGGCCCTGGCACCACTAACCGGCCCATCCTTAGTGATGGCGAGAAATGCTGGCGCCTACGCCCGGTTCTCCGACATACTTTTTGACGGCACCTCCGGGGCAGGCACGTGCTATGTGGGCTCAGAATCAATGAACAACGTGGTTGAGGGGAAAAGCCTCACA
Source organism: Dehalococcoidia bacterium (assembly GCA_034430255.1). Classification (GTDB taxonomy): domain Bacteria; phylum Chloroflexota; class Dehalococcoidia; order E44-bin15; family E44-bin15; genus DATKYK01. Next base: position 14,223 of record DAOUEU010000098.1, on the reverse strand, counting down.
CTATGGCCTGGATGGACGCCCGCCATCAAGTCGCCGGCAGGGTCCTGGCCTATCTGGCTTGCCGACACCGGCGAGGCAGTCCTCGCTGCCACGATGACCGAGGTAGGTGGTACCACCAGCGGCGTTTCCAAGCAGATAGCGGCGGCGACCGGTTCGGTCTACAACGGCATCGGCCTCATGGATGACATCGCAGTGACCACCGACCTGCCAACGGGAACCTTCTATGTCACCATGGCATCCGTAGAGGCATCGCCGAACTACAAGACTGATGATACGCTTTTCGTTACCACCGCTAGCGAGTGGTATCTCGCTAACAATGCAGCAGGGTACGACCTGAGCCTGTGGCGGCAGGCCCCCACCGGCGCCGATGGCGCCGTGGTGTGGGAGAGGCTGCTCCAGGAGGGCATCGACAGATTCGGCCTCGTACCCACTGGCAAGACGGCTATAGCCGTCCCGGGGATATTCACAACCGTAGGACTACCGGCTATGACCTGGGTACCCAAGGTCGACCCTGCGTTCGAGTATTCCAACTTCATATTCCTGATGACTGGTTTGCAGCCTGCGCCAGGTGTGCTCGTTGACAGGATATGGTACTCAGCAGATAGGGGCGATACCTGGCATCCCATGAGCCAGATGCCACCTTCCGCAGCTACCGCGCTGAGCGAGCTCGGCTGGTGCGTGGTTGACAACAGCACCGTCCTCGTCGGCGACAGCGACGGCTGGGTCTACAAGACCACCAACCGCGGCAATAGCTGGTCCGATGGCGCATTCACCGATTTGGGGGTGATTACCGACCTCAATGCCTCACCCATCTACAGCGAGGCCGGCGGTTCGGGTACCGACAAGGCTGTGATAGCTGGTGTCGCCTTCACCGGTGTTGCCGGCTCTCCTGTCGGTCAGCCGAGGGACTGCACCGAGGTCTGGATTTCCTTCGACGGTGCAGATGACGACTTCACCATAGTCTGCTCTGAGATGATGTGGGAGCCAAACTGGGGTGGCACCCAGGACGGCAATCTGCTCGCAATGGCCAACTTCGACGCCGAATGGGCAACCAACAGCATTGTTTACGGCGCTGCAAGCGGTGCAATGGCCGACTGGTGGTGGAACCCCGATGGCGACAAAGTGACGCTCCAGGACACCGAAGAGGTCGGCGTCTACAGGGCTGTGGTCAACGTGGGTGATACCCAGGCTAGCACATTGGAGCTGCTCTATGGCGCCGATGACTTCATTGCCGAGACAGCTACCCCAGAGGATGAGGCCATCATGTACCTTATCCTCTCCGACCTGGACATAGGGCCTGACGGCACCATCTACGTCCCATTCTCCATATACCTCGATGACTCAGTGGGAGTAGTAACACCTTTCTCCGTCATGCGCTTCACCGAAGGCGGGATGATACGCTGCCTCGACGGTACTGCCACAAACACCGAGTGGGATATGGTTCCACAGGTGCTGGGTCCCTACGACGGGCTGTGGACCATGTGCGTTGTTCCCGGCAGCGGCAGCAACATCCTGTTCTCCGCTGCGTATGACGTATGGGACTGGCGCTTCAAGCTGGCGGCGTATGAGGATACGCTTTCCGGTGCGGGTCCGGCTGCGGGTACCAATGCTCCTGCTAATGGCGCCACCGATGTGGGCACAATCTCAGGTAACCAGGTAAGCGTTGCACTATCATGGACCGATATCGGTGCCGACACTTACCAGGTGCAGGTGTCCAGCGACAGCGCTTTCACCTCGCCCATGACAACATCTACATCCGATACTTCGGCTACGGTCAGTGGCCTACAGCCAGGCGTTACATACTACTGGCGAATGCGGGCAACTGAGCCGGTCACGGGGTCGTGGAGTGATGCTCTGTCCTTCACCACTGTAGCCACGCCGGGTACGGTAGCCCCCGAGCTGCTGAGCCCCATTGCTGGCGCAGAAGGTGTCTCCTCAACACCGACATTCTCATGGAGTTCTGTAGCCGGGGCCACCAGCTACCAGATTCAGGTGGCAACCGACTCCAACTTCAGTTCCAAGGAGATTGATGAGACGACGTCTGCCACGGCCTATCAGTCAGACGACGAGCTCGACAACGGCACCTACTACTGGAAGGTGAAAGCCCAGGCTGATTGGAGCGCTACTGGCGTCTTCACCGTTGGAGCTGTGCCAGGGGCAGGAACCCCGGCATGGGTCTGGGTGGTGATAGTAATTGGCGCTTTGCTGGTGATTGCAGTGCTTGTCCTTATCCTGAGGACAAGACGGGCAGTCTAGGCACTACACTCAAGGTAGATAAGAATGCCCTCCGATTATAATCGGAGGGCATTCCCTTTTTCTGTGCACCAACTCCCATTTATACCCAAAACCTCACCTAATGTAATTGACACTATAATATAGCTACGTTCCATGTCATTCCGAACTTGTTTCGGAATCTCAAGGTTAATACGAGGATGCTGAAACAAGTTCAGCATTACAATGTGCTGGTTGTAACCATATGTCGTTGCTACGAAAACACCATTACATGTATGGATGAACCCTACACCCCTTTCATTCCCGCGCAGGCGGGAATCTATGCCGACCAGTCTCTGTCGTTCCTGCTTCCGCAGTAATGACAGACAAAGCCGCTACAAATATACACCACTTTCATCCTCGGTTATGCCGCTGTCTGGAGGCGTTTTGGATTGAGACTCCCTTAGCGCGAAGGGGTAGCGTTGCCACTACTGTGGCTACGAATTCCACATCATGATAGGAGCCATGACGTCACTTGCCTATAATCTCTGCGGGATAGCGTCCAGAGCCCTTGTTTTATTGATAGTTCTCTATCCCCTTATGAGAGGTAGCCTTAGATATGGGAACGGGATCTCGTACTCACCAAACCCCTCCCCCAGTGGATATGAGAGATCGCATAGTCGCCAAGGCTCCTCGCAACGATTGAAAAATGTGGCACCGTACAGAAAAGCATTGACAATAACTATATATTGTGCTATTATTACGGGAATACCCTATATAGTGTGCTTTAAGGACTTGACATACTGCGTTATATATGTTATAAATGTCCAATGCTTGTAATGCTGGGCCCGATGTGCTAGTGTATATCAAATTGTAGACGATATTAACATGTAGATACAATTGAAATGGGGGTGTTTATCGGGTTGTTTTAAAGCTATAAATAAGGACAAGATAATTGAGCAGAAAATCTCCCTTTGGGGATGTGGGAATCTATAAATAAAGCAAAGAGGGTTATTATGAAAGCAAATAGAGCTAAGATATTTGGTGCGGTGATGGCGGTGGTGCTAGCGGTAACCCTGGCAGGTGTCGGTGTGGTACAAAACAACGATCCCGCCTCCGCCGACCCGGGCAGCCTCAAGTGGAACGAGATCCCCATTCCCGAGGAGGGAATGGATGGGGGCTACGTGCTGTGGCACGGCTCTGATGTAGGGCCGATAGCGGTATCCCCTGATGGGGATACATTATTCACCGCAGTGGTTCAAGCATCGGGTAACTGGACCATGATGGAGTCCACCGATGGCGGCTTCAACTGGAGGGAGACCGGGCTCGCCGATAGGCTTGTTGCGACAGGGGATACAGGAGACATCGTTGACATAGCAGTCTCCCCAGAGTGGGAGTATCAAGAGACGGTTCTGGTGGCAACCACCAATTATATATACACTTCCGATGACGGAAGCATCAGCTTCAAGTCACCAATTGATATAGGTGGCAACATTCACTCTCTCGATGCGGCTCTTGATGAGTATGGGAATCCTACATATCTAGCGGGTACAGATAATGGCGTTTATCTTAAGCGGGAAGGGGCTTCATGGGACGAGCAAGGTATAGGATATTCAGCCCTGGATGCAGCTTTCTCCCCTACCTATGCCGACGATGGCGGCTACAGCGGTTTTGGACTGATTGCAGCAGTAGTCACCGGAAGTTCAAAGACTATGGTCCGTTTCAGAGTCGGTGACGAGAATTGGGATGCTAGCATAAGCGATGCTACACTCTATGACCAGACTATGGGTTCTGGCAATGTATCTTTCGAATCGAATCACGCATGCATGGACTTCCCCGGCTCCTATAATGCGAGTGCTCCAATCCTCTTTGTTGGCGTAGCTGGTACGGGAAATCAGGGCGATGCCTATAAAATAGAAGGTAGAGGACCAGTAGCGGTATCGCTAGCTACCGACCTCGATGTCAGGGACAATAGCATTTTTGTGAAGACGCAGACTGATATATGGAGTATAGCAGTAACCGACTATGCCGATGAGGCAACCATTCTGGTGGGAACAGAGGCTCTCAACACTGGCATAACACCCAAACAGCACCTGGTCTATGTTAGTACCGATTGGGGTGAAAGCTGGAAACCAGAAGATACAATTTACAGTAAACAGCCCACGGGGGAAGAAAAGGCAAATGTAGTTATGGCACCCAGCGCCCAATATGTGAGCACGAGTGGGGCAGAGAGCGCTCTATCCGCATCAGCTGATGACGATATGTTGTACTGGAACCAGAGGGGCCTGATCGACACTGCAATCGTTAAAATTAATGATGTGGCTCCCTCGCCAAACTACGCCGCGGATAGGAATCTAATCATGGCCACGGAACCCGGGATCGGTTCGTCAGTTTTTACGGCAAGCCTGTGGCAGACCACCGATATGGGTGCAACCTGGGAAAGGATTTACTGCTCTACTCTCATCGAGCAGCTCACCGAGCATCAATGTCTATTCGATATGGTAAAGCTTTGTCCAAATTTCCCAACGGATGCTGGCATATTCGTTGCACAGAAGGATTACAGCCCATACATATACCGGTCAAATGACGGCGGCATTTCATTTCAAAAGGAGATAACTGCAACAGAGAATATCACCGCGTGGGAAGTTATCAATGCAAATAACCTGTTCACCGGCGCTGCCAGCGGCAGTGTACGGAAATGTGAAACCAGCACCGGCGGCGATAACTGGGACGATACCGTGAAGAGCGAGATAACAGGTGAAGTCACATCGCTCGTAGCGGGGCCAGGACACGCCTTACTAGCGGGCGATGACAACGGTAGAGCATATATCTGCGAGAATTACAACGGTGAATTTTCGTTCGATCGAGTGGGCACCGGCCCAGGTGACAGCAGCGATGTAATCATAGTAGCCTTCGATAACGACTATACCGACAATGACATTATATACGCCAGTTGCAACCCAAGCGGTGACATTTACCGCATCGAGGTTGGCGAGAGCTCTTTCTGGGATAATATAACTGAAGGCGGGCCAGCTACGGGCATAGACGCTACTGGCCTCGTGGTTACCGATGATAGCATCCTATATGCCTCAGACATGAGAGCGGGTATGGGTGTGGCGCGAAGCGTTAACCCCACCTATCCCATGGAGGAGTCTGGCCCCGAATTCGAGATGATGGACACAGGGCTTCCACCGAACACAACGCTGGATCTGCTAAGGGTGGCACCCGGCTCCAGCATCCTCTTTGCGGTTAATGACGCGCCTTCTCCAGACCAACTCCTTACCTGCACCGATACCCTCACCGACAAGGTGACTCTGGCAGCACCTGCTGATGGCATTACCACCGGCTATATCCTCGAGGAGGGCGGTGTGTATGCCGGGATGGCCAGGGTAATGCTTTCCTGGGAGTCAATGACCGGTGCCATAGAGTACCAGTGGGAGATAGCTCTGGACGAGGAATTCAGAACCATCGAGGAAGAAGGGAGCGGGGGTCTGGTGACAGGTGCCATCCTTTGGCTGGGTAAAACATACTACTGGCGGGTTAGGGTGAAAGAGCCGCTCCTGAGCCGATGGTCCGATACCCGGAGCTTCACCACCTACCTTGGTCCTGCTGCTGCTCGACCAATGCTTGAGAGCCCGGGTGCAGGACAGATAGATATGCCACTGAAAATAGTACTCGAGTGGACGAGCGTCATCGAGGCTACCAAGTACGAGCTTGTAGTTGCCGAGGACTGCGATTGGGCTGACCTCGTTGTCTATAAGACCGACTCCAATGCCCTTGGCCCTGAAACAACATACGTTATCCCCTTAGGCAGCCTGAAATATGACACTCCCTATTGCTGGCGGGTGAGGGCTCTCAGCGAGACCAGCGAGTCACCCTGGAGCGATACCCGTTCCTTTACCACTATAGCAGAACCCGTTGAGGAGGTGGTGGAACCTACGCCGTTCTGGGTCTGGGTGGTGATTGGCATCACCCTGACATTACTGTTAATACTGCTGGTTTCATGGATCGTGCTCATCGCAAGGACGAGAATAGCCAGGTAATAGATAGGACATAGGTTATATATAAAGCCCCCACATTCTATAGAATGTGGGGGCTTTATTTTATTGCCGCGATAATAAAGCCATGTTAACTGTGATATGTGATAGAAGAGAATCGTCTTCGAAGCAATGCCAGCGTTACATTTGGGAGATGGGTTAATCGTGTGATTGGGTAATTTTAGGAGATTATATTACTGTTTAGGTCGGAGCATATGCTCCGACCCCTTTCATTACCTTTCATTACAGGCCTCTAGTTGGGCCGAAGTTTCCCCCGATATATCGCAGTCTGGGAGTGCGGCAATCCCCACATTGTATGATCCTGTCCATAATCCTCGCGAACCGCCCCGTCCCCCGATACGTCGGGGTCCTCGTAATGGCAGAGAAACACACCCCATACTGTCATTGCGAGCGCAGCGTGGCAATCACCAAGTTTACATTTAGTGATTAGGGATTTGTGATTGGTAATTGGAGATTGAGGATGGTTGGTGGTTAATGCCCCTCGCAACGTATTATGAGGTTTCCGTCAATTGCCACGGTAATCCAAAACCACCACCTGAGTCTCCTCAGATAGGGCTGCTCTGGTTATGGAGAGCCTGGGCTGGGCCGCGAGTCCAGCCTTTATCCCCATTTCCCTAAGAAAGCGTTCCACCGGCGCCAACTGGAAACGTACCGCCTCGGTCTGGAAATGCATGGGAATTACAATACCGGGCTGAAGCAGCCTTACTGTTTCTGCTGCGGTAACCGCATCAATGGTGGAAAATCCGCCAACGGGTACCATCAGCAACTCCACGCTGCCTATCTCCTCCACCTGCTCCGTGGAAAGGGGATGCCCCATGTCACCGAGGTGGCAGAGCTTTATATCCTCCATCTCAATGAGGTAGACGGTATTCCTCCCCCGCTCTTGCCCCTTCTCAGCATCGTGGAAAGTAGCTATACCGGTGATAAAAACGCCCGAGATCTCGTATTCACCGGGACCACGAACAATCTTCGGCTCACCGCCAACCCCTGATGTGAAGCCATGCCCGGGATGGGGATGGCTGGAGGTGACGATGTTTGCCTCGGGATTCCCCAGGGAGTAGCCAATGCTCTCATCATAGGGGTCTGTGAGCAGGGTGACCCCCTTCCCCTTAATCCTGAAGCATGAATGACCCAGCCAGGTTATATCGATTATCCTCACCCCCTGTGAACTTGTCTCAACCGCTTACCCTTGTGTGTCGGGGTCTGTACCCTCTACATTAGCCTAATCGATAATGTGCCAGGGGAGATTGAGGGCCGATAAATCGGCCCTCATTATACCTTCTTGCAGCGATAGTGCGAGCGAAACTACCTTCCAAACCGGTTCAGGAAAGCCCACCCCGAGGGCAAGACCAATGCTGCTAAAACCAGCTTTAGCAAATCCCCTGGTATGAAGGGATAGAGTCCGACAGCGAGCACCGAATCTGTCGAAGCGACATGACCGAGCCAGATAGAGAGCCACGGAAGGCCGATAGCATATATTACGCTGTTGCCTATAAGCATCGCCAGGGCCATGCTCCAGGTGTGGCGGTCCCACCCCCGCTCGGCGAGGAACCCCACCACGAAGGCAGCTGCAACAAAGCTTACGAGGTAGCCTCCAGTGGGACCCATGAACACAGCGGGGCCTCCCTGCCATCCGGCAAAGATAGGGGCACCCATGGCTCCCATCCCTAGATAGGTAAGCTGACTCAATGCGCCCCGCTTACTGCCCAGGAGTGCCCCGGCAATTAGCACGGCAAAGGTCTGCCCGGTTATGGGGACCGGGCCAATGTAGAAGGCGACCTGTGCACCGAGCGCGGTTACAGCGACGAAACCGAAGATGAGAAGCACATCGCGCGCCAGGGTTACCCTGGGGAAGAGCGCATCCACCATTGTAAGGGCTCTTTCTTGCATTCACCACTCCTTTCTTTTCATTTTTAGCTCTATAAAAATCGTGTCAAGAAGAACGGGGGGCCGTACCAGTTAATATCTAGCTTCAACCATCACGCTTAACCAGGCCTCCCGGCTGCCAGCGCAGCACCATCGCAGCCCAGGACAGGCCAGCACCAAAGGCAACCAGAACCACCAGGTCGCCCGCTTTGAGCCTTTTCTGCTCCGCCGCTTCGCAAAGGGCCACTGCAGGCGATGCCGCCGATAGGTTTCCATAGCGGTCGAGATTTCTAAAAACCCTATCCTCGGGAATACCCAGTGCCTTTATCGCCGCCTTTGTGATGCGATCGTTTGCCTGATGGGGGACAAAGAGGTCTATGTCCGATATATTAAGTCCAGCAGCATCTATCACCTGCTTTGAGGCTTCAGCCATGGCCCTGACCGCAAACTTGAATACCTCCCTCCCCTCCATAACCATATAATAGCGCCTATCATTGCTCACACTGGCCGGCAGGCCGCAGGGATGGTTGATGTATAGAAGGTCAGCACCCGAGCCGTCGTTTCCCATCACAAAGCTGAGCATGTCTGTTGCATGTTCATTTGCCTGCACCACCACTGCCCCGGCGCCATCACCAAAAAGCACACAGGTTGAGCGGTCTTCCCAGTTCATGGCACGGCTTATAGCCTCGCTTGCCACCACCAGGATATTCCGGTAGGCGCCTGCGGCGATATATTGATAAGCGGTAACCAGGGCATTTATAAAACCGCTGCACGCGCCAACTATGTCGAAGGCTGCGGCCCTCTTAGCACCCAGTGCATGTTGCACCAGTGCGGCGGAGGCTGGCATTATCCTGTCCGGGCTATTGGTTGCCACGATTACCATATCGAGGAGGTCTGGAGAAAGCCGGGCAACTTCAAGCGCACCCCGTCCCGCCGCTACTGCCATTGTCGATGCCGTCTCGTCATCAGCTACGATTCGCCGTTCCCTGATGCCGGTGCGGGTCACTATCCACTCATCTGAGGTATCCACTATCCTCTCCAGGTCCTCGTTGGTAAGCACCCGCTGTGGCAGATACTTCCCCCACCCCGTTATCCGCGCATGCAACACTTAATTCCTTAAGCCTATAAAACTTCTGAAAGTATACCAAAGCGGCACTACTGGGTCAAGCTGCCTTACTCGCTCGGAGAAATTATTTGTTTGATGTCTAATAGCTCATGGCTTATAGCCGATCAATTTAATCCAACTTCATGTTTTATATCTATTCAGTCTCTCGCTTAGCAGGTTGTCATTAACAGCAACGGGTCCCCCCCATCAGTGCGATCCCGACTTGGGCCGAAGCATCGGCTGAAGTCAGCAGCTACCTAATCCTTAATCATGATCCTCGAAATAACGGAAAGAGCAGCGCTCAGCGAATAACCCACAGATCATAAGTAAAAAGGCGGAGGATAGTCCCCCGCCCCATCTTCTATCTATATCAAGAGTAAACCTCGTGGCTTACATAGTAACAACCCTCGCAGTGTGAAAGGAAACCAGGATTGTCACAAAGCGCTATGGACTAAGAAATCGATGCCTAGACTTCGCGGAACTCACCCTCTACAGTACCTTCATCGCTCGTGGGTGGCTCTTCCCCGCCGGGAGGAGCACCCTCCCTAGATGGAGGCGTTTGATATATAGAGGAGCCTACCTGCTGCAATATTGCCGATAGCTCCTGCATAGTGCGCTGCACCTCAGCTATATCGCTCCCCTGAAGTGCTGAGCGCACCTGGGCGATCTTATCCTCTGCCTGCTGTTTGAGGTCTGCGGGCACCTTTTCCCCTTGTTCTCGGAGCGTCTTTTCAGCAGTATAGGCCAGGGTATCGGCCTGGTTTCTTGTCTCCACCTCCTCGCGGCGCTTGGCATCATCCGCAGCATGCTGCTCCGCCTCCCGCTGCATCTTCTCCACCTCCTCCTTGGAGAGACCGCTTGATGCTGTAATTACGATCTTCTGCTCCTTACCCGTACCTTTGTCCTGCGCCTTAACGCTCACAATACCATCAGCATCTATGTCGAAGGTAACCTCTATCTGAGGCATACCCCGCGGAGCAGGTATAATGCCATCGAGCATAAACCGCCCCAGCGTCTTATTGTCAGCGGCCATGCTACGCTCCCCCTGAAGCACATGGATCTCCACGCTGGGCTGGTTATCGGCAGCGGTGGAGAAGACCTGACTCTTCGCTGTGGGGATTGTAGTATTTCGGGTGATGAGCGTGGTCATCACCCCGCCAAGGGTCTCGATGCCCAGGGTGAGCGGGGTTACATCCAGTAAGAGCACGTCACCAACATCCCCCTTAAGCACCCCTGCCTGAATTGCCGCACCAACGGCTACCACTTCATCGGGGTCAACCCCCTTATTGGGCTCCCTGCCGAAGATTTGCTTCACCTTCTCCTGTACCAATGGCATGCGCGTCTGGCCCCCAACCAGTACCACCTCATCAAGCTGAGTCGATTTAATGCCGGCATCTTCCAGCGCCTGCCGACAGGGTGCCATAGTCTTCTCGACGAGGTCGCCCACCAGTTGCTCCAGCTTGGCACGGGTAAGGTCTATGTTGAGATGCTTAGGGCCGCTGGCGTCTGCGGTGATAAAGGGAAGGTTGACCTCCGTCTTCTGCACCGTGGATAGCTCACACTTAGCCTTCTCCGCTGCTTCCTTAAGCCGTTGCAGCGCCATGCGATCCTGCCGCAGGTCAATCCCCTGGTCCTTCTTGAACTCGTCACAGAGCCAGTTGGTGATCTTCTGATCGAAGTCATCGCCGCCGAGGTGAGTGTCACCATTGGTCGACTTAACCTGAAAGGTGCCCTCACCCAGCTCCAGAATGGATATATCAAAGGTACCACCTCCCAGGTCATATACGGCAATGGTCTCATCCTTCTTCTTATCGAGGCCATAGGCGAGCGAGGCCGCAGTGGGCTCGTTGATGATTCTGAGAACCTCAAGCCCGGCGATCTTGCCCGCGTCCTTGGTTGCCTGGCGCTGGCTATCGCTGAAATAGGCAGGCACGGTGATCACCGCCTCGGTTACCTTGCCCCCCAGGTAGGCCTCGGCATCCGTCTTTATTTTCTGCAAGATCATTGCCGATATCTCCGCTGGGCTATAATTTTTATCTCCCATAACTACCCAAGCATCACCATTGTTGTCAACTATTTTATAGGGCAAAAGCTTTTTATCACGCTCCACGGATTCCTCTTTGAACTTCCGCCCCATGAGGCGCTTTATGCTAAAAATGGTATTATCAGGATTGGTGATTGCCTGTCGCTTGGCAACCTGCCCCGTTAGCCGCTCTCCGCTCTTACTTACCGCCACCATCGACGGGGTAATGCGACCACCCTCAGCACTGGGGATCACCGTAGGTTCCCCAGCCTCAATCACTGCAGCACAGCTATTCGTTGTTCCCAAGTCAATGCCGATTACTTTACCCATTATTCTCCTCCTGTACTTCCTCCTGAGATGTTTCTTCTTCCTCTTCTTTATCCATCAGCCCCTTGCCTACCTTTACCATGGCAGGGCGCAGCACCCGATCATGAAGCATATATCCCTTCTGCAACTCCTCGATAACCTTCCCCTCCTCCCCATCGTCGTAGAGCGCCGCCTCATGAAAATTGGGGTCAAATGTCTCACCGAGGGCCTTGATCTCACTGAGCCCGTTAGCCTCCAGCGTCGCTTTGAGCTTGCGATATATAAGCACGATGCCATCTACCCACGTGAGCTTTCTAAGCTTCTCCGAGACGTTGTCCAGCGCCCGCTCCAGGTCATCCAGAACGGGAAGCAGGTTTAGCATAAGTGCAGCATTGGCAAGCATGACCGTCTCGTTTCGCTCCTGCTCAGTGCGTCTCTTGAAATTCACAAAGTCCGCCTGAGCCCTTTGCCAACTGGCCAGATAGCCCTCAGCCCTGGCCTGCTCCTCAGCAAGCGCCTTTTTCAGCGACTCTACATCCTCTTCTTCTCCCTCTACAGACTCACCTTCCCCCATCCGGGGCATTGCCTCAGCACTAAGTTCATTCTCATCCATAATAATACCCCTGTCTACCTGCACACCATGTCACCATTGCCCTATGGCCCGACATAGAGGTCAGTGACCAACTCACTTAAAAGCGAACCAACATAGCGCACCGAGGAGATTGCCCTGCCGTAAGGCATTCGCGTGGGGCCAATCACGCCAAGGGCACCATTGACCTCGCCCGGAACGCCATATTGTGTGACCACCATACTGTACCCTTTCATTGCATCCTCGCGATTCTCCGCCCCAATAACTATCCGGACACCGCCATCAACCACCATCTCTGAAAGCAGTGACCTGACCATGTCCCTGCTTTCCAGCATCTCCACGAGGCGCAGCGTATTCTGGGCATGGGTAAACTCCGGCTGGGTTAATATATGACGTAGTCCCTCGACATATGGCTCCTCATACCTCAGCCTATCCTCCTCAGCCATGACCTGCACAACCGCACTCTTAATGTGCTGTTCAATTGGTGAAAGAACCTCATCCTGTGCCATAAGTTGAGCCACGGTCAAACCCTGAAACAGCGTGCCAAGCTTAGCGGAAATAGCGCCTAGCTCCCCCTGCGATATCACCTCATCAAAGGCTACCAGTTGCTGTTTGAGCCTCGCCTCCTGTAGCAGCAGGATTAGAAGCGCGAGGGACTCCTGAAGCGCCACCAGCTCCAGGTGCTTAATGCGGCACGACAGTGCCTTGGGGGAGGTAACGATGGCTACACTGCAAACCATGCGCGCCAGCAGGGACGCAGCAAGATGGGTCCACTCCGATAGCTCCTGCTCCACCTGGTGAAAGAGATGTGACAGCATCCGCTGCTCATCAAGGGGGATCTCCTCTGCCTCCCGGACCACGGACTCCACATAGTAGCGATAGCCCTTATCTGAAGGGATGGCTCCCCCTGATATGTGAGGCCGGATAATATATCCCTCCTCCTCAAGACGTGCCATCTCGTTGCGAACGGTGGCAGAACTCACCCCCAGACCATGGCGTTCGACGATCGCCTCCGAACCCACCGGCCTGGCCATTGAGATATATTCACCAACGATAATATCGAGTATATTCCCTGTCCGCTTCGCTAACATTACTCCTCACTCGTTAGCACTCTCGCCTTTAGAGTGCTAACAGTAATAATTTACTACCTTTTTCTCCCCTTTGTCAATAGAAAATACCGTCTCTTTCTTAATGTTCCCTCCAGCGCATGGAGATTATTAGCCATCTTAAACAGTGACTACTTCTTTGAAATCCATGCTTATTTTACTACCAGAGGATAATCTTTTGATACGACTTCTGTCACATTTTAATCATGCCATCAACCCTACAGTGTCTAATCAACCATATGCGAGCAGTGCCACCGTATACAAACGCTTGTAATATAGCCACGAGTGAATTATAATGGAATGTTAACCTTTAGCTTTGGAACTTGAAATATGGCGGTAAAACGAGATTACTACGAAGTCCTGGGCATTAATCGGTCTGCCTCCGGCGAGAAGGTAAAGCAGGCGTTCCGTAAGCTCGCATTCCAGTACCACCCCGACCGCAACCGGGAGGATGGGGCAGCGGAGAGGTTCAAGGAGATTAACGAGGCCTACGAGGTGCTCTCGGACCCCCAGAAGAGGGCAACCTACGATCGTTTCGGGCATGTCGGTGAGGGGTTTGGCAGGGGCTTCGAGGGTTTCGATATCTTTCGGGGCTTCGGTGACATCTTCGACACCTTTTTCGGCGGAGCTACCTCAACGGCGAGACGTGGCCCGCAGCGGGGCGCTGACCTTCACTATAAACTTACCATCACCTTCGAAGAGGCGGTCTTCGGGTGTGAGAAGGAAATCGAGATCCGGTGTATCGAAAATTGCTCCCAGTGTCACGGAGCGGGCACTGCGCCGGGTAGCCAGCCCTCAACCTGTTCCGAGTGTAATGGCACGGGGCAGGTGCGCCGGGTGCAGCGTAGCATTTTCGGACAGTTCGTAAATACCACCACTTGCAGCCGCTGCGGGGGTGAGGGGAGTATTATCACCAAGCCCTGCCACCAATGCCGAGGCTCGGGCAGGGAGGAGAAGAC
>DAOUEU010000097.1:0-20531 GCA_034430255.1 Dehalococcoidia bacterium | reverse complement strand
GGCGTTCAGGCTACACTGGAGAGCCGCATAGTAGAGGGTCAGAGCATGGAGCCCAGCCTAAGCACCAATGAACGCGTAATGGTGATCAAGGCATACTACTGGTTCGGTGACCCCCAGCGCGGCGATGTTATTATATTTGACTCCCCCCAGGACCCGGACCGCACGCTCGTAAAACGGGTGATCGCTTTGCCCGGAGAGGAGGTGGAGGTAAGGGATGGGCAGGTTTATATAACCGATGTCAACGGCGAAACGTTCCCACTGGACGAGCCCTATATCAAGGAGGAGCCTACCTATACCTATGGCCCCCTAGTGCTGCTCGAGGATGAATACTTCGTCCTCGGCGATAACCGAAACCACAGCACTGATTCTCATGTTTGGGGCGTCCTGCCCAGCGAAAACATCATCGGTAGGACGTGGCTCATTTACTGGCCGCTGAGCGAGTGGCAACTCATGCCAAGTTACTCCTATAGCCAGAATTAGTGAAAAGCCCTCCATGCCCTCCTCGCTATAAATATAACGCAGCAAGAGTTGTATTCGCAGGGTTGACAAATTAGTAGCCGTGGTATATTCTTGTAAATCTGGTATAGCGCTAAGCTGGGGGCATACATAGCCCACGGCGAAAGCCATACTTTCAAATTTCCACATAAAAAAGGCTGGGAACAAGACTAGTAGCCCCCCAGCGAGGCACAGAGAGTCGGGTTAGGTGTGAGCCGATGCTGGCACGGAGGGTGAATGGACTTGGGAGCTGCAAACCGAAACCCTGTCCGATGAGGGAGTAGGCTTTGACGGAAGGGCCCCGTTACCAGAGCCCAGGGCATGGAGGTAAGCGGAGCAAATTATCTCCGTGCTTTAAAATGAGACGGCCTCTCTCCTCCCCCCAGAGGGAGGAGAGGGCAAGAAGGGTGGCACCGCGGATTATACCCGTCCCTTTGAAGGGAGGGGTTTTTTTAATGCGTGATGCTGGAAAAGGGGGTGATAAAGGGAATAGGCATTCACTCTGTCACACATAAAGAATTCAAAAAAGGAGGGAAAGATGGAGAGAACAATGTACATGCTTGATCAGAAGGATATGCCAACCCATTGGTACAATATCCAGGCCGATTTGCCAGAGCCACTGCCACCATTGCTGCATCCTGTTACCAAGGAGCCTACGCGCCTTCCACCACCCCTCTTCGCTGAGGCACTAAATGAGCAGGAGTTCAGCAAAGAGCGCTGGATCGAAATCCCGGAGGAAGTGCAAGCTATTTACCGCACCTGGAGACCAACAGCATTGCACCGGGCGTATCGACTGGAGAAGGCCTTGGACACACCTGCAAAAATCTTCTACAAATATGAAGGAACAAGCCAGGCCGGCAGTCACAAGCCGAATACGGCTGTTGCCCAGTGTTACTATAACAGCAAAGAGGGTGTCAAGCGCATAACCACTGAGACCGGTGCCGGGCAGTGGGGAAGTGCCCTGAGCATGGCTGGCGCAATGTTTGGTGTCGAGATCAAGGTCTACATGGTTAAGATTAGCTATAACCAGAAGCCCTACCGCCGCATCCTCATGGAGACCTGGGGAGCAAATTGTGTGGCCAGCCCCAGTGAGGAAACTGATATAGGACGCGGCATCCTTAAGGAAGACCCCAATTCGCCAGGAAGCCTGGGTATCGCCATCAGCGAAGCCCTGGAGGACGCCTTCAGCCGTGATGATACCAAGTATTCTATAGGCAGCGTGGTTAACCATGTGCTGCTGCACCAGACCATTATCGGGGAGGAGACCAGGAAACAGATGGAGATGGCGGATGCCTACCCTGACATTATCGTAGGCAACATAGGTGGCGGCTCTAACTTTGCCGGTCAGTTCCTGCCCTGGGTCCGAGATAAAATCAGCGGAGCAAAACCAGGACTTCGAATCATCTGTGTCGAACCTACGGCCGCCCCCAGCCTGACCAAGGGACCCTATGCCTATGACTTTGGCGATGTGGCCGGGCTTGCCCCTATTCTCAAGATGTATACCCTGGGGCATACCTTTATCCCCTCCCCCATTCACGCTGGAGGACTCCGCTATCACGGGATGGCACCCATAATATGCCACCTCTACAAGCTGGGCTTCGTGGAGGCCAGGGCTGAGCATCAGGTCGCCACCTTCGAGGCAGGAATTAAGTTCGCCCGAACTGAGGGCATTATCAGCGCTCCGGAGCCATGTCATAACATCAAGGTAGCCATCGATGAAGCCCTTCGATGCAGGGAGGCAGGCGAAGCAAAAACCATCCTGATAGCTCACAGCGGACACGGGCACTTCGACCTCGCCGCCTATGATGCTTACCTAACGGGCAAGCTTGAAGATTTCGAGTATCCCGCGGAGAAGGTGAAAGAGGCACTGACTCACCTGCCACAGGTCCCCGCGTAAGAAGAGAGGCTTTTACAGAGAAGGAGTTCTTGTTAGAATAGACTCGAGTGATGGCAAGTCCGTCAATATGGGTTTATAAGGAGTAGCCTTGTCCAAGGTCAGAAATTACATATTAGCTCTGCTCCTGATTCTGGCGCTGGCGGTAGCAGGCTGCGCCTCCACCGATGAGAACCACGCTACGCCACTGCCATCGCCCTCCCCTACCACGGCGTCAAATACAACCGAGCCATTCTCGCTGCCATCCATCACTGAAGTGGTGGAGGCGGTAGAGCCGGCGGTGGTCTCCATCGTAGTGGGAACTGTTAGCTATAACATCTTTTTCCAGCCGGTGCCATCGGAGCAGGCCGGGTCGGGTGTTATCATCGATGAAAGCGGCTACATCCTTACCAATAACCACGTCGTGGAAGGAGCAGAAAGCATAGAGGTTACCCTCCCCGATGGCAGAAACTTCGATGCCTCACTGGTAGGCACAGACCCTCTCACCGACCTGGCGGTGATAAAGATCGATGGTGACGATCTGCCCACAGTTACATTTGGCGACTCGAGCGGGATCATGGTTGGCCAGTGGGTGGTGGCAATAGGAAATGCCCTGGCCCTCGAGGGTGGGCCAACGGTCACCGTGGGGGTGATAAGTGCCCTGGGACGCACCATCCAGTCTGAGAGCGGCTGGTCACTCTACGATGTCATCCAGACCGATGCCGCCATCAACCCGGGAAACAGCGGGGGCCCGCTCATCAACCTGCAGGGCGAGGTGGTGGGCATCAATACCGCCAAGATAACCGCTGTCGAGGTTTCCGGCGTTGGCTTTGCCGTCAGTGCCAATACCGCTGGCCCCGTAGCCGCGGAAATTATCGCCAAGGGCTATGTGTCACGGCCCTACCTCGGTGTATCGCTGGTCACCGTAACCCCGGCCATCGCCAGCAGCTACAACCTGGCCACCAACGAAGGGGGCATGGTTTACCAGGTTGTCCCCGGAACCCCGGCGGAGCAGGCTGGGCTGCGAGCTTACGACGTAATCACCCGCATCGATGGCGAAGAGGTGACCGCCGCCGATGACGTTATTTTGGCTATACGCGACCACGATATCGGCGATACTATCGAGATCACCTATTTCCGCGGCACCATGGAGACTACCACCTCAGCCAAGCTGGTGGAAAGGCCGCGCAGCTAGTCCTGCCGCTTCACCCCCAGCCACACCTCTTCGCCGGCTATCTTGTGGCTCTCCCGGTAGGCATCCCCAGGAACCCCTGCGGTTAGCTCGCGGGAGAGGGTCTCCTGCTTTATATAATCAGCGTGTTTTTCGATCATACGCTTCAAACTTTCACCGCCCTGGTAGTAGGTGTAAATATAGTCGGCGATGTCGAATCCGGCCTGCTTCCTCATCGTCTGGAGACGGTGCACCAGCTCCCGCGCCATCCCCTCGTCAGCAAGCTCGGGTGTTATCTCTATGTCGATGGCTACTTTAAGGCCACCTTCTTCAGCCACTTCGATCTTTCTCTCATCAGCAAGGCGTTTTAAAACAGCGTCATCTTCCTCAAACTCAATTCTTTTTACATTCAGCTCCTCAAGAACCTGAGGCTCGGTCGCCCCCAGGGATCCTATCCCCCTCAGTGATCCTTTACCCACTATCACCCTTGCCAGTGCCAGTGGCTGACGCACCTTGATGCCGGCACTGCTCCTGGCCGCCCGACCCAGACGTGCTACCTTCATCGCGAAGCGTGTGTCCTGAGCCAGTTGCTCATCCACCCTACCCATATCGGCGACGGGGAACCGGGCGAGGTGCACGCTCTCGGGGGCGTTTGGGTCGTGCAAGGCCACTAGATTCCGGTACATCTCCTCGGCGACAAATGGGATGAGCGGGGCGAGAAGCTTTGTAAGGGTGACCAGGCATTCATAGAGGGTGTTATACGCCGACAGCTTATCGGCATCGCTCTCGCTCTTCCAGAAACGGCGCCGGCTCCTCCTCACATACCAGTTGGAGAGGTCATCCACAAAGTCCTGAATGCGGCGCCCGGCTTCGGTGGGATCATAGCCCTCCAGGGCGGCGGTGACATCGGCGATGAGCTGGTTCAGCTCGGAGAGGATCCAGCGGTCAAGGTCAGCTCTTTCAGGTAAATTGCCTGCGGCGCGTGGGTTGAACTTATCGATGTTAGCATAGGTCACGAAGAATGAGTATGTATTCCACAGGGTGCGGATAAACCTCCTTTGCGCCTCGCCCACCAGCTCCGCAGAGAAGCGGCGTACGCTGCCCGCTGGCGACGAGGTCAATAGATACCACCTCAGGGCATCGGCACCTTGATTATCGAGCACCGTCCAGGGATCAACCACGTTCCCCCTGGACTTGCTCATCTTCTCACCCTTGTCATCCAGGATATGACCCAGACAGATGACGTTCTTAAAGCAGGGGCGGTCGAAGAGCAGGGTGGAGAGTGCGTGAAGGGTGTAGAACCAGCCCCTGGTCTGGTCTACCGCTTCGCAGATGTAGTCGGCGGGGAAGAACCTCTCGAAGAATTCCTTGTTCTCGAAGGGGTAGTGCCACTGTGCCACCGGCATCGCCCCCGAATCGAACCAGGCATCGAGGACATCGGGCAGGCGGCTCATCTTTCCGCCCTTACACTTGGGACATTCAAAAGATATATTATCTACAAAGGGGCGATGAAGGTCTAACAGCTCTTCCAGGCCAGCGAGCCCCGGTTTGCCTTTTAGCTCGGCAACGCTGCCGATGCAATCGTATTCGCCACAGAGGTCGCAGCGCCAGACGGGGAGCGGCGTTCCCCAGTAGCGCTCGCGGGAGAAGGCCCAGTCCACATTGTTCTCCAGCCAGTCGCCGAAGCGCCCACGTTTGATATGCTCTGGATACCAGTTGATCTCCTCGTTCCCAGCGATAAGCCTGTCCTTCTTCGCCGTAGTTTTTATATACCAGGAGGGCTTTGCGTAGTAGAGGAGTGGGGTTGCGCAGCGCCAGCAGAAGGGGTAAGTATGGCGGATGGTCTCGCGACGATAGAGAAGCCCCCTTGATTTGAGGTCTTCTAAGATGAGTTCGTCGGCCTCCTTGACAAAGCGCCCGGCGAAGGGATAGGTGCCCCGGACGATACCCTGCAGATCGACATAATCCCGCACGAAATCGAGGCCACTGGAAAGGCCCTCCCCGAAGTCCACATCACCGAAGGCGGGCGCAATATGTACGATCCCGGTGCCCTCTACTAGGGAGACGAAGTCTGCATCGGTAACGGGGTAGGTAAGTTCGCCATCTGGCTCTTGCAACAATAGATCGTATCCCCGAAAGCGCCTTCGCTCCACTCCGTACTCATCGGGATTATAAAGCGGTTTGTATCTCAACCCATTCTGCAGGCCGGCGATATCGGAGCCCTTTACCCTGACCACCTCTTGATAACCTTCGAGCCCAACTATGCTTACCATTGACGAAGCCATTACAAGATAGTCGCCCTCACCCTCCATCACTGAATATTCGGCATCTGGTGCTACCGCCAGGGCAGTGTTGCCCGGCAGCGTCCAAGGAGTAGTAGTCCATGCAAGCAGGTAGGCAGGTTTGGAAACGAAGTCATCAAGGCGCTGCTCAAGCGGTGTCCCCATCAATGATACAGGGTCAAGCAGGAACTTAATATAAACCGAGGGGTCATCGGTCTCCTCGTAGCCCAGGGCTACCTCATGGGACGATAGCGAGGTGCCACACCGGGGGCAGTGGGGGGTGACCCTGTAGCCCTGATAGATAAACCCCTTCTCCCAAAGCTGCTTAATCACCCACCAGCAGGACTCGATATAATTATTATCCAGCGTTACATACGGGTGATCCATGTCGAGCCAGAAACCGATACGCTCGGTCACCTCCTCCCACTCCCGCTGATAGCGAAACACGCTCTCCCGGCAGCGCTCATTAAAACGGGAAACCCCATAGGCCTCGATCTCCGCCTTTGAGGAGAAACCCAGCTCCCGCTCTATCTCCAGCTCCACCGGCAGCCCGTGGGTATCCCAGCCCGCCTTCCGCGGGGCGCAGTACCCCTTCATCGTCTTATAGCGGGGGATGACATCCTTGAACACCCGAGAAAGGATATGGTGCACCCCGGGGCTTGCGTTTGCGGTAGGCGGCCCCTCGTAAAGGACAAAGAGGGGAGAGGTTTCTCGCTCCGCAACGCTCCGTTCGTAGATGCGCTCTTCCCTCCAGAACTTTAGGATGCGCTTCTCCATCTCAGGAAAATCTATCCTGCCCGGCACCTGCCGGAACATCTCCTCGCCTTTTTGCCCCTGCTCAAACATTATGTTCTCACCAGTTGGGTAGATATGGCCTCTCTTAATCTAAATAAGCCCGCCCACAAGGGACGGGCTTCATGCCCGCGGTACCACCCTAATTCCCCACCATCGGGGCTCTTATCAAAGCACACTTCATGCTCTCGTCGCTATAACGGCTGACGAGGCCGGCCAAGCCTACTGACGCCTAAGACCGTCGCGTTCGGTTAGCAGCTCGGGAGTGATTTTCAGAAGGCAGGTCGCATCTGCTCTCACCATACCAGACTCGCTAAGCGCCCTCTCCCTCTTACTCTTCTCCGTCTTCGCCTTTTCAACCTTCCTCAAACACCTTTATAAGCACGCGACTCTCCCCCAAAGGCTCAAACTACTCCCCTTTGAGGATGGTCACCTTACGATAATCACCCTCGCCGACACTCTGTGTGATAACCCCGTGGTAGTCCCGGAGCGCCAGGTGAATGATGCGGCGCTCGCTTGCCGGCATCGGCTCCAGCGGCACCGTCTGCCCGGTTGCCATAACACGCTCCGCCATGCGCCACGCCAGATTCCTGAGCGCCTCCTTGCGGCGCTCCCGATATCCTGCTACATCTATGGTCATACTTACACGAGCCTTCAACTGATGGCTCACCATAAGGTAGACCAGGTACTGCAGCGAGGCCAGGGTCTGACCCCTCCTCCCGATTAGAATGCCCAGATCATCGCCGTTGATCTCCAGGCCGATAGGGGCTCGCTCCTCTTGAGATGTCTCTTTCTCATCTACTATGTCTATGGAGGCCGATACCCTCATCAGGGAAAGAAGCTTCTCCAGCATCTGCCTGGCCAGGGTGGCCGCCTCCTGCTTTAATTCGTCAGATTGCCGCCTGAGTACCCTGACCGTTGCATCCTCACCGCCAAAACCGAAAATTCCCGGCTTTCCCTCTTTTAGGACTACCACCTCCACTTCTTCACGACTTGCGCCGAGTTTTTCTAGTGCCAGTTCGACGGCTTCTTCCACGGTCTTTGCGCTTGTCTCGAGACTTTCCATGCGCCACCCTCTCTTGTTGTTTCACCCTCTCGGCAGCCAATTTCTCCTCTTGCATGGCCGCCTCGGGTGTCTCTATGCTCTTCTCGATAGCCTCCTTTGGTGCCGCCGCCGGGGCTTTCACGAAGAGCGAGCCCCACCCGGTGATATAGTACTGCGTTGCAATACCAATTATATTGGATATCACCCAGAACAGCGCCAGCCCACTGGGGAAGGCAAGGCTAAAAAATGCAAACATAAGGGGCATCATCCAGATCATCATTTTGTTCATCGACTGCTGCTGCTGGTCCGGTAAGGGCACGGCGGACATCTTTTGCAGCACCCACACCGAGACCGCTACCAGAACGGGCATGATGAAATACCCATGGGGAGGCACATCAGGCTGGGCCAGGTTGAGCCAGAGGAAATCCCCATTTAGGGGAACCGCCTGATGAATCGCCGACAGGGAATAGAGATGGTCTGAGAGACCCAGAAGGGCCTCGGGGGTTGTCGCCAGCGCTGCATAGATGCAGCGATAGAGGGCGATCCAGATGGGAAGCTGAATGAGCATGGGCCCCAGGCAGCCCATGGGGGTCACACCGCTCTCCTTATACACATTCGCCATCTCCTGCTGGAGCTTCTTCTTATCCTTGGCGTACTTCTTTTGGAGCTCCTTCACCTTCGGCCCTATCAGGGTCATCGCCCGGGTGTGGTGCAGTTGCCTCAGGGTTAGGGGCGTCATCAGCAGGCGCACAACGACGACCAGGATGATGATAGCCAGGCCAAAGCTATTGAATAAAGCATTGGAGACCAGGATCATGAAATTGAGCATGGGCTCGAGCAGGATAAGGTCAAAGGTGTTGACAAGCCCGTAGGTTAATGAAAGGACGATCACCGCAGCGGCAATGAGGATTAGTATCAGGCGGTTTCTACTCATCAGGAATACTCTCTAACATGCTCACTCGAGAGTGGACACGCTCCATAACAGTTCGCCGTGCTCCGCCCCCAGAGCGAAAATCTTGTAGTTCTGCGTGTCATGAATATAGACCTCGTCATCCCCGGCATAAAGGGATGCACGAATGGGACCAAAGTAATCTTCCCCCGTGGGGTAATGCCAGGCTTCCTGCCCATTAGAAGCGTTTACAGCATAGACCCTGCCGTTATCGGAGCCGAATATAGCCAGGTCATCAATCAGGGCGGGGTCGCCTCGGATCGACCCCCCGATCTCATATTCCCACTTAGGTTCTCCGCTTTCGGCATCAAGGGCATAGACCCGACCATCCAGGCTGCCAGCAATGATGGTACCATCATAGGCCACCGCCTTACCCCAAAACCAGTTGTCCGCATGGAAGGGGGTGAAGCCCTCTTTAGCCTTACCCGTGCTGGCGTTAATGGCGTAGAATATGTGGTCGAAGGAGCCGATGTAGATGGTACCGTTGTATATAAGCGGTGTAGCGACGATCGCACCTTTCGCTTCGAATGCCCAGAGCATCGTGCCATCCGTGGCATTTAAAGCATAGAGATTATGGTCAAAGCTGCCGATGTAGACTACGCCACCATCAACCAGCGGGGTGGCCCATATACCATCACCGGATTCATAGACGGGCATGTCCCATGCCAGCTTCCCGGTGGCGGTGTCAATGGCATAGAGATTGCCATCGGCAGAACCGATATAGAGTATGCCGCCGGCGACCACTGGGCTGCCTACGATATAGCCAATGCTGTCCTCCCTGGGGTAGACCCACTCCCCGGCTGACTCCTCGGGGAAAGAGTACCCGGCGACGCGACTGGTGGAGTTTACAGCATAGACCCTGCCATCATAGGCGCCGATATAGACCATGCCACTATCCACAACGGGGTTGCTGTAGATGACCGCTGTCGTCGTGGGGACACAGGCGAGGAAGCCACCGCCACCCTCTCCCCCTCCAATCCCGGCCTCACCCGCTGGCGGAAACCGCCACCACTCATCAGCATACGGCCGGGGGTCACTGTATAGATTATAGCTTGCCAACTTCCCACCGGCGGTGCCCACATAGAGGACATTATCCTCCACCACCGGTCCAGACCAGCCCGTCCCGGTGGTGCTCATCATCGCAGCAGAACAACCCGAAAGGAGCAGACCCCCCAGAGCAAGCAAAGCAAGCATTATTAAATAAGCCTTCGGTTTCGTCACTAAAACCTCCTGGCGGCGGTTACTCGGGGCATCAAGGCACCGGGTCAAACCCACCTGGATTTAACGGATGGCAACGAGCGAGGCGCTTTGCTCCCATCCACCCCCCCCGCAACAGCCCATACTTTTCGATTGCCTCGTAGGTATACTGTGAGCAAGTGGGCACAAAACGGCAGGAGTGAGCGGTTACCTGTGAAATGGTACCCTGATAACCACTGATTAAGCCCAGAGCAATCCTCTTCATCCGTTCCCGCCACCCAGCAGCTGCGCTCGAGCCAGTAGTTCCTCAGTGGCCTTCCTCAGGGCACGGTAATCGGTTTGGGCAGCGGTCTGTCGTGCGATGAACACCATATCCCAGCCTCCTCTCATCGGAGTGAGCCGCACCACCTCCCGCAGCCGCCTCCTCACCCGATTGCGCACAACCGCCCCGCCCAATCGCTTTCCCGCGGCAAAACCATAGCGATTTGACTCCGATCCATTGGGTAGCACCCGCAAAGCCACCAGATTATTCGCCCAGGATCTACCCCCGGTGAAAACCGCCTCAAACTCCCTTCTCCCGGCAAGTCGCTCCGCTTTCATTATAACTATACCGTGAGCCGCTTGCGGCCCCTGAGCCTCCTCCTCCGCAGCACGGCACGACCACCACGGGTGCTCATGCGCTCTAGAAAGCCGTGCTTTCGCTTTCTGGGGATCTTTTTCGGCTGGTAGGTCCGCTTTGGCATTCTACGATTATACTGTAACCTGATTGGGGTGTCAAACAGTGACTATTGATGGTTTAGGACAGATGGTTGACCCATAACTTCGTGGATTTCCACTCCGCGAAGCGTTGTAAACCCCTGTTATTTTGAAACTGGCTCCAGGTTCAGAATCTTCGCCACCCCTTCGATACCCCGTAGCTTAACTCGGGGCATAGCTCGTAGTGACAGGCAACGGTCTGCGGCCCTTTATGCCTTTATAAACGGGGGGTTGATTTTACCTGGGCTTGGTACTCCCACTGCGATCTCAAGAGTCTGGAAAGGGAGTGAGATTTCTACAGCGTACCGGACGGGTATAGACACTGGACGCCAATGCCGGGGTAGTTGTATAATGTAGTGAGCATTGCCTAGGGGGTAGAAGTGAATCGGGATGAACTGAAGGTTAGCCGTAGGGATATTCTTGGAAAGAAGGTGAGGTTCCTTCGCCGTGAAGGGCTCACCCCAGTCAACCTCTACGGACCCAATATCGAATCCCTCTCCCTCCAGGTAGAGACCTCGCTGCTGAAGCGGCTCATCGCCAAGGTGGGCCGCAATGCCCTGATAGCCCTCAAAGTCGATGGTGCCGGGAAGCCAAGTATGGCGATGATCCGCGATATCCAGCGCCACCCTTTAACCGGCGACCTGCTGCACGTAGGCTTTTTTCAGGTGGAGATGACCCACAGGGTGAAGGCTGAGGTTCCGCTTCTGTTCACAGGCGAGGCCCCGGCAGCCAAGACCACCCGCGCCATACTAATCGAGAACCTGACCTCGCTCGAGGTAGAAGCCCTACCCGCTGACCTGCCACGAAATATCGAGGTAGATCTCACCGTGCTCGAGGAGATCGACCAGGCTATTCACGTGCGGGACATCGCGGTGGACGAGGCGGTTGAGGTGCTAACCGATCCAGACCAGGTGGTGGTCAAGATGATGGAGAGCAAAGTCGAGAAACTGATTGAGGAAATTGAGGAGGCGGCGGTTGAAGAGGGTGAGGTGGAGGGTGAGGGGGAGGCCGAGGTGGAGGCTGAGGGTGAGGAGAAATCGGAATAACCCCACCGACAGACCATCCGTCCAGAGATAACAGGGTATAGTTACTAGAGGCTTTGCTTAGCCAGACCAGATCGCTCTCAGGGACCACATAGATAGGGACACTGGCTCTAAGTATCAGCCAATTTTTAACAGGGAAGCAGCGAGCCGACAAAATCACGCTTCCCCCGCAGGAACTCATCGGCAGCCATCCCCCGCTTCCCCTCGAGCTGAAGCCTCTGCAACCTGAGTATCCCCTCCCCGCATTGCACACCGACCTCACCCCGGGGGAGCGTGAGCACCCTTCCAGGCTCTCCCCTCTCCCCAGTTATCGGGGTTGCCAACACTATCTTGAGCATCTTCCCCCGCCAGGTGGTATAGCAGCCGGGCCAGGGGTAATAAGCGCGCACCATGCGCTCTATATGAACCGCCGGGGTATGCCAGTCGATATTACCATCTCTCTTGGATATAAGCCTGGTATAGGTGGCTCCCTCCTCCGGCTGCGGCTGAGGGGTAAGCGAGCGGGAGAGCCATCGGGGGAGCGTTTCCTCCAAGAGCTGGGCGGAGACCTGTGACAGTTTATCGGTCAGGGAGTCAGTGGTGTCCTGCGGTGCGATTAACACCCTACGCTGGGCTAAGATAGGGCCGCTGTCGACGCCCTCATCAATGAGCATGATGGAGACGCCGGTCCACTCATCGCCGGCCAGGATCGACGACGAGATGGGGGTGGGTCCGCGATGCCTGGGTAGCAGCGATGGGTGCAGATTGATGCAGCCGAAGGGCGGGACGGCGAGCACCCGGGGAGGCAGGATCTGGCCAAAGGCGGCAACCACGATAACATCGGGGCTGAGCTCCGCAAGTGAGGCGACGGCATCAGCCTCTGCAAAGCTATCAACCTGGCGCACCTCAAGCCCATGTTCCAGGGCCGCCCGCTTAAGCGGAGGTAAGGATGGCACGCGCCCGCGCCCCGCCGGCCTATCCGGCTGAGTGTACACAGCGACTACCCGGTGCTCGCCAGAGATAAGCCGCTCCAAGGCCGGCACGGCGAACTGGGGAGCACCCATAAAAACGATGCGCATCGTAGCAAGGATATTCTATCATGGAAGCACTATTCATTCTAGCCACCATCCAAAAAAAGACCAATTAATTTTAAGGCGATTGTTCGTAAAAATGGTATTGGAGGTTTAAAAATGGGGCAAAAAAGTTAACGAAAATCGGGGCAGAATTGGTGCAAAAACATATTGACCCCGGGGTGCATTTCTTGGTAATGTTTCTGTTGCGCCTTCCGACATCTTTAATAGAACTCTCTAAGACTCAGGCGACCTTAAATATCAGTGCTCCCGATTCCGGCCGACCTACCGGCCTCGGGTACATCGCTGAAATGGTGATTACGAAGGGCCCTTATCTTTTGTGCCACTATGGATTAAGGAGTGTGACAAGGATGCTGGTTAAGGAGTCGGCCAAGGATATATGGGAAGCGGCACTGGGGGAGCTACAGTTACAGCTATCGAGGACAAATTATGACACCTGGCTAAAAGACACCGTCGGCTTGAGCTATCAGGGGGATCAGTTTGTGGTTGGCGTGCCATCCACCTTCTCCATTGAGTGGCTTGAGAAGCGACTGACCTCGCTTATCCAGAAGACCCTCATCGGCATTATTGGGGATGGGGTGAGTGTCAGGTTTCAAATTCGAGCACAAAGCACTACGGCCAGGTCCACGGTGAACGGCAAACCAGCGGCTGGTACGAGCAACCGCAAAACGGGATCCAACCACTTTAATCCCAAGTACACCTTCGAATCCTTCATCGTTGGTAACTGCAATCGACTGGCCCATGCCGCCGCACTAGGGGTATCGGACAAGCCGGGTCATGTCTATAACCCACTATTTATCTACGGCGGCGTCGGCCTGGGGAAGACCCACCTGCTTCACGCCATAGGGTCCTTAGTTTCCAAAACCAAGCTAAGCGTGCTCTACGTGAGCACCGAGCAGTTTACCAATGAGTTCATTAAAGCTATCCGGGAGCAGAAGACGGAGGAATTCCGCCAGAAGTACCGCAGTGTTGATGTTCTGTTAATCGATGACATCCAATTCATTATCGGGAAGGAGCAGACGCAGGAGGGCTTCTTCCACACCTTTAATGACCTACACAATGCCAGCCGCCAGATCGTGCTAACCAGCGACCGCCCCCCCAAGTCCATGCCACTGCTTGAGGACCGACTGCGCTCCCGTTTCGGATGGGGGCTCATCGCCGATGTCCAGCCTCCCGACATAGAGACACGCTTGGCCATACTTCAAGCCAAGGCAGAGGAGAATAAGATATCGGTACCACTGGAGGTAATTGACTTCATCGCCCGCAAGGTTCAGAAGAGCATTCGCGAGCTCGAAGGTTCGTTGAATCGCGTTGTGGCCTACTCCCGCCTTTCCAAGGCACCCCTTACCATTGAGCTGGCATCACAAGCGCTAGCCGAGTTCCCCGAGACAGCGCCCCGCCGCTCCATAACTCCAGCGCTCATAATCGCCAATGTCGCCAGGTACTTCGATCTCGAACCGGAAGCCCTAACGGGCAAGCGGCGGGACAAGCTGACTGTCCTGGCCCGTCATCTCGCCATATACCTGGTACGGGAGGAGACTGGGAGTTCCTTCAGCGAGATCGGTAGGGTTCTGGGTAATAGAGACCACTCCAGCATACTCCGTGGTTATGATAAACTCTCCTTGGAGATAAATACCAACCCCCAGTTGCGCCGCGATGCAATTGAGATAAGAGAGCAGATCTTCGCCAAAAGCCCCACATGAAGGTACAACAAAACATAACCATTGTGCAGAAGCGGCCATATTCTGTGCATAACCTTGGGTAAACGTGCACAAGTCGATGTTTTTTATGTAAACTCCCTTCTCCAAAAATGTGCGTTTCTTGCTGCCCACATCAAACACCTCTGCCAGCACATCTCGCCCACCATGTTTGCACCAGCGTGCACCTCACAATTGGTAACTGTCTTGCACATCTACACACCCCTTATTCTTCTTATTATGGTTGTCAATTTCAACTTGTTGATATAATATTTTAATCATCATGAGGTGTGCGTAATTGATCGATCATGTTAAGCTTGATGTTAAGGCTGGGGATGGCGGCGGTGGGGTAGTAAGCTTTCGCCATGAGAAGTATGTGCCATTCGGAGGTCCCGATGGGGGTGATGGAGGTAATGGAGGCAGCATATACATTGTAGCCGATAGGGGAATGAAAACGCTGCAAAAATTCTATCGTGGTGGTAGGCGTATTGAGGCCGAGCGTGGGGAGAACGGCGCTGGCAAGAAAAGGCATGGTAGAAGTGGCCGCGACCTTAGGATCCTGGTTCCGACGGGTACACTTATTTACGGGAATGCTGGCGGTGAAACGTGTTTGCTCGCCGACCTAACAGAGGATAGGCAGCAGGTTATGGTAGCGCACGGAGGTCGAGGCGGCTATGGTAATGCACGCTTTAAAACTTCCACAAACCGTACACCACGCATAGCTCAGAAGGGGGAGGTGGGGGAGGAGACCTCCCTAATCCTCGAGTTGAAGCTGATAGCAGATGTGGGTATCATCGGCTACCCCAGCGTTGGAAAGTCAACTCTCTTGGCTGCAGCGTCGGAGGCGCGGCCCAGGGTCGCTCAATACCCCTTCACGACAACGGAGCCGGTACTAGGGGTGGTGGAGGTCGGTCAAAGCACCTTCGTGCTGGCCGAGATACCGGGGATCATAGAGGGTGCTCACCGGGGACTGGGACTGGGGCACGATTTCCTGCGCCACGCCGAGCGTACCAGATTGCTCATTCACCTTCTCGACGGCAGTTCAGATAGCCCCCTTGCCGATATGAAGCAGGTAAATGACGAGCTATCACGGTTCAATCCGGTGCTAGCGGAGAAGCCGCAGCTTATAGTGGTGAACAAGATAGATATACCTAATGTCAGGGAGCGCATCCCTGAATTGGAAAGGGAGTTAGGACAGGGGGAATCACAGGTATTTTTTATCTCCGCGGCTTCGACCGAAGGGGTGCCCTCGCTGATGGCGAAGGCGCATGAGGTACTGGACACCACACCCACGCCGCAGCCATCCGAGGGGATAACGGTATTTCGTCCCCGACCCAAAAAGGAGAGAGTGATCGTTTCCAGAGAAGGTGATATCTTTTTGGTATCATCCGAGAGAGCGGATAGCCTGCTTGCCAGGATGGACCTGGAAAATCCGGAGGCCCGCAGCTATATCAGGAGGCAACTAGCCAGAATGGGGGTAGTCGGAGCGCTTAAAAGGGCAGGGGTGAAACCTGGAGACACGGTGCGGTTTGGTGAAATGGAGATGATATGGGAATAGGAGAAGGCCAATAAAAGGGTATGTAGGGTTTTCCACTTTAGTAATGTTTTCAAGTGGAGGAGGGAATTGCTTAAGATAGGGGTACTGGGGGGCACCTTCGACCCAGTACACATCGGGCATATGGTAATCGCCGAGGCTGCCATGCGGGAGGTGGAGCTATCGCGGGTGATATTTGTTACCGCGGGGGATCCCTGGCTCAAGGGGCATAGGTGCATCGCCACCGGTGAGCACCGCTTGGCGATGACCGAGCTTGCTATCGCCGAAAACCTGTCTTTCAGCACAGCGAGCATTGATCTAGACCGTCCGGGACCATCCTACACAGTAGATACACTTAACGAGCTAAAGAGCGAGCTCGGCGTGGATGCAGAGCTATATTTCATCCTGGGGATGGATGCCCTGGCCGGTTTCCCGGAATGGAAAGAGCCGGATTGGATTATCTCCATATGCCGACTGGTGGCTGCCAGGCGCCCGGGGTGCCTCGACATAGACCTGAAGCAAATGGAGCGGGACCTTCCAGGGATCTCAAAGCACATCACCATCTTGAAGAACCCGCTCAGTGACATAAGCTCCTCGGATATCAGGGAGCGGGTTGCCAGTGGCCTCTCTATAACGGGCCTCGTCCACGCTGCGGTGGAACGCTATATCATGGAGAAAGGTCTTTATAAATAGACGTCGTATATACAGCATTATTTACTTAACTTACGTGACATTATTGTGATACTATTGTTTACGACCCGGAATGACAAGCAATGGCCCGCGCCGCTTTGTGATGGGGGAATTGCTTTTAATATAAAGTGACGAAGTTTTAGCCCCGAGGTAATACCTTTTAGGGTAGGTGGGCGATGCTTGAATTGTGTATAATTGCTCGCAACAACTGGAAATATATTCGCACATTCCATACGACTAATTTGTGAGGGGCAAAAAGAGGGGAGTTTGAATTGATGCTGGAGCAGCGGGAGCGGTTTATGGAGCTGGTCAAGGAGCGTGGGCTTGTGCGCGGCGATTTCACCCTCGCATCGGGTGCTAAGAGCACGTACTTCTTTGACCTCAAGATGGTTACCCTCTCCGCGGAGGGCGCATATCTTGCCGGCAGGCTGGTCTTTGAGCTTCTAAGAGATAGCGGCATAGATGCTGTTGGCGGGCTTACCCTGGGTGCCGACCCCATTGTCGCTGCGGTAGCGCTGGTCAGCCATATGGAAGGGGAGCCAATCCCCGCCTTCATCGTGAGACGGGAAATGAAAGAGCACGGGACGCAGAAGGCTATAGAGGGTTGTATCCCCCAAGAGGGCTCCAGCGTGGCTATCGTCGAGGATGTAATCACCAAAGGAGGTTCCACCCTGAGTGCGATAAAGGCAGTGGAGGAGGCAGGCTGCCGGGTGGTCAAGGTAGTGGCTCTTCTGGACCGACATCAAGGCGGTAGCGATGAGTTGCGCAGGCGCGGCTACGATTTCACCGCAATCCTGCATGCGGACGCAGCGGGCGATATTAGCACTGAATAACTAACTAAATAATCAACAACGGGAGAGCGGAAATGTGTCCATCAGAGGATCAGATCTTTGACAGCATACTTGAAGGGGCAGTAGATGAGTATGAAGCCCAGGAGCACCAGAGCTTCTGGATCAGGGCAGGCAGGCTCTGTGTCGGTCTTATTCTGTTCATACCGCGCTTACTGTTTGTCATGATAGCATCACCCGTGAAGAGGATACGAAATCGCTGCTAGGAGCGCAAGCGGGGCCTCAAATATCCAGGTTCCTGACGCTCTTGGCGTGGGCCTGTATGAAGGCCTTGCGGGGAGGTACCTCATCACCCATGAGGGTCTCGAATATCTTGTCCGCCTTGACCGCATCCTCTACGCTGACCTGCAATAAGGTCCTGGTCTCCGGGTTCATCGTGGTCTCCCACAGCTGCTGGGCGCTCATCTCCCCCAGTCCCTTGTAGCGCTGGAGCGCTATTCCTGACCGGTCAGCGCTTTTCTGGAGCACCCCGGCAAGCTCATACCAGGGAATATCATTACCGAGCTCTCTGCCCTTCTTAACAATGGTGTATGATTTGTTGTTGGTAAGGCGCTTGACCTGCGGATACGCATTGAAGCAGCTATGAAGGGCAGCGTGCTCAAGCATGCGCTTGTCCAGCCTTATTTTATGCTCCTTGAATTCAATCTCAATCCAGTATTCATCGTCGGCATCATCCAGGCATAAGCTGGTGGGATATCCGGATTCCTCAAGCCACCTGCTTATCTGCTGCATGCTTTCCTTCCTGGAGAGGTCAAGGCGTTGGAAGGACTCCTCGTTCACAAGCAGAATGGCGCTTATCTGCCGCGGTATGCCTTCCCTCTCCAGGGCAGCGAGCCCCTGTTCCAGCCCCCTGAGTGAATCCAATAGGTCGCCTATCTTGGTTCCCTTGTAAGTACTATAGCCATCTGTTGAGCGGACGGTGAGCTCCTCGAAAGCCTTCTTGGCGATGGAGCGCTCCATTTCAGCCTCGGAGTAGATCCACTCTGCCTTTTTCCCGTCAGCCAGTCGATATAGGGGAGGCTGGGCGATGTAGAGATGGCCGCTGCTGATAAGGTCCACCATGTGGCGGAAGAAGAAGGTGAGCAGCAGGGTGCGGATATGGGCGCCGTCGACATCGGCATCGGTCATGATGATAACGCGGTGGTAGCGCAGCTTGGAGAGATCCAGTTGCTTATCGATGCCGATACCCAGTGCGGTGATGATGATGCGGATCTCTTCATGGGCCAGCATCTTCTCCGGAGAGGCCTTCTCCACGTTAAGTATCTTGCCCTTCAAGGGGAGGATCGCCTGAAAGCGTCGGTCCCTACCCTGCTTGGCAGAGCCGCCCGCTGACTCACCCTCTACCAGATATATCTCACACTGCGCAGGGTCCTTGTCAGAGCAATCGGCCAGCTTGCCGGGCAGGGTGCCCGCTTCCAGGGAGTTCTTTTTGAGCACCAGGTCACGCGCCTTGCGCGCCGCCTCCCGGGCACGTGCCGTGGTGAGACACTTCTCCACGATCCGCTTGGCCTCTACTGGATGCTCGTCGAGGTACTGGGCGAGCCCATCCACTATCGCAGACTCCACGTGGTTTTTTGTCTCCGGGTTACCGAGCTTGGCCTTTGTCTGCCCCTCAAACTGGGGCTCGGCCAGCTTGACGCTGATAATGGCCACCAGCCCCTCCCTGGTGTCATCGCCGATCAGATTAGCCTCATCCTCCTTGAGAAGCTTAATATTTCGGGCGGTGTCGTTGATGACGCGGGTTATGGCGGTGCGGAACCCGGTAAGATGTGTGCCTCCGTCCTCGGTATTGATGCAGTTGGCAAAGCTGAGTACGGTCTCTGCGAAGCCCTCATTGTACTGCAGTGCTACCTCCACCTCGGTTCCGCCCACCGTCTTTGAGATATAGATTGGCTCATGTAACACCGGCCGATTCTTATTGAGGTATCGGGCAAAGCTGGCGGTTCCCCCTTCAAAGTAGAAGGTTACCTCCCGTTCCGACCTTTTATCCTCGAAGTGAATTTCCACCCCTTTGGTTAGGTAGCACATCTCGCGGAAGCGCTGCGCCAGCGCGTTGAAGTCGTAGTTAATGTTGCCGAATATCTCCTGGTCAGCAAGGAAGGTGGTGACTGTACCCGTGTCCGTGGCCTCTCCTACCACCTCAACCGAGTTCTGGGCCACGCCGCGGCGGTATTCCTGCCGGTAGCGCTTGCCGCCCCGCTTCACCTCCACCTGGAGCTCGGAGGAGAGGGCGTTTACCACCGAGGCTCCTACCCCATGGAGCCCGCCGGACACGGTATAGCCCCGGCCGCCGAACTTGGCACCGGCGTGAAGCACGGTCATCACTGCCTCAAGAGCTGAGGTTCTGGTTACCGGGTGCACCTCAACCGGGATCCCCCTCCCGTTATCGGCGACCGCCACCCGACCGTCCTCGAATATGGTCACCTCCACCCTGTCGCAGGCGCCGGTCAATGCCTCATCTATGCTGTTGTAGACGATCTCCTGCACCAGGTGGTGCAGCCCGCGCTGTCCGGTGCTCCCGATATACATCCCCGGGCGCCGGCGCACCGCCTCCATGCCGTCCAGCACCATGATGTCTTCGGCATTGTATTCGTTGTTTCCTTTTTGGCTATTTTTTATATCTGTACTGATCGCGGCCTCCAATATAAAAAGGAAGTTTCGCCCCAGCTAAAGCAAAGCCTTGGCGAAACCTAAAAGAAAAACGCTGAAGAAATTGTAGTTCCCTGCATTAAAGAATTATACCACAAATGGAGGCTTTTGTAAAATATTTGTACTCGTCCAGTACATTAGTGACACTTGACCTCCTCTCTTCGAGATTTTTCCCAGCATTGTACGAACTTAAATGGAGTCAGGTAACCCAAGGCCTGATGAGGCCGCACTTTATTATATGTATTCTCCCATTGCATAAGCTCTACCCTTAATTCGGGAATATCGAAGGGACTATCTGTCACCTCATAGAATTCTTCAGTATGTGTTCTATGAGCTCTCTCCACACACCCATTGAGCTTTGGTGAGCGCGGTGGCAGGACAAAGAGCCTGATGTCTCTCCTGCGGCACTCCTCCTCAAAGACGGCCTCAAATTCTGAGCC
>DAOUEU010000096.1:0-8435 GCA_034430255.1 Dehalococcoidia bacterium | reverse complement strand
GGGTGAAGCTGAAGACCCTGGCCTTTCTTCCAGCAAAGTTATAGTCCTCAAAATCGTCCTGCGCCTGGCACATGGCACAGACGCGTATAGGCGATGTGCCCATAGCACCGTTGTCATACTGCGGGGTGCCGCATCGCCTGCACTTTACTCCCCAGAGACCGAGGAGCACCTTCCGCTCCCGCCAGATAGCTGATAATTTGATGTGCTGCTTCTCTGGCCTCCTCGCCGCTTCCAGCGGGACCAGGTCACGCCAGCGAAGATAGTCGTTGTACTTTTCCAGCATATACTTGGACTGTAGGTTCTTCCTCATACCGCGTCGCTCTCCCAGCTTTTCTATGGCTTCGGTTACCTCCATAAGAAACGCATCGGCGCCATTTCCGTATCCGGCGAAGAGTATCTTATCTCCCGGCTTGGCCTCCTCCAGGGCGCTTACCAGCATCATGGGGGCCATGGCACAGCCGGTTATACCCACGCTCATAAATATGCTAAACGGGTCCTGGAGCTGAGAGGGGTCGAAGCCGAGCGCCGCCGCCGCACGGCCGTGCCTCCTTACATCGCCAGAGGGGTCGAAAACGACCTTGGTGAGGTCCTTGGGCGAGAGGCCACACTTACTAATCAAGCCGGATATGGCCTCGGGTAAAACCTTGGAGTACCCCTCGTCCAGCACCATGCGGTCTTCCCAGGCGCGCACAAAGGTGTCGCTCTCAGAACGCCAGGTCCCCGCCAGCTCATCCGATATGGAATAGCTCTCCTTAATCTCGGCAATGACATTGTCCCTGCCCAGAAGAAGGGCAGCAGCGCCATCGCCCAGGCCCTGCTCCAGCATGCCGCCCGGGGCTGCCATGCGGCTGTCAGCAGCGGTTACCAAGATGCTATTTGCCGTTCCGGCTTTAATGGTATCCAGGGCCAGTGACATAGCGGTTGTCCCCGAGCGTAGCGACGTGGTTATATCAGCAGTCCGTATATCCCGACGCAGATCGAGGGGCAAGGCCATTAATGCAGAGCATTGCTTCTCCTTATAGGGAGAGGTGGTAGTGGCAAAGTAGAGGCCATCCACAGTATGTGGATCTATATCTTTCAGACAGTCTATGGCTGCCTCTACCGACATGGTCAGGCTATCCTCATCGTAGCAAGCTACCGCCTTCTCTCCGGGCATGGCAAAGCCCCCCCAGGCGTTAAGGAACTGCTGCCGGTCTATCCGATGCCAGGGTATGTAGGCACCATATGATGTTATCCCTATCATTATCACCTCCTACTTTTTAAGGGCTTAGAAAAGCCTTCGTACATGCCGCAGCGAGTCTATTTGAGACCAGGATTTGCCTTCGCTGTAGCATAATGGTGTGTCCAGGAGACCTATTAAAGCCTGTTGTGGGCTACTGAAAACCCCATTTTTTAGTGCTATAGCGAGTACAGTTTACCATAGAAACGGGCGGGATAACAATAAAGTTTTGTGCGAAGGGAAGTGCAATAATCTGGATTTAAACCAGTGTCATTGAGATATAAATTATAGGGGTAACAGATTTAATCACTCCCAAGAAGGGCTTGAAAAAATTTAAAAGATGTGAATAATGGAGTGCACCCCTATATTTGGGCAGGAAGCGTTAGGAGAGACCGCCAGCTCTGGCCGATTCATGTTATATGCAATTACAGCTCGGCCATAATAGCTATGTTACATAAAGGGTGAATGATAGGGGCAAACCACCATAAGTCACCGTGCGATTTCTTATAAACCCCGCTCCATAATTCCCATATTATTAAGGAATGATTAACCGAATCAATCCCAGGTCAGCTATCTTTCTCCATAGTTCTGGATCGTGTCCCTTCTCACTTTCCTCAATCTCTCTAACCTTACTCTTTGGTCACCTCGCTAGCAAGGGCGAAAAGAACAGCATATTCTCTTCCTGGTCAACCTCCTCTTATCCTGGGAAGACCCATCCCGACCCAACAGATAATATTTCTCATAATCTCGTTGCTGCCCATAGCAATGCTCAGACCCTTGCATATTTGATAGCTGTTCTCGAAGTAACCCTTAAGCGGTGCCCATTTGGAATCCTTTAGTGTTCCATAATGTCCCATGATTTGACAGCCGGTATTGGTAAGGTGCTCGTTTAGCTCGGTGGCAAAGACCTTAGCGGTGCAGGCCGGAGTTGCAACGTCTTCAATAGTTGCAACTGTCATCTGCTTCCATAGCACATGGAGAGAAAGGCTGCGGGCTACCTCCATTTCGACTGCTAACTCCCCCATTCTATTCCGGACGAGGGGGTCTTCAGCCAGGATTCTACCATTCCATTGCTTCTCCCCGCAAAATCCCGCTAACTCATTAAAGATGCGTCTTAGCCCGGAAGTTAGCATGACCATGGATCGCTCGTAGTTCGAGGTGATTTGGGAAACAGTCCAACCATTGTTCTCCTCACCAACCAGGTTACGTATCGGAACCCTGACATTATCGAAAAAGACCTCGTTGAACAGGTGGGCACTATTCATACTGAGAATAGGACGTACCGAAATGCCTGGCGTATTCATATCGACAAGGATAAATGAAAGCCCCCGCCCCCTTCGGTGAATCTCGGGATCGAACCCGGTCCTGAAAACTCCAAAACCCCAATCGGCATGGTGGGCCCCGCTGCTCCATGTCTTTTGCCCGTTTATTATATAGTAGTCCCCCTCCCTTACGGCGCTGGTGGTGAGGGACGCAAGGTCCGAGCCTGCATTGGGCTCGCTCCACAACTGAGTCCAAAATAGCTCTCCCCGTGCCATGGGGAGTAAATATTCTTTCTTCTGCTCATGCGTTCCCCAGAATACTAGGGTCGGTGCGAGCATCAGTATACCCATTGGGTCGACCCCTGCCCCAAGATTATATCCCTGCACGTCGCTGAAGATATACTGCTCCGTCAGGGGGGCATCCACCCCTCCGTATTCCTCGGGCCATGGACGGGAGAGCCACCCCTTATCTCCAAGCTTCCTGGCCATCTCCTTGAAGAAGCCCCAACATTCTTCACTGAAAATAGCCTCCATCGATGCGCCCCAATGACTTGGGGCATCCTTCATCTCCCTCTTGAAGAAATCATCAATTTCCTTCCTTAATGCCTCTTCCTCAGGGGTAAACCGGAAGTCCATCCTTTAACCTCCTTGACTAAGCTAGTTCGCCCTGTCCTCTCAGTTAAGCAATTTCCTCTTTACTGTAACCTGAGGGGAGATCAGTGTCTTTTCAGTATATTCACCCAACCTGTTGGCTCGGCCTCTTGTTTGGGAAGGTGTCTATACGAGATTGAACGGGATCCCAACCAGTTTAACCCTGCCAAAATCGGGGTCATTACCATTCTACGCCCGGCCGAGCCACTATTCAGTTGCGATGTTAAATCGTTTTTCAAGTAAACGGACCTCTGTATCAGCCTGACGTCCAGCAAAAAGCCTAATAAGGATGGCATCGACCAGAGGCCCAATTAGCGGCCATCCTGAAGAGAACTCGATTGTAAATAGGAAATCGGTCTCATCCCCCGCCGCTTGAAAACGTCGATTTTCAATGGCGGGAATAAATGCGTCCAGCCTGGTAACGATAAGCTCATTCTCTCTCATATCAGTGATGGTTAATATAGGCCGGATTTTCCGCCCAAACATTGAAAGGATAATTTCGTATCGGCAGCCCTTTGCAGGAGGGACGTCTGACAAACTTCTGACCTGAAGAATGGATGGATTGTAATCCTTTATAGTTTGAAAATCAGCGATATAGGCGAATACCTCGCTAACCGGTGCATTGAGTCTAGCCCTGCGTTCAATTCTGGCAAATGGACTGCCTCTATCCTGCCTTCTTCCACTGAAAGATGAAAAGAATTCCCAGCTTCTCTATATAGTATGTTAGATACTTTTTGGCTTTTGCAAAGTCTCTTTTTTGAGAAAGACTCCTTTGTCGCTGTTTTTATGAGGTGTCCCAATCTGTTCCGATGTTGCGGATCGCGTCCTCGCGCAGAGCCTTTCTCAGGGGCTTGAGGCTGAAGGTCATGGGGATTGAGTCCACAAACAGGTACCTGCGCGGGCGCTTGTAGGGAGCGGTTCGTTCATCCGCCCAGACCTGGATCTCTTCCTCTGTAGCCTGCTCTCCATCCTTTAGTTTAATAAAGGCAACCGGCATCTCTCCCTTTATGGGGTGAGGGACCCCCACTACAACTACTCGCTCAATCTTGGGGTGTTCTGATAAATGATGCTCAAGCTCTGTCGGAAAGATGCTGTAACCACCGCATTTTATGACATCCTTCTCGCGGTCAACAAACTCCAGCACACGCCATTTGCCTGTTTTCATAATATCGCCTGTGCGAAACCACCCTTCCCGAAAGGCCTGCTCAGTTTTA
Source organism: Dehalococcoidia bacterium (assembly GCA_034430255.1). Lineage (GTDB taxonomy): Bacteria > Chloroflexota > Dehalococcoidia > E44-bin15 > E44-bin15 > DATKYK01. Next base: position 4,089 of record DAOUEU010000096.1, on the reverse strand, counting down.
TCGTGGTCATTCCAATATCCCTTCATCACATTAGGCCCCTTGACTTCCAACTCCCCGGGCTCCCCTCTCTTCACGGGATGTCCGTCCTGATCGACAATCCTGCAATGGATCCCCGGAGTAACCCATCCTGCACACTTTGGTCCCCAGGGAGGGCTGATACATACATGCCCTGCTGTTTCTGCCATGCCATATCCATGGACGAACAGGGGCTTGATGGGTATACCCCATTTTTTTCGCTTGGATAGCTCTCGGAACCTTCGAACAAGGTCCGGGGGAAAAGCGTCCGCGCCGCCCCCCCATAACTGAATCGAGGTAAGATCATACTGCTCTGCATCTGCTTTAAGCAATAACTTGAACATTGCGGGGATCCCAGCAAAGAAGGTGACACGGTACTTTTCTATTTTGGCAAGGACGTCTGCCGGGTCGAAGCGACTCATAAAATACATAGGTATCGCCATAGAAAGAAGGATCAGAAGATTCTGATGCCCGCTGGTGTGTGCCACCGGCATCACCAGTAGCGCCAACTGTTTCCTGTTAGTGGGCGGAATTCCGAGCAGAAGGCAATATCTTCTAACGGTATACATCATATTCTTGTCTGTCAGCACCGCTCCCCTTGGTACGCCGGTGGTTCCGGAGGTATAGAAGATAATTACCGCGTCATCTTGGCTTAAAAGCGGGGCCGGCTCGAGGTTATCCGAGGCATCCTCCATTATCTCCTTTAATGAATAAAAACCATCGGGCTTGTCACCTTCTGTCACCATGATCCACGTTTCGATGGTGGGCACCCTGCTCGCGTCCTTGATATTGTTATGAAATACATCGTAGTCGGTTATTAGTACCTTTGCTCCACTGTTTTCCATCTGATAGCTTATCTCATTGGCCTTGAGCATGAAATTCAAGGGTACCGGTATAGCACCGATTTTCATACAAGCAAATTCGGCAAATGCCAGCTCAACCCGGTTATATGTTACGAGTCCTACACGGTCCCCCGCTCTCACCCCCATCCCTAAAAGTGAGTTACCGATCCGGTTGGTAAATTGGGAGAGGGTTCGGTAGCTGATCTCACTACCCGAGAAAAAAGAATAGGAAAGCGCACTGTCCAAGAAGAAGACGGGACGTTCGCCGTATACCTTCGCCAGTCGGTCGATGAAATTCCTTGAATTTATGGAGCGGTTCCGAATGACCAGATGAAAGAACTTCTTGAAATAGTTCGGTACGCACCTCTTCGCCAGGATGTTCTCCTCCATGGTGCAGCCTCCTTAATAAGATGAAAAGAGAGGGTTGATTCGTGCTACATCATCCCTTCAAGCTTTGCAATGATGAGTCTCTGGATCTGATTTGTCCCCCCTCCAACAGTTCCGAGAAGTGCATTCCGCAGGTAACGCTGCATATCGTACTCCATCATATAGCCATATCCGCCCAGCACTTGCATCCCATCATAAGTAACCTTCTTTGCCGTTTCGGTTGCATGTATTTTTGCAATAGAGCATTCCATTGAACAGAACTCGCCCTGCTGCTTCAGCCACCCTGCATGATAGGTTAGCAGGCGGGAGGCGCGAATCTCAACCAGCATATCCGCCAGCAGTTGCTGGATCATCTGGTACTGAGAAATGGGACGGCCGAACTGTTTTCTCTCTTTGGCATAGGCGAGTGCGTCATCATAAGCGCGTTGGGAAATGGCGGTGTAGAGCGCAGCGATCATTATCCTCTCTATGTCCAGGTTGTTTATCATCTGCCACCAGCCCATGTTGAGGCCCTCTGCACCGCCCATGATGGCTTCCCTGGGCACCCGTACATCGTCGAAGAATATTTCGCATATACTGATGATGTTGTTGCCCAGCTTCTTAAATTTATTTATGGTAAGGCCTTCGGCATTGCTGGGAACCATGAATATGGTAATTCCCTCGTACCTTCGGCACTCTTTGTCTGTTTTAGTACAGGTCATAATCACATCCGCAATGTCCGCCCCGCTTATCATGGTCTTATGACCGTTGATGACGAAGTAATCACCATCCGCCACTGCACTCGTCGTGATAGCAGAGGCATCGGAGCCGGCGTCCGGCTCTGTTAGTGCGAATGCCCCTCGCAGCTTCCCCTGGGCAATGAGCGGGAGGTACTTCCTTTTCTGCTCTTCGCTTCCGTTCAGGTTAATCGTCTCGCCGGCAAAAAAAACCGGCCCCAGAAAGAGCGCGCAGGCCGCCTCGCTCCCGTATGCCAGCTCCTCTATTGCCACGATGAAGTCCATGACATTTCCGCCAACACCGCCATATTCCTGCGGGAAGGGAAGTCCCAGTAGCTCAGTCTCTACCATCTTATCCGCCAATTCAAAGGGGAAGCGTCCTTCCTCCTCCAGTTGACGGTCCAATTCGCGGGAAGTCTCCCGTTTTATAAAGCTGCGAATGGTGTTGCGAAAGGCTTCCTGTTCCTCGGTAAATCGAAAATCCATCTACTTTCGCCTCCTCAGGTTAATACTAACATATCACTAAAGATACCTTATTTCCTAATTCATGCTACATGCTCTGTCATTCAGCCAGGGCCTGGAATTTAGGCAGGCTGATTTCTTCATCTACGTCTTCGAAGACGACCTCGACCGGCATGCCTATATAGATGTCCTCATTTTTACATCCCACGATATTGGTATGTAGCAAAGGGCCTTCATCAAGCTGCACAATAGCTACATTATAGGGAATATCCCTGGAAAAGGCTGGGTGATACAGGTAGTGGAAAATGGTCCAGGAGTATACCTTCCCTTTGCCACTGGCCGCGGCCCATTCCGTATTAGTGCTCATGCATTTGGGACAGAGCACGCTGGGGGGAAAGCGGTAGTGACCACAATCCTGACAGCGCTGAATTAGCAGTTCATGCCTCCTGCACCCCTCCCAGTATTGCTTCGAGTCTTCTGTCAGCGCCGGCACCGGTTTGGGTATATCGAGTCCTTCGAATTTTCCTACCACCAGCTCACCTCGTTAGTATCAGAGTGGAATAGCTAAATGAAATGGGATATTCGTGGGGAGCCCCTCCGTAACCGGAGACGAATGCTACCTCAGCATCCTTAACCTGTCGCTTACCACACTCGCCGCGCAGCTGCCGTACCGCCTCCGCAACATGCCCCATTCCCATCAGGTGCCCCTCGGAGAGCAAACCGCCTGCGGTATTGGAAGGGAGCTCGCCACCCAGTTCCAGCCTTCCCTCTTCAACGAAGGGGCCGCCCTCTCCGGGGTTACAAAAGCCGTAGGCTTCCAGCTCTATGATAACCAGGATGGTAAATCCATCATAGAACTGAGCCACGTCAATATCTTTGTGGTTTATGCCTGCCATACCCAGTGCTATATCCGCCGCTTTGCCGCCTTCAAAAGTACCTTCAGGATACCTGGGGTCTCTCCATGGTCGCATGAACTCTCCGGAGTGGGCCTGTCCCATGCCACTAATATATATAGGGGGTTGTCTCAGATATTTAGCCCGCTCCGCAGAGGTTACCACCACCGCACCACCGCTATCGGTAATCGGGGCGTTGTCCAGCAGGCGCAGCGGTTCCACTATCATGCGCGAATTCTGATGGTCTTCAATAGTGATCGGACCCTTCTCATACATTTGCGCCCCCGGGTTCATGCAGGCGTGCTTGCGGCAGGTAACGGCAACTGCCCCCATTTGCCTGCTGGTGGTTCCGAAGAGATACATATGTCTACGGGCGACATGTGCCTTGAACGGTAGCGCCGCGAAATCCCCATAGGGCACAGTAAAATCCAACCCCGGGGGCATGGTAAGCGGTATCCCCATGGGCTGGTTCTGCCACCCATAGCAACACAATACGGTACTGCACATCCCGGCATTTATCGCCATGGCCGCGAGCTGAACCATGGCGATAGGGGTAGCACCGCCTATATCCAGTCCAGCGCTAAATGTCGAGGAGATACCCAGATATGAACCCAGTCGGCATACCCAGCCGTGTCGCTCTCCCTCGCTGGATGGTAATACTACCAGAAGCCCGTCCACATCGTCCTTGCTAATCCCAGCATCCTCAATGGCTCGCTTGCAGCCTTCAAGGGTGAGCGTCATAGTGCTCTTGGGAACCCTCTTACCAAAATCGGA
>DAOUEU010000095.1:0-11668 GCA_034430255.1 Dehalococcoidia bacterium | reverse complement strand
CGCGACATGAACCCGATCATGAAACGGCTCATGTGGCTTTTCGCCAAGCCCAAAGAGATAAGGCATGGCCTTATCTCTTCTATAAATGCAGCCTATACCCTTAAAGAGATAAAATCACTCCTTGAGGATTCAAACCTGAAGGGGTGCCAAGTAAGACAGAATATTATTGGCCTGGTGATAACCGGAGAGAAGGCCGGGTGAATTTGCAGGGTTAGCAGGGGAAAATGAGCGAGGTGAAAGAAAAGAAGATGACGTGGAAGGATATTGTCCCAGCGTCAGTCGCCGGCGTCCTGACGGTCGCCATGGTCGTATTGACAATATGTTTCTATTACAACGAGGCCGGCCTGGACTGGTTGCTGTATATCGGCTGGGCGATACTGGCGGTGGGATTTTTCCTGACCGTAACGCCCGCTGCCGTTTTACGTAGAAAGGGTGGAGTACCCGAGGGTAAAAGCTGGGTTAATACTACGGTCGTCGTTAGCGGCGGGCCATACGCCCTAGTCCGGCATCCGTTATACGTGGGCTGGATGGTAATGCAGTTTGCATTAATCCTCATTTCCCAGCACTGGATTACCGCTATTCTCGGCATTGCGGCGATGGCAATATGCTACCCAGACATTCGGAAGGAAGACTGCTCCAATGTCGAGAAGTTCGGCGATGAATATAAGCGCTATCAGGAAGCTGTCCCAATGACCAATCCCGTGCTGGGGGTCATACGGCTGCTACGACGCCGAACGCGAAGTTGAAGGATGAGGAGGGCGCAAATTTGGTAGTAAGGATATGGACGAAAAAGAACGTTTTATGGAGTACGGTTATTACTATCTTGGGTATCGTCTGTTTTCCGGCAAATCCTCTGGTCTTAACCGGTGTTCTGGAAACGAGCTCTTCTCTGGCATTATTTATCGTCGGATGGGTGGTCTGGGCGTTTGGAATGGTGCTGGTAATGGCACCCATAGTTATGTTCCCGCGCCGGGGCGGCATTACTAAAGGGAAGTCCTTTGTGAATACCACTCGTCTGGTAGATACCGGAATTTATAGCGTGGTCAGGCATCCGCAGTACCTGGGCGGGGTTTTCGCTGTATTTGTCACCACACTATTATGGTATCCGCACTGGTTGTTTGGGGTGCTTGGTGCGATAGCTACGGCGGTTATCTATATGAGTTGCAGAGAAGAAGACCAGCGCCTTGTTCAACAGTTTGGAGACGACTACATGAACTACATGCGGAAGGTGCCAAGAGTGAATATTTTGGCTGGGGTTATACGCCTGCTGAGACGTAGAAGGAGGGCATAGCTATGGCTGAGCCGAGCATCGTCCCGGCGAGCGTTCCGGAAGATACGGGGGACTTCGTCAGGCTCTTCATCATAGCTGGTCCGGAGTTTGTCCCCGCACTTTATGCCGGCACACAGGACAGGGTAATAGCAAACTGCTTTCGCCATAGACGAAACGTTGCCAGCTTCGAGCATACCCATCTGGTGAAGGTCAACGGGGTAAACGCCGGCATGGTTGTCGCCTACGATTGGATAGTGAACAAGAGCCAGCAGGTAAAAACGGGGTTACTAATGGCCAGATACATGAGAACGAAATTAATTAAGCAGATGCGTCACCTTCAGTGGGCCGGCGAGGTGCTGGGCAGGATGGACGACGGTACATTCTACATCGCCAGCCTGGCATTCTACCCCGAGTTCAGGAACCGGGGATTGGGCACAAAACTCATGTCCTTTACCGAAGAAGCGGCCATAAGGGCAGGGGCAGTAAAACTTGAATTAGATGCGGAGACCTATAATGAGGGCGCTATCAGGTTCTACCAGAGGTTCGGGATGAAGACCGTTGGAGAGCCGCGGGGGACCGTCATCAATAGCCAGAGGTTCGAGTTCATCAGGCTGTCCAAGGATATTTCGAGGGGGTGATTATATGGGCTGGTTTTTACTGGCGCTCGCCATTATTTTGGAGGTAGCTGGCACTACATGTATGAAGCTCTCAGGCGGGTTTAAGGAGCTGGTACCAACCGTACTGGTATTCATTTTCTATGGTCTCTCTTTCACCTCTTTTATATATGCCCTCAAAACAATCGATCTGAGCATTACCTATGCGATATGGGCTGGCCTGGGGCTGGCTTTAATAGCGGCGATAGGTATATTATACTTCAAGGAACCGGTGACCGTTCCGAGAATGGTTTTCATCGGACTCATACTCGCAGGTGTTATCGGCTTGAGCCTGAGCGGGGTTAGAGGGTAAACGGGGAGAACAGGTTTTGTCTTCTAAAATCGGTGAAGTAATCGAGGCCTCGACCGGCGAGTTCATGGCCCAGTGCTACGAGCTGCACCAGCCTCCCCCCTTCGGCAGCCTGGTAAAGGCAAGGGAGGGGGGGGTGGAGATCTACGGCGTAGTCTCACAAGCTGAAACCACCAGCATTGAGCCGGGGCGACGACCCATTGCCCGGGGACGGGAGGAGGCAGAGGAGGAGGACGTCTTCCGCTCCAGCCCCCAGCTTGCCAGGCTGCTGCGCACCGATTTTACCGCCATGGTGGTGGGTCATGAAGAGGGGCAGAAGCTTCATCATTATCTTCCACCCAGGCCGGCCAAAATCCATAGCTTTGTCTATTTATGCGACGCTGAAGAGGTCGAAAAATTCAGCCAGTCGCTCGATTTCCTGAGCATACTGGTTGGAGTTGTGGTACAGGCTGACGAGCTCATCGCAGCCTCGCTCCGCCATGCTGCTGCGGCGCACCGGGACCCCGGCGATTTTCTGACCCGGGCGGGCAGGGAGCTGGCGGTGCTCCTGGGCGGCGAGACAAACAGGCTGAATACCATCCTGAGGAGGATAAAATAGTGAACAGGCTGGGAATTAGCCTGGGGAGGATAAAAGGGTGACGGAGGAGAAGAGGCTGGGCATTGTTGTCTCAGGCTCACTCACCAGGGGAGTGGAGGTCAGGCTCGATAGCGCTCTCTCGGTTGAGGATATTGCTGTTGGTCGCTACGTAACCGTCGAGGGAGAGAAGAGGCGCTTTTTCGGCATGATAACCGATGTCACCCTGGACGCCATTGACCCGAGGCTTATGACCGCGCCCCCCGATGTCTCCGACCCCTTTATCGCCGAGGTTCTATCGGGGACCAGCACCTTCGGCAGGCTCCATGTCCTGCCATCGCTCACTATCGGGGGAGATGCCCTGAGTCTCCTTGAGGGTCCCCAGCCGGTGAAGACCGTTCCCACCCACTTCTCCGTGGTCAGCGAGTCCAGCGAGCAGGATGTGGAGCGGGTTTTCGGGCAGGTTGAGGAAAAGCAATTCTATATCGGCACCCCTCTCGACATGGAGACCAAGGTGCGCCTCAACCCGGGGGAGCTGGTGAAGCGCTCCAATGGTATCTTCGGCAAGAGCGGCACCGGGAAGACCTTTCTGGCAAGGCTCATCCTCATCGGGATTATACAGGAGGGGGCGGCGGTCAACCTGGTATTCGACATGCACAGCGAGTACGGGTGGGAGGGCACCAGCGAGGATAATCGCAAGGTGAAGGCGCTGAAGCAGCTTTTCCCCTCGAAGGTGGCGGTATTCACCCTGGATGAGGAGGGTGCCCGGAGGCGTAAGGTCTCCACCGACTTCGTGGTGGAGATCGGCTATGACGAGATCGAGCCAGAGGATGTCGCCATGCTCCAGGAGACGCTGGGCCTCACCGATGCCTCGGTGCAGGCGACCTATCGCCTATCCCGCAGGTACGGGGAGCGGAAGTGGCTGGGGAGCTTCCTCGCCATCGAGAGCAAGGACGAAATAAACGAGCTTGCCCAAAGCCTGGGGGAGCATGAGGCGACCCTGGCGGCGCTCCACCGCCGCCTGGATGCTTTAAGGAGGCTTAGCTTCCTGGTGCCCCAGGCGAGGGACAATGCCATCCGGCGCATCCTTGAGTACCTGGAGCGGGGGATGCATGTAGTTCTCGAGTTTGGTAGATATACCGACTTAACCGCCTATATTCTGGTGGCCAACCTGCTCACCCGGCGCATTCACACACAGTACCGGGAGTGGATGGAGCGGGCGATGGGTGAGGACATCACCAAACCACCACCTGTAGTCATCACCATTGAGGAGGCGCACCGTTTCCTCAGCCATGAGCTTTCAGGGCAGACTATATTCGGAACCATCGCCAGGGAGATGCGTAAGTATAATGTCACCCTGCTGGTAATCGACCAGCGCCCCAGTGGCATCGATGAGGAGGTGATGAGCCAGCTAGGCACCAAAATAACCTGCCTGCTGGATAATGAGCGGGATATCGATAGCGTGCTCACCGGGGTATCGGGAAAGGGTGAGCTCAAGGGGGTGCTGGCGAAGCTGGATAACCGGCAGCAGACGCTCATATTCGGCCATGCCGTTCCCATGCCGGTGGTGGTAAAGACCAGGGAATACGGCTCTCCCCAGTCCTATAAGGAGCTTAATATTCGAGACGCGGTTGAGCGAAAAAAGCAGGCGGAGGAGGATGCAAAGGATCTGTGGGGGTAGTGAAAAAGGAGGCAGCTAAATGTCAGTGGCAAGGATAATAAAGATGGTGGTCTTTGGGGCGCTGCTTGCGGGTGCCGGGTGCTTTTTCGGGCTCGTCTTGAGATGGGCCGGCGATGGGTGGGAGCACCTTATCCCCCCAAAGTGGGATGCCTTATACCTGGGCATCTGGTTCCTGGGGGCGCTAGTGGCCGTGGCGGTAACCGGCGGGCTTGTTGCCATGCTCCTGCGCCCTTTCTGGGTGGCGGCCACTGCCTTTGCGGTATCAGCCCTGGCGTTGTTCCTAACCTGGGAAATATCGTTGGTCGCTGTCATCGTGGCGGTGATCTACCTCCTTGTGGGACTGCTCTATGTGGCGGGCGTGCGACGTGAGATCGAGAACCGCATCAGGTTTTCGGTGCGGCATTTGATGCGCCCTCAGCTCATCCTGCTTGTGATGCTCACTGCGATAGCTTGTACCAGCCTCTATTTCGGATATGCTGAGGAGATCGATAGGGAGGGCTTCTCCATCCCCGACGAGACCGTTGACTGGGTTGTGGAGATAGCCGATGAGCACGTAATTGACCGGATACTGCCCGCGGAGACAACCCCCCAGGAGAGGGCGGATGCCCTAACAGAGTTACGAGAGTACCTTGAGGATGATATTGAGAGCGATATAGAGCCCTATGAGGGCTACATACCGGTGGGGCTCGCTGCCATTATTTTCGGGATCCTAACGCCGGCGACATTCATCATTTCCTGGATACCGCTCTTGATCCTGTCGCTTGCCTTTCTCCTCTTGATCCGTTTCGGGGTGGTGAAAAAGGTGGCCAAGGCGGTCGAGGTAATCAGGCTGAGCATTGAGTAGGGGGTCGGGCGTGCCTGCCGAGAGCAACCTGAAGCGCTACCCGCTGATCCGGGAGGTCTCCACATCATTAAAAGCCCCTGAAGCCTTCGAGCTCTTGAAGGAGCGGCCCTTCAGCTTCTTCCTGGATAGCGGTATGGATCCCAAGACGCTGGGGCGTTACTCATTCATGGGCAGTGACCCTTTTCTGGTCATGAAGAGCCGTGGTGGAGATATCTCCCTTCTTTACCGCGACAGGCAGGAAACGGTTACCGGCAATCCTTTCGATGTGCTGGGGGAGATGCTCGAAAAATATGCCCTCGCTCCTTCTAACTCCCCCATCCCCCTTATCGGCGGTGCTGTAGGCTACCTCAGCTACGACCTGTGCCATTTCGTCGAGCGACTGCCCGCAACTGCCGTAGATGACCTGAAGCTCCCGGAGTGCTGTCTTGCTTTCTACGATGCCATAATCGCCTTCGACCACTTGGAGGGAGGGGCCTACATCGCATCCACGGGCTTCCCCGAGGTGGAGGAGGCGAGCAGGAGGAATAGAGCCAGGGAGCGTATGGATGAGCTGAGTGACGTATTAGCGGAAGCGCCCAGGCTCCGGGCGGGCTCTTGTTCGAAGAAAGCTGAAATGCCTTGTTCAGAGCTGGCCCAAGGTTCGAAAAATGCCCCTGGCATGAAACTCCGCGCCAACTTCACCCATGAGGAGTATGTTCGGGCGGTGGCCGCTGCCAGGGAATACATCTATGCCGGGGACATCTTTCAGGTCAACCTGTCCCAGCGCTTTGATGTGGACTTGCATACCGACCCCTACGAGCTGTACCGGAGGCTGCGCCTCATAAATCCCGCCCCCTTCGCCTGCTACCTCAACTTCGACGGTGTTACTGTAGCCAGTGCCTCACCGGAGAGGTTCCTCCGCCTCACGGAGGACTTGGTTGAGACGCGTCCCATGAAGGGGACTCGCCCCAGGGGGAGATCGGCGGCGGAGGATGATGCCCTTGCCGGGGAGCTGCTTCATAGCGTTAAGGACCGCGCCGAGAACGTGATGATCGTTGACCTGGAGAGGAACGACCTGGGGAGGGTTTGTAGATACGGAACGGTGCGGGTGAGGGAGCTATGGACACTGGAGAGATATGCCACCGTATTTCAACTCACCTCCACCGTGGAGGGGAGGCTCTGCGAGGGCAAGAACCGGACCGACCTGCTCAAGGCGAGCTTCCCCGGCGGCTCCATCACCGGCGCTCCCAAGGTGCGTGCCATGGAGATCATCGATGAGCTGGAGCCCACCAGGAGGAGCATTTATACCGGCTCCCTGGGATACCTGAGCTTCGATGGCGGTATGGACCTCAATATCGTGATACGAACTTTCATCATCAAGGATGGGAAGGCGTATTTCCAGGTGGGAGGTGGTATTGTCTCCGACTCCGAACCGGAGGCGGAGTATCAGGAGACCATGGACAAGGCCAGGGCGCTTATAGAGGCGCTGGAACTTTCAAGCTTTACGGAGGCGAAGTAATACCGGCCATGGATTTTTTAGAGACCACTGCAAAAGAGGTGCCCCGATATAATAGAGGCCGGGGGTCTGGGGGTGTCCCCAAGCTTTAAAAAGTCCCCCAAGATTGGGGGATTAGGGGGTTGATTGAGACTATTTCAGCAGTCTCTTTATATAAGGTTCATGGAGCAAAGCGGAGGGGGGAGCTGCCAGAACGGAGTGGGCGTTGATACTCATCATCGATAACTATGACTCCTTTGCCTATAATCTGGCCCAGTATATCGGTGAGCTGGGGTGGGAACCGGTGGTCTATCGTAATGACCGGATCGCTCTGGATGAGATCGAGCAGCTTACACCCTCTCACATCGTGATCTCGCCAGGGCCGGGCACCCCCCTGGATGCGGGGGTATCCAACGACGTGGTACGCCATTTTGCAGGCAGGGTGCCGATTTTGGGGGTCTGCCTGGGGCATCAGTGCATCGGATATGTCTACGGCGGGTCAATCGTGCGTTCGGCGCCCATGCACGGAAAGACCTCACCCATTTACCACGATGGCAAGGTAATCTACCAGGGCCTGGAGAGCCCCTTTGAGGCGGGGCGCTATCACTCGCTGGCGATAGAGCCGGGAACGCTGCCCCACTACATCGAGGTCTCGGCGGTAACAGAGGACGGTGAGATTATGGGGGTGCGTCACAAGAGTTTTGTGGTCGAGGGGGTCCAGTTTCACCCCGAGTCGATACTCACCGCTCGGGGACATGATATATTGAGGAGCTTCTTGAGCTTCGGAAGCCCGATTTGGAGTTAATGTTGGGTTTGTGATGCTCATTATGAAACCGATCCAGGAACAAGCTTTGGATAGCTTGTGTCTAGGCATCGGCTGACCTTTCAGCCTCGGGGGAAGAATCCCGAAGCCCTTTTCTATGATTTCAGGGAGTTAATGAGAATTGCCAGGGATGGTAGGTTATGAAGGACATTATCTATATCAATGGAGCGATGGTACCGCGGGGGGAGGCTGGGATCTCGCCCTTCGACCGCGGCTTCCTCTATGGCTACGGTCTCTTTGAGACGATGCGTTCCTACGGAGGACGGGTTTTCCGCCTCGACCGGCACCTGGCACGGCTCATGCGCTCTGCAGAAGGACTGGGCCTCGCCGCTCTAATGGACCCCGCAGTGCTGGGGCAGGCTATCCAAAAGACCCTGGAGGCTAATAGGCTCCGCGATGCCCGCATCAGGCTGAGCGTTTCGGCAGGGGAGGGAGAGCGGGGGCTGGAACTGCCGGAATCGGGCATGCTAACCATCATCGTTGTTGCCGAAAGGCTTGTCCTGCCACCAACCAGGGTTTATGAGAAGGGCGTAAGCGCTGCCATAGTGGGCGCGAGGCGAAACAGCCGGTCACCGCTATCTGGAATCAAGTCGATGGCTTATCTGGAGAGCCTGCTCGCTCATTCCGAGGCTGTGGCTCAAGGAGCAGATGAGGCTATCCTGCTAAATGAGCGGGGCTTGGTCGCCGAGTGCAGTACCAGCAACATCTTTCTGGTGGTCGGGGGACGGCTACTAACCCCCTCGGCGGAGAGCGGCATCCTGCCCGGGATCACCAGGGAGGTGGTCTTGGAGCTGGCGCAGGGTCTGGGTATAGCCACGGTGGTGGGTGAGATCCAACTAGCTGACCTCCTCGGCGCAGATGAGGTCTTCCTTACCAACTCAATACTTGAGCTCATGCCCATAACGGAGGTTGATGGCAGGCCCGTTGGCTCTGGGAGGCCGGGGGAGATGACAAAGAGGCTGATGTCAGCCTACCGTGAGCAGGTTCTCCAGCAGGGCTGCGATTACTAGCTCGGAAGTTAAATAGTCTAAATCAACCCCCTAATCCCCCAATCTTGGGGGACTTTTTTAAAGCTGGGGGACACCCCCAGACCCCCGGCAGGAAGTATCCTGCACCTCTTTTTTAGCGGTCTCGTAAATATAAAACCTTCGGTAGTCCTCTTATACCTGTTGACCAACTTTTACCGACGTGTTATCATGTCTGAATTTTAAAGGGGCTCAAGGCTTATGGAGAGTTTCGAAAAGGGGATAAAACGGAGCAGGGAGGGCTGGTTCAGCAGGGTGGTGCATCTCTTCGAGCGCGCTACTGCGGACCAGGCACTGTGGGACGAACTGGAGGAGCTACTAATTTCCGCCGATGTGGGGGTGAGCACCACCACCAGGCTCATAGAGCGGGTGAGGGAGGGGGCAGAAAGAGAGAGGCTTAGGGACGGCGCCCAGATATATTCCCTGCTGAAGCAGGAGATGGTGGCCATGCTAAAGGTAGATACCAGGGGTGAGGCGGCTTCGAGCCGAGACCTCGCTTCATCGGGGCCAAGGGTGATCCTGGTGGTCGGTGTGAATGGGACAGGAAAGACCCTCTCCACTGCCAAGCTGGCTAACTCCTTCAAGCATCAGGGGAAAAGGGTGATCATCGCAGCCGCCGATACCTTCAGAGCGGCGGCAATAGACCAGCTCAAGATACTGGCGAAAGGGGCTGGAGCCGAGGTGATATGCCATCAGCCCGGTGCTGACCCCGGGGCGGTGGTTTTCGATAGCCTGGAGGCAGCCAGGGCCCGCCAGGCGGATGTGGTGATCATCGATACGGCAGGGCGACTTCATACCAAGTTCAACCTTATGGAGGAGCTTCAGAAGATAAGGCGGGTGGTCTCAAGAAACGATCCCAGTGCGCCCCATGAGGTGCTTCTGGTTCTCGATGCCACCACGGGTCAGAATGGCCTGACACAGGCCAGATACTTCACCCAAGCGGTGAGCGTTACCGGGGTATTCCTGGCCAAGCTCGATGGCACTGCCAAAGGGGGGATAGTGCTTGCCATCTGCGATGAGCTGAAGATACCCATCCTCTTTGTTGGCACCGGCGAGACCCTGGAAGACCTTGCCCCCTTCAATGCCCAGACCTTTGTCGAGGTGCTGTCCTCTTGATCGATGCATTTAACTGGATTATCACGGTAGAGCTTCTAAGCCTGATTGCCCTGCCTGTCACCTTCGTCCTCTTTGGGAGCCTGCCCGATAGGGGATACGCCTTCGGAAAGGTCCTTTCTATCCTAATAGAATTTGGAAGGGGGCAATCCCGTTGGAAGAATACATGAGGCTTGCATTCAGCCAAAACACATTTCTGAACCTGATATACTATTTTTATGCCATGCATTATTACTGTATAGATGGTAATCAGATAGGGTTGCCGATATAAACTCAAAGTCATTAATAAATCGAATTCGCGATGAAATTACAGAATTCACCAGATCTTGAGCTTTCCCTGATAGTGCCTACATCTTGCGAGAGGCAGAATATTGCCACATTGATCGAGAGGGTTCACCAATCATTGTCTGGCGATAGCTATGAGCTTATCGTGGTTGATGATAACAGTCCGGATGGAACCTCAGAGATTGCCAATGGCCTTTCTAAACAGTACCCAGTTAGAGTGATAACCAGGATAGATGAGAGGGGCCTGGCTTCAGCAGTAGTTGAAGGATTCAAGCAGGCCAGGGGAGGGATTCTGGGGGTCATAGATGCCGATTTACAGCATCCGCCGGAGATAGTGCCTGAACTATTAAAAAAGGTAAGGGGTGGAGCGGAGGTCGTTATCGCCAGTCGATACGTTGAGGGTGGTGGTAGTGAGGGGTGGAGCGTGAGGAGGAAGATTGTATCAAAGGGGTCTAAGTTATTAGCACAACTCCTCCTGCCCTCAATCAGAGGAATCAAAGACCCATTATCGGGTTTCTTTCTCTTGAGGAGAGAGGTAATCGATGGTGTGGAACTGAGTCCAACTGGCTATAAAATCCTTTTAGAAGTACTTGTCAAGGGGAAAGCTAGCAAGAGAGCTGAGGTCCCATATGTCTTCAGGGTGAGGGAACGGGGAAAGAGCAATCTGAGTGGTGGAGAGGGGATAAATTATCTGAAACACCTATACTGCCTGGCACGTTTAGGTGGGCCAATAAGGTTCATCAAGTTCTGCTTGGTCGGAGCCAGTGGGACTTTGGTATATTTAGGACTCTTAACGCTCTTTACCGAGGTGTTGGGACTATTCTACATCATATCCGCAGCCATCAGTTACGAAACATCGATCATAACCAATTTCGTGTTAAATGACATTTGGACCTTCAGGGATAGGCGATCTCCCGGCATGGGAAAATATTTATACCGCGGATTGAAGTTTAACCTGGTCAGCCTGGTTGGCTTGGGCATTCATATGGCAATACTCTGGTTCTTCACTGAAGTAGTCGGGCTATTCTATTTACTTTCCGCGATCTTTGCCATAGCAGGTGCAATGCTTTGGAACTTCTTCATCAATACCTTATGGACCTGGAGGGCCAAACCTCATGGCGGACCCACTTAGAATGTTGAAAACGGCTATTCGCAATATCGTGGGATTACATGGTGGTGATCTATTAATTTGTATAGTAAGCTAATAGTTTTTCTATGGCTAAATTTTTGTTGGACCTATATGAACTTGGATTTCCTGTATTAAAGTGATGCAAATGTTGCGCTACGCTCGATATGAGATTGAACGCAGAGATTTATTCATGCAGTATAACATTTTTTCGCTTAAATGGAAAAGCGACATGGATTTGAGACAGACTATTATCCTCCTGACGTACAAAGCCATTAGAAGCAAATGGTTTCAGGCTGCCTGCATAGCCGCCCTGGTTTTTATCATATACTATGTGACAAGCAAAGGTTCAACTTTAAACAACCACTACATTCGCTTGGCCGATGCTTTTCTCCACGGCCGTCTCTACTTGGTAGATGCGCCGCCATGGTTAGAGTTGGCCAGGTACGGGGAGAAGGCGTTCGTTATCAATCCCCCCGCTCCTACACTG
>DAOUEU010000094.1:0-22456 GCA_034430255.1 Dehalococcoidia bacterium | reverse complement strand
CTGCTGCCGAGGCAGCCGTCGGCCTGGCGCTCATCATCGCTATTTATAGAAACAGGAAGACAGTGGATGCGGAGAAGTTCGATCTTATGAAATGGTAGCATTATGCCAAGTGGAGTGATTTTCGCCATAATTTTATTGCCCCTGTTCTCTTTCCTCATTATCTCATTTATATTTAGACCCTTCTTCAAACATCGGCCACAGCTGAGCTGGTACACCACCATCGGCGCCATCGGAACCTCACTAGCCCTCTCCATCTGGACACTTATAGAGGTGAGCGCACAGGAGGGGCATGTGCTCGTCATGCCCGATTACCAGTGGCTGGCTATCGGCGACACCGTAATAAACATAGGGGTAACGGTGGATGCGCTGGCGGCGGTGATGCTCATCGTGGTCACCACGGTGAGCCTCATGGTGCAGCTCTACTCTCGGGGCTATATGCACGGGGATGGTGGGTATATCCGCTACTTCGCCTTCATGTCGCTTTTTACCGCCTCGATGCTGGGACTGGTGCTGGCAGATAACCTCGTTTTCCTATTCCTGTTCTGGGAGGGGGTGGGGCTATGTTCCTACCTGCTTATAGGCTTCTGGTTCCATAAGCCAGAGGCAGCCAGGGCAGCAATGAAGGCCTTCGTGGTAACCCGGCTCGGCGATTTCGGCTTTCTGGTAGCGATCCTCCTGCTCTATGCCAAGACCGGCACATTCGATATCGGGGAGCTTCAGCACCTTGCCCTGGCGGGGACGCTGGGAGGTGCCGTACTTACCTGGGCCGCCATCGGAGTCTTCTCCGGAGCAGTAGGCAAGTCTGCCCAGTTCCCACTGCATACATGGCTCCCCGATGCCATGGAGGGCCCGACACCAGTGAGCGCCCTGATACATGCCGCCACCATGGTAGCCGCCGGAGTCTATCTGGTGGCTCGTATGTTTCCCGTGTTTGCCAGCGATACCACGGCGATCACAACGGTAGCGGTTATCGGCGGATTCACCGCTATCTTCGCCGCCACCATGGGCTTGGTAATGAGCGATATTAAGCGGGTGCTGGCCTACTCCACCATCAGTCAGCTTGGCTACATGATGATGGGTCTGGGAGTAGTGGGAATGGCAGTGGCCAGTGGCACCATCTCCATGGAGCATGGTCTTGCACTGGGGGTAGCGGTGGGCATTTTTCACCTTTTTACCCATGCCTTCTTCAAGGCGCTCCTCTTTCTGGGGGCAGGCAGCGTTAGCCATGCAACCGGTACTTTCGACATGCGGAGGATGGGCGGACTCAGGAAGGCGATGCCCTGGACCTACCTCATGTTCCTCATTGGCTCCCTCAGCCTTGCCGGCATCTGGCCGCTGGCCGGATTCTGGAGCAAGGAGGGCATACTGACCCATGCCTGGGACCACGTTCCGCTGCTATTCGCCCTGGGCTTCATAACCGTTTTTTTGACAGCTTTTTACATGTTCCGTGTGATTTTCCTCACCTTTCACGGGGAGTATCGTGGAAAAGCCCATCTCCATGAATCACCCCTGGTGATGCTCCTCCCCATGGGCATACTAACCATCCTCGCTGTGGTCGCGGGCCTGATAGGGGTGAATGAATTCCTGGGAGGGCATTCACACGGTTTCTTCGAGGCACTCACCCACCCCCTGGCCTGGGCATCGCTCTCCATGGCTGGCGCCGGTATATTTCTGGCCTATGCCATATATGGCGCAAAGTGGCTATCCGCAGCATCGCTGCGGCAGCGCTTCGCTCCCATTTACACATTGTTATCCCACAAGTACTGGCTCGATGAGCTTTATGAAAACCTTTTCCTTATGCGCTTCATGATAAACGGTATCTTTGGGCTATTTCACTGGGTCGATGAGCATATCGTCGATGGTGCGGTGAACGGCATCGGCACAGTCACGGTGATGGGAGGGAGCCTTATACGGAGGCTGGAAACGGGACAGCTACAGGCCTACGGGCTGGCCATATTTATCGGCATCATTGCCATAGTAGCTTTCCTGCTCATATTTAGCTAGAAATCAGGAGGAAAGGTTGGATTTTCCCTATCTATCAGTGATCGTTTTCCTCCCCGTTATCGGGGCGATCGTTATAGCACTGCTCCCCGGGGCTAACCCCAGGCGGATAAAGCTTACCGCCGCCGCTTTCACCGCGGTATCCTTCATCCTGTCCCTCGCCCTCTTCTCCATGTTCGACCGCTCCCTCGACGGCCCTCAGTTTGTGGAACAGTTGTCCTGGATCCCAGCAATCGACGTCCAGTACTATATGGGCATCGATGGGCTGAGCCTGCCCCTACTGCTGCTGACCACATTCCTGGGACTGGTAGCTGTATTCGTCTCATGGAAGATCGAACTCAGGGTCAAGGAATACTTCGCCTGGCTCCTGGTGCTGGAGACAGGCATCCTGGGGGTATTCTGCTCCCTGGACCTCATTCTATTCTTTATTTTCTGGGAGGTGGAGATAATCCCCATGTACCTGCTGATCTCCATCTGGGGGTCGGGGAGGAAAGAGTATTCGGCGATGAAGTTCGTCCTCTACACCCTTACAGGCAGCGCATTGATGCTCGCCGGCATCCTGCTGCTCTATTTCCAGGCAGGCACCTTCGATATGGTAGCGCTGGCCGGTATGGGGCTAGATTCCATCCTCAGCTCCATGATGGCGGCTGCGATATTCTTCCTCATTTTCATTGCCTATGCCATTAAGCTGCCCGTTTTCCCCTTCCATACCTGGCTGCCCGATGCCCATACCGATGCCCCCACGGCGGTAAGCGTGATCCTGGCCGGGGTGCTCCTCAAGATGGGCGGCTACGGTATGATCCGGGTCTCGGTGAGCATTTTCCCCGAGACCGCGCAAAACTACGCCCCGATTATAATCGCCCTGGCGGTGGTCAGTGTGCTCTACGGGGCAGCGCTAACCCTGCGCCAGACCGACCTGAAGCGGCTTATCGCATACAGCAGTGTCAGCCATATGGGCTTTGTGCTCTTGGGAGTTTTCGCCCTATCGCAGGTGAGCATGACCGGTGCCACGCTTCAGATGGTAAGCCACGGCCTCATCACCGGCCTCCTCTTCGCCCTGGTGGGCCTGGTCTATGAAAAAGCGCATGAACGGAGCATACCCCGGCTTGGCGGGCTGGCGCGGCGGATGCCGGTTCTGGTGGTCGTTTTCAGCGTCGCCGGTCTTGCCGCCCTGGGGCTGCCCGGAACCAGCGGTTTCGCCGCCGAGATACTGGTCTTCCTGGGAAGCTTTAGCAGCAATATGGTAGCCGGTATCCACATCTATACCTTCCTGGCCGTTTTAGGAGTAGTGCTCGGCGCGGGATACATCCTGTGGATGCTGCGGCGTGTGTTCTATGGACCGCCTAAGGATGAGTATAGTGAGGTGCCCGATGCCAACGGGCTGGAAAAGGTCTATACCTTTTCCATGGTAGCGCTGATAATGTTGATCGGCCTCTATCCGCGAATATTCACCGATATCATAAAGCTGGGTATACAGTCCATTACGGGGGGGTTCTAATGGAAGAAATTCGGTACATTTCCGAGGATAGTCGCCGATATCATAATTCTGGACATCCAGCCCATTCTCGAGAACTGCGATGGGCGAAATAATGGTTGCTGTAGGGGCAGTGGTCGATGATAATGAAGGGCGAATCCTCCTGGTGAAGCATGTACCGGAGAGAAAGGGCTACTGGCAGGGGAAGTGGATATGCCCCGGAGGAAGCTTGAAATTGGGGGAGAGCATTGAGCAAGGGGTCGCGAGGGAGGTAATGGAGGAAACCAGTCTTCAGATTAGTCTCATCACCCAGCTTCCCACCTTCGAGCGTATCGTAAAATCGGATAGCAAGACCACGCTCCATGTTATCTATATCGACTTTCTAGCGCGACTAGCCGGCGGCAAGTTTCAACCGGGCAGCGACGTGGGCGAGGGCATCTGGGTTTCTCCAGAAGACCTACCCAAGATATGGAATGAGCTTCACGAGGACACCCAGAAGCTACTAAGTTTAGCGAAGGTGGTTTAAGGAGCAAGAGTTGAACCTATATCTACTGTCACCTGAGATAAGCCTACTGGCCGTAGCAGTGGTGGTCATACTCCTCGACCTTTTCATCGGGAAAAAGTGGATCCTGGGGTGGGTAAGCGTTATCGGGATCATTGCATCCGCCATCTTCGCTTTATCCCTGTGGGGCAGAACTGAGACCTCCTTCGGCGGCGCGCTGGCCGTTGACCATTTCTCTATATTCTTCCACCTATTTTTCCTGGGAGTGGCAGCTCTAATACTACTCTCCTCTACTGAGTATGCCCGTAAGTTCGCAGCCTTTCGCGCGGAGTACTATGCCCTGGTGCTCTTGGCCACTACGGGGATGATGCTGCTGGCATCCACAAGGGAGCTGATCTCAATATTTATAGCATTGGAGCTCACCGGAATCTCTCTTTATGTCTTAACCGGATTTCTCAAAGACCCCAAGTCCAGCGAGGCTGGCTTGAAATATCTGCTCCTGGGTGCGGTGACCAGCGCGGTGTTGCTCTATGGTATGGCGCTGGTATTCGGGCTTACCGGCACCACCTATCTTGACGGTATCGCCGCCGCCATTTCAGCCAGGGGGCTTCTGGGCAGCCCGGCGCTCCTCATGGGAATCGTGTTTCTGGTAGCCGGGTTCGGCTTCAAGATCGCCACCGTCCCATTCCAGATGTGGGTGCCCGACGTTTATGAAGGGGCACCCACGCCTGTTACGGCTTATCTCTCCGTAGCCAGCAAGGCAGCGGGCTTTGCGATTATACTTAGGGTCTTCTATGAGGCGTTGGGACCAGCGAGCGTGGACTGGGGTATGATCTTCGCCGTGCTTGCCGCCATCACCATGACTGTGGGCAATGTGGTCGCCATCGCCCAGAAGAATATCAAGCGCTTGCTGGGGTACTCCAGCATCGCCCAGGCGGGCTACCTGATGATCGGGCTGGCAGCGGTTACCACCCAGGCAAGCAGTGCGCTAATCTTCTTCCTGGCATGCTATGCCCTCACCAATCTGGGAGCATTCATCGCCATCATTGCCATCTCCAACAAGATAAACAGCGATGAGATTGCCGACTACTCGGGGATGGTTAGGCGCGCTCCTCTATTCGCCCTAGCACTGGGGCTCTGCCTCATCTCGCTTACCGGCATCCCACCCACCGCCGGGTTCATGGCTAAGGTCTACATATTCAGCGCCGGCGTTAACGCCGAGCTGTTATGGCTGGTTATCATTGCCGTTATTAACTCCGTAATCTCGGCATACTATTATTTGAGGGTCGTGCGCGTGATGTTTCTAAAAGAACCGCTATCGACCGAGAGGGTACATGCCTCAAGTGGGCTACGCATCGCACTCTCCCTTGCCTGTATCGGGGTGCTGGCACTCGGCATTTACCCCTGGATGCTGCTCAGGTTTGCTGAGACTGCTGCCAGCATCTTCCTCCCTTGACAGCCCCTTTGGGCAGTGATAGACTTCCCACTGCAATTTAGCCTCAAAAATTTTGTTGTTTTGATTAGGTATTGAGAGCAGCTCTTGAAACGGGTTGGCATTCTTTATCATCCAAAGATCGCTGCTGCCGGGGCTTTTGCCGAGGAGCTAGCAGAATTTTTAACCTCCCTGAATGCGGTTGTTTGGCTCTGTTCCGCCTGGGATGAGGAGACTGCCGCGGCCCAGATTGAGAGCACGGAGCTAGTCCTCAGCATTGGCGGCGATGGCACTATATTGAGGGCAGCGCGCGCTGTCGCCCCTAAGTCCATTCCCATTGTGGGGATAAATCTGGGCAGGCTTGGGTTTATGACCGAGCTCAGCGTTGAGCAGGCTAGGGATAGACTCACTGCCTTGCTGGCAGGGGAAGGCTGGGTTGATGAGCGCGCTATGCTTCAGGCAAAACTGCCAGGCAAACGAACATATCATGCCTTAAACGACGTTGTCATAGGGCGTGGCGCCATATCAAGAGTAATATACGTGGAGACCACCATCGATGGCGCTCCTTTAACCACCTACAAGGCGGATGGTGTCATTCTCGCCACTGCAACCGGAAGCACGGGACACTCCCTGGCCGCAGGTGGACCCATCCTCTATCCTGAGTCCAGGGAGATACTATTAAACCCCATTTCCCCCCACCTCACCTTCGCCAACGCAGTGGTGCTTCCACCCACAGCCATCGTTGAGTTAAAAGTGCACACCGACCATCAAGCGATGCTCAGCATCGACGGTCAGATTAACCTATCGCTGGAAAGCAGCGATACAGTTAAGGTCAACCTGAGCCCTCATGTAGCCCGTTTCCTCAGGATTCAGCCGCGTGGCTATTACTACACCGTACTGATGGAGAGATTGGTGCCAAAATGAAGGCGGAAAAGGCCCGCATTAGCGATATACCTCATATTCACAAGCTGGTCAATCACTTTGCCGATAAGGGAGAGATGTTGCCCCGCGCCCTGAGCGAGCTCTATGAGAACATGAGGGACTTTTACGTGGTACTCGATGACGAACAACTAGTCGCCTGTGCCGCGCTTCATGTATTCTGGTCCGATCTGGCAGAGATAAGGGCTGTATCCGTGGTCGAGAGGATACAGGATCAGGGGGCCGGTGCTCTTCTCATTAATGCCTGCCTTGAAGAGGCGAGGAGTATGGGTGTGAAGACCATCTTCTGTCTCACCTACAGGCCTGATTTCTTCGAGCACTTTGGCTTTCGACAGGTGGACAAAAAGGAGCTACCGCAGAAGGTCTGGGGGGAGTGTTTACGCTGCCCCAAGTTCCCCGACTGCGATGAGGTGGCACTAATATATAAGCCGGAATCTTCGTGCTGATGGAGGAGCAAACCCTAGACAGCAGACAAATATATGATGGGCGTCGGGTGAAACTTCGCCTCGATAGGGTGATGCTCCACAGCGGCAGGGAGACCACCCGGGAGGTAGTAGAGCACCCGGATTGTGTCGCCATTGTTGCCCTCGACGCCGAGGATAATGTCATCCTGGTACGCCAGTTCCGCCACGCGGTGGCAAAGGAACTCTTAGAGATCCCCGCAGGTGGCATCGAACCCGGCGAGGAGCCGCTGAAGAGTGCCCTGAGGGAGCTTGCGGAAGAGAGCGGGTATATCGCCGGGAGTATTAAGCGGCTTGGCGGTTTCTACAGCAGCCCCGGATACTCCACCGAATATTTACACCTTTTCCTCGCCACTGAAATCAAGCCGGGCCCCAGCCAGGCCCAGGAGGACGAGATTTTGGAGGTGGTACCCATCCCACTGAAACAGGTTCACCGCCTGATTACATCGGGTGAGATCCAAGATGCCAAGAGCATAGCCGGCCTCTTGGCCCTATTCCTGCACCAGGGGAAGAGCGAAGCATGAGAATTTGCCTCCTCTGCAATAGGGGGAATATGTACAGTGGGGGGCAGGGGGTTTATCTCTATTACCTGTCCCGCGAGCTTATGAAATTGGGGCACGAGGTCCATGTAATTGTCGGCCCTCCCTATCCATATATTGCCGAGGGTATTACGGAGCACCGCCTTAAAAACCTGAACCTCTTCGAGTTCGGATTCCCCAAGAAAGACCCGTTCCAGGTCTTCACCCCGCTCAACCTCTACGAGCTGGCGGCAACCAGATTGGGTATGTTCCCCGAGATGTTCTCATTCAGCATTAGGGCCTACCAGAAACTGTGCCAGCTCCTTCGCCATCGCCACTTCGACATCATTCATGACAATCAGACCCTGGGCTATGGCATGCTTCTTATGAAGGCGTTTAAGATACCTGTGGTGGCTACCGTTCACCACCCCCTACCCATCGATAGAAAGACCGATATCGCCTATATAGAAAGGGCATGGGAGAGATTCGGCAGGATAATGTTCTACCCGCTGGTAATGCAGCACCTAGTGGCCAGAAGAATGGATCGGGTGATCACGGTCTCAGAGAGCGCTGCGGAGGAGACCAGGTGCGCCTTCAAGGTTCCCCGAGAGAAGATAAGGGTGGTCTACAATGGCATCGATACCGAGATGTTCAGGGAGCTGGACGGCAAGCGGAAGGAGAGAGGTCGCCTCCTCGTCGTGGCCAACACCAAGGACCGCAAAAAGGGGGTCATCTACCTGCTTCGCGCCCTTCAGCTACTCCGTGAAGAGATGGATGTGAAATTAACTATAGTAGACCGTGGCACCCCTGATAACGACTATACACCGGCCCTGGTGGAGAGGTTCGGGCTCGATGGAAGCGTCGAGTTTACCGGGAGACTGCGTGTGGAGGAACTGGTCGAGTGCTACGCAAGAGCCGAGGTGACAGTGGTTCCCTCCTTGTATGAGGGTTTTTGCCTTCCCGCCGCGGAAGCGATGGCCTGCGGCCTTCCCGTGGTCGCCACTACGGCTGGAGCGCTCCCTGAGGTAGTGAAAGACGGGAAGTGCGGCATCTTGGTGCCACCGCGGGACCACCATGCACTCGCTGGGGCACTCAAGCGCCTGCTTAACGACGAATCCCTGCGCCAGGCAATGGGGAAAGAGGGAATGGAAAGGGTAAAACGCCACTTCACCTGGGAGGAGGCGGCACGGAAAACCCTGGAGGTATACCGGGAGGTAGTTTAGTGCTTACCGTTAACTTTAACCTTTTTAAGATAAGAGACGGCGACAGGTTTTTAGACGTGGGCTGCGGTGATGGCAGGCACAGCTACGAAGCATACCGCCTCAACAATGGCAGTGGCATGACATGCTCCATGGATCTCGATGATTTATGCCTCAAGAAAACCAAGTATGTGCTGGACCATATGGATCAACAGAACGGGTCCAGTGGTAATCGGAACGTGCTTTGCGGTGACGCCCTGAACCTCCCTTTCAAGGATCACTCCTTCAACAGGATTATCTGTGCTGAGGTTATGGAACACGTTAAGGATCCCGATCAGGGTATTCAGGAAATGGTGCGTGTACTCAAGCCTGGGGGACTGCTGGCGGTCACCGTGCCCACCTATGTGCCCGAAAAGGGCTGCTGGATACTGGATTCGGACTACTATAACCATCCCGGCGGCCACGTTCGGATATTCACTGCACGAGGGCTGGTGAGGACGCTGCGCCGCCATAACCTGGGGGTTTACGCTATCCGCCATGAGCATGCCTTCCATTCTATCTATTGGATCCTTCGTTGCATCTTCGGGCTTAAGAACGAGGAGTCAAGGGTTCCCGCGACCTACCTGAGGTTCCTGGAGATGCAGATAACCACCAAGTCCAGGTTTGTTCCCCGGGTAGAACGCATTTTCAACTTCATATTTCCCAAGAGCATCGTTATCTACACCCGAAAGTAAAACAGGGGGAGCTAAAGGTGAAAATATGTCTCCTGTGTTATCGGGGGAATAAATACTGTGGCGGTCAGGGGGTTTACCTCTATTACCTATCTCGCGAGCTTCACCGTCTGGGACATGAAGTTGACATAATCGTTGGACCGCCCTATCCCGATGTCCCCCGCGGCGTCAGGGTGCACTACCTCGAGAGCCTGAATCTATACGATCGCAGGCATGATGGGAAAAGCCCCCTGTCCAAGGAAAAACCATTCCACCTGCTTACCCCGTTTAACCTCTACGAGTTCGCCGGTAGCAAGCTTGGCATGTTCCCCGAAATGCTCACCTTCAGCCTTAAGGCATATCTCAAGATAAAGGAACTTCTCGACACCCATCGCTACGATGTCATTCATGATAACCAGTGCCTGGCCTATGGTCTGCTGCTCATGAAGACCCTCCAGATCCCCGTGGTCGCCACTATTCACCACCCCCTCCCTATTGATACCAGGGCCGACCTTGCTCAGGAGACAAACGTTTGGAAGAAGGTCAGGCAACTCCTTCTCTATCCCCCGCTAATGCAGGGGATCGTTTCTCGCCGCCTTGATATGGTTATCACCGACTCGAATAGCTCGGCGTTTGAGATTAGTCGGGAATTCAGGATACCCGATAGTAAGATTAGGATGGTTTACCCCGGCATCGATACCGATCTATTCAGGAATGTGAATGGGTTTGGTACGGGGTTCGAGAAGGGGTTGGGCCGACTCATCATGGTTGGCAGAACCAGCGACCGCAAGAAGGGTGTACTTTTCCTGCTTCAGGCGTTGCGGCTGCTGAAGCAGGATAATGTGGCACTTAAATTAACGGTGGTAGACCAGATCGAGACAAATGATACCTATGCCCTCGATCTGGTGAAGGAGTATGGGATTGAGGACATGGTTGACTTCACCGGGAGGGTGACCACAGAGGAACTGGTGAGAGAGTATTCAGCAGCCCAGATAGCCATTACACCCTCCGTTTATGAAGGCTTCGGTCTCCCCGCAGCGGAGGCTATGGCATGCGAGGTTCCGGTGATCGCCACCAGGGCCGGGGCGCTTCCTGAGGTGGTGGGTGAGAATGGGAAGAATGGCATTTTGGTGCCCCCCCAGGATCCCCATGCCTTGGCCAGAGCAATAAAGAGACTCCTGGGGGACGAACATTTGCGCCGAAGGCTGGCTGATGAGGGGAGGAGAAGGGTAACGCAGTGCTTTTCCTGGGAGCAAACAGCAAGACAGATTATCGATGTATATGAAGAGGTTTGCAAGCGCTAATTGCCTCTCGGCGTAACCCTGATAATGATAACATCGCTTAGCGAAGGGAGACGGCAGGCGATCTTATCAAGAGATATCAGGATGGCTGACGCGACCCACCGGGGTAGCAGGGATAGCAGCTTTCCCCAGTAAGGGGCAGTCCAGAGCAGTGACATACCCCTTATTTTTTTTATCTCGAAATCATCTGCAACTGCCTTTTTCAGCATGGGGCAGTCGAACCTGTAGTTGTGGTCGGCAGGAGGTATCCAGGGATGGATTTCAGCCTGTTTGCGGTAAAGCCTCTTCACAATAGAAAACCAGTTCCTCCCCAGTCGGCAGCTAAGGCTTTCGAAGTTGGCAATAGCGATTATCGCAGCGCCCCCAGGTTTTAGTGACTTAGACATATCCGCCATCGTCCTTGGTATGTCGGCGAAGTGGTCCAGCGCCCCTTTGCAAATAATCTTATCCAGGGAGCTTCTTTTGAAGGGCAGCGCCTCCCCGATCCCGCGCACAAGGGCGACATCGCTATCTCTCAGGTTACTTTTAGCCCCGCTCATCATCTTATCTGATGGATCAATACCTATCGCTCTAACACCCTGCTTGCCTAGCTCCAGAGCATCCACTGCCCGGCCACACCCGATATCCAGTATTATCTCACCGCTACTGGGGACAACCATCTCACGGATTATCTCCGCCATCCTCTCAAAGATAAATTGGGTATCGGGGTGAACCGTCTCTGGGACAACCCCCTCATCACCCCAATCCAGATCAACCTTTAGCTCCATTTGCTCTCCAACCAGGGCGTTATAATAGGTTGAGCCCCTTAACCGAAGGAGCCCATAGTTTCAGGATGCCAGTATAAAATCATACTACCAGATAGATGCTGGGGACATATCTACCAGAGTAATTACCTTAGCAGGGAAAAACAACCATAATGGTACGCACTAACTGTCCCTCGTGCCCCTGTAAATCTCATCGCCATTTGTCTAGCCCGCTTTTTCCCGGTACATGGCCTTCCCCTCCTCGTATAGGTCACCGCCATGGGCGTCGTTCACCACAGTGGCGGGGAAGTCCTCCACCTCCAGCCGTCTGACCGCTTCTGCCCCCAGGTCTTCGTAAGCCACCACCTCCGACTTCTTTATCGACCTGGCGATGAGAGCACCTGCCCCACCAATGGCGGCGAGGTACACCCCTTTGTGCTCCTTTATGGCCTGCTTCACCTCTGGTGAGCGCTGGCCCTTGCCGATCATCACCCTGAGCCCCTCGGCAATAAGGCGCGGGGAGTATGAGTCCATGCGGCCACTGGTGGTGGGTCCTGCCGCACCGATAACCTGCCCCGGCTTGGCCGGGGAGGGGCCCATGTAATATATGGTCTGATTGCGGATGTCGAACGGCAGCTTCTCACCGCTTTCCAGGGCTGCAGTGATACGCCTATGGGCGGTATCGCGGCCGACATATATGACCCCGCTGATTAAGACCTGTTCCCCAGATCTTAGATCCTCGATGGTCTTATCATCTAGGGGCGAGGTAATCTTCTTCAACATCGCCAGCCTCCAATTAATATCTTAACAGATCCCTGGCAATGATCGCCCGCTGGAGCTCCAAGGCCTGCTCCGTCATACTGGTGGCGATAGCATTGCGGCACAGTCTTGCTAAAGGCAGGTCTTTGGTATAGATTGGCCCGCCGTGGATTCGGGTAGCGCGGTCAGCCGTTCGCTCCACCATCTCGGTCGCAAAAACCTTTACCATGGCAGCCTCCTGATGGACATCCTCCCCCTCATCCGCCTTACAGGCGGCGTGGAACACCATTAGCCTAGTCGCGTGAATATCGATAGCCATATCCGCCAGGTCCCACTGCACGCTGGGACGCTCCTCGATCAGGTGACCAAAGGACTGCCAACTCTTGGCATATTCCTTAGACACCTCAAGTAGTCGCTCCGCCGCCCCGACACCCCTAGCCCCCCTTACAATACGCCTTGCCGGGAGCCATTTCATACCCAGATAGAATGCCTCCCCCTCTTTACCAAGTACATTCTCGGCAGGGATGCGGCAGTTATCGAAGACGAGTGAAATAGGTGCCACCACCTGGGCATGCCGTCCTGTACGCTCTCCGCTACCTGTCGCGGTGAACCCAGGGATATCACGGTCCACCAGAAAGCAGGTTACCCCTCCACGTGCTCCTTTCTCCCTGTCAGTGACGGCGAAGACCATGGCGAAATCACCGGCATCGATAACGTTTGCTAGGCAAGTCTTCTGCCCGTTGATGATGTAAGCGCTATCCTCGCTAACGGCGGTAGTAGTCATCGTGGCAGGGTCAGCTCCCCCGGCTTCGAAGAGAGCTAGGCAGGCTCGCTTCTCTCCATCCAGGAGAGGCTGGAGATAGCTCTTTCGTTGCTTCTCATCGGCCTCGAAGAGTATAGGTGAGACATCGCCAAAATTGAATGGGACGACACATTTGGCGAGTTCCTCCTCAATGAGGCAAACCCCCAGCGTGGGTAGCCCCACCCCTCCCAGTTCTTCTGGCACGCTCACTCCCCAAAGCCCCATCTCCTGCACCATGCGGAACAACCGCTCTTCCTCTTCTGGAGGGAGCATTACTCTACCGGTAGCAGGATCGCCCTCTCGCCCCAAAATATCCCGCTCCAGGGGAATCAGCTCGTCTTTCACGAACTTCCCCACCGCGGTTTGAACCATCTTCAACTCTTCGGGAATGGTAAAGTCCACCTAAAGCTCCTACTGTAGGCTATGTTAACGCCTCTTCTACGTAAAGGTCCAGGTCAGGCTCTTTTTCATCGCCGATCCGCGCTTCGAGACGGGACATCGCCTCCACCATGCGCCGATTAACGATATAGTGTTTTATGGTGGCATCAACTTGGGGACAGACCAGAATGCAGTTGAAGCAGCGGTCGCAGTCCTCCCCCACCAGTGTCTCCAGTGCCATAGAGCTGCGCTGGGACGTTCGCTCCATGCGTGCTGGCTCGCGGGCCAGCACCGGGCAAATATCAATGCAGTTGCCGCACCCCAAGCAGGCGACGCTCCCGCTGATATCCTGTTCAATATTAAGGGTGTGGTGTGGGGCTACCCCGCTTGACAGCAAGCGGCACCGGGCTACCGGCGGTAATGAGGAGTTCAATACGACATCAAGTATCCCCTCGATCTGGCTAACGTCTGTCTGCCTTTCTAACGCATATCCCTGCATTACTCAAGTCCTCTAGCAAAACTGCCACTCAGGCTGGCGATGCGCCCGTGACGGGTATAATCGGGAATGAGCATGGGAGAGAGGGGTCTCCCTTCTAGCCCCTCCTCCTTCAGCTGCCGTTGCCACTGGGTTACGTGCTTCAGGGTGAGTTTTCCAAGCTTGGTCTCCCTGGCACGCTCCGCTGCTGCCTTTCCAGCCCGCCGTCCAAAGACAAATATGTCGAGGGTGGAATTGCCCATGAGTCGGTTTCTGCCATGCACCCCACCCTCTACCTCGCCAGCGGCGAACAGATTGGGGATGGTGGTCCTCCCCTGGTCATCGATCAAGATGCCCCCATTCTGATAATGCAGTGTAGGATAGATGAGGATGGGCTCCTTACTCATGTCGATGCCAAAGCGCAGAAACTGGCGTAGCATAGCAGGCAATTCCCGGGCAATAGTGCCCTGGCCGCGCAGTATATCGACCATAGGCGAATCCAGCCACACACCCGCCTGTCCCGTGGGTGTGATTATCCCCTTGTCGCGCTCCTTACACTCCCGGATTATGGACGATGCTACAGCATCCCGGGTCTCCAGGGGATAGATGAACTGTTCTCCCTCAACATTTACCAGCTGGGCACCCAGCCCCCTGACCTTCTCAGTAACCAGCTGTCCCACGATTTGCTCAGGATAGGCTACACCTGTTGGATGATACTGCATAGTATCTAAAAAGATAAGCTTGGCACCGACGCGGTAGGCCAAGACCAGTCCGTCAGCAGTAGCGCCGTAGTGGTTTGTGGTGGGAAAGTCCTGATAGTGCAGGCGCCCACCACCGCCGGTAGCAAGGATTGTTGTCTTGGACCGCACTAAAACCATTTCATTGGTCTCGAAGTTAATTAATATGGCCCCGGCTACCTGTCCGTCCTTGTCCATCACCAGTTCTATTGCAGGAGCGAACTCCAACACAGTTATCCCCCGGTTCCGTACCTCATCGCGCAGGACACGCATTTCCTCCAGGCCGGTATAATCCCGAGCAGAATGCATTCTTTTTCGCGATGTTCCGCCACCGCTCTCAGTGCGTAGCGTGCCATCCGGCTCCTTATCCCACATTACACCCAGAGATTCCAGCCACTGAATGACTCCAGGGGCATCGCGAACTAGAGCATCAGCCAACTCTGGGATGCTGGCAAATCCACTGCCACCCATGACATCGAGGTAGTGAATCGCCGGGGAATCGTGGGACTTGGTTGCTGCCTGCGTGCCACCTTGAGCCCCTACCGTATTCGCATCACCCAGGCGAAGCTTGGTCACCATCAGTACACTAGCGCCATTCTCCTGGGCAAGAAGGGCTGCGGCGGCCCCACCACCACCACCACCGATGACTAGGACATCTACATCGTGATCCACCACCTCAAGGTCGATAATTTCAGGGTCCACTCTACTATTCCCCTCAAGCAGGTCAGCGAGCTCGTTTGGTGTCTTCTCCCCTTTGTTGGGTCCTACCTTTAGTTCCCGCATTCCACCAGCGGTAAAATCGGGGTGAAATCCATGGAGAAGCGTCTCCTTTTCCTCCATGCTCAGCAACGGGTGGCTCTCCTTAAAGCGTCGCTCCCTAGTGACCGCTACCTTATCAAGGCTATCCTGCATTTCAGGTGGATACATCTCGCTCCTCCTTCCGTTAACGCTCCATATCACGCTCACTGTAGCGGCTGCGCAACTCACCCTCTGCCATACCCATCAGCGCCACGAGATCATCATCGAACTTCCCGCTCTCGATCTCGGCCACTCGTTCGGCCAAGTGCGCTGCTTTGGGTGCTATATTACGACCGTATAGCCGACGGCAAAGCAGCGCGATGTTATATTGTGACAGACCCGCTGGGCACCTGGCTGAGCATAGCCCACACATCACGCAGTCGAAGGACTTCTCCGCCACCCCAGCAATGTTACCCCGGATTGCTTCAGCTATATATGCCATCACCTCCAGCTCTTGGGGGCAACTTTTTGTACAGGAGTTACAGCCCATACACGTTAGCAAATCGGGATAGAGCTGGAGCACCTGTTCTCCACTGGCCTCAAGCTCCTCGATATCGTAGATCGCCTTCTCAGCAGGGAAAAAGGGTATCTGCGTCAGGTACATATCCGGCTCAACGACGGTCTGGCAGGCCAGGGCATACTTCAACTGCGGGTCTCCCTTGATACGATAGATGGTAGCACAGGCACCACAAAAACCGCTGCGGCAACCGACGCCTCGAATAAGCTGGTAGCCAGCATACTCCAGGGCATCCTGGATGGTCAGGCCTTGGGGAACCGGATAGCGCTTGCCCATGATGTAGATATCAATCAATTTTTGGCTAGTCGCTTTTTGGCTCAAATTATGGCCTCCTTATGCCTTGCGGCGTGGCAATTCAGGTTTACTGCCACCGGCATCATCGCGATGTGGGTAGGAAAGACCTCAGCGTGCACCGCCAGTGCGGTGGTTCTACCACCGAAACCCTGCGGCCCGATGCCCAGGTTATTCACGCGCTCCAGTATTTCCCGCTCCAGCTCAGCCATCTCGGTGTCTGGATTTGGCTCTCCCACCCGGCGCAGCAGTGCCTTTTTTGCCAAGATGGTGGCCTTGTCCGCCGTCCCGCCAATCCCCACTCCGACGATGACCGGGGGGCACGGGTTGGATCCCGCCTCATCCACCGACTTCACCACGAAGTCGATAACGCCCTCGCGACCCATGGCCGGTGTCAGCATAGCCAGGCGGCTCATATTCTCGCTGCCGCCGCCCTTAGGCATCACCGTGATCTTCAGTCTATCGCCACGAACCATTTCCAGATGGACCATAGCGGGTGTATTATCCTTGGTATTCACCCTGGCAGAGAAGGGCTGGCTTACTATGGACTTCCTGAGGTAGCCCGCTTCATAGCCCTGGCGCACTCCCTCTTCCACCGCGATATTCAGATCACCGCCGGTTATATGGACATCCTGGCCCAGCTCGAGGAAGACCACCGCCGTGCCGCAGTCCTGGCAGATGGGTATCTTCTCGCTCGTGGCTATGCTGTCATTCTCCAGTATCTGATCTAAGACCTGCCGCCCTAATGGTGACTCCTCCACATCTCTATACTTCTTGAGCGCATCAAGAACATCCTCGGGGATGTCGAAATTAGCCTCCTGGCACAGGCGCGCGACGGTCCTGGTGATATCATCGGCTGCTATCTCTCTCATTTTTACCCCAGCTTCATGATGCTGACCAGCTCCTTCACCGCCTCCGCCGAGCGCTTTAGAGCTGCACTCTCCTCCTCGGTTAGCTTCAGCTCGATTATCTGCTCGATCCCACTGGCTCCCAGCTTTACCGGGACTCCGACATATGCACCGTCGATACCATATTCCCCCTCGAGGTAGGCTGCACAGGGGAGGATCTTCTTTCTATCGAACACTATAGCTTCAACCATCTGGACTGCTGCCGCGGAGGGGGCATAGTAGGCACTTCCCGTCTTGAGCAGGCCCACGATCTCGGCGCCGCCCTTCACAGTGCGTTCCACGATAGCATCCACTCTGTCTTTCGGCAGAAGCTCGGTCATTGGGATTCCACCAACGGTAGTCAATCGGGGGATTGCTACCATCGTGTCGCCGTGCCCGCCAAGGAGGCATGCAGCAATATCGTCAACCGACACACCGAGTTCCATTGCGATAAATGTCCTGAGCCTGGATGAATCGAGGATTCCGGACTGCCCCATGACGCGATTCTTGGGGAACTTGCTCACATGAAGGGCCAGCTGCGTCATGGCATCCAGTGGGTTGGTGACCACTATGATGATGCAATTAGGGGAATGCTCGACCACGTTCTCCGTAACCTCTTTGATAATTTTCATGTTGGTGAGAATGAGATCATCGCGGCTCATCCCTGGCTTTCGCGCTATGCCCGAGGTGATAACTGCGATGTCGGAATCCGCTGTCTCTTCGTAGCTATTAGTGCCGACAATCCTGGCATCGGAGTTCAGGATCGGCCCACTCTGTAGGATATCTAGCGCCTTCCCTTGAGGCATCCCTTCGATGATGTCCACCAGCACTACATCGGCATAACCCTTCTCCATTATTCGCTGGGCGCAAGTGGCGCCCACATTTCCCGCACCGACAACTGTCACCTTACTGCGCATTACTCAACTCCTTCATTTTTTTGATTACGGCATCGGCAACCTGAGATGTTCCTACTGCCGTTGGGTCATTGCGATCTGGCTTCATATCATATGTAACTGTTTCCCCTTCAGCAATGACCTGGGCTATGGCACTCTCCATCCTATCGGCAGCCTCTTTCTCCCCGAGGTGGCGGAGCATCATCACCCCGGAGAGCATCATGGCCATAGGGTTTACCTTGTTCTGACCAGCATATTTCGGGGCGCTGCCGTGAGTCGGTTCAAAGACAGATATGTCATCCCCGATATTGGCTCCAGGAGCGATCCCCACGCCCCCGATTAGGCCAGCGCAAAGCTCGGAGATGATATCACCATAGAGGTTGGGCAAGACTATGACATCATGGTTCTCAGGGGTGCGCACCAATTGCGAGCATATGCTATCGACCATGTGTGGTTCAAATTCGATGTCAGGGTAATCTTCGGCGACCTTAGCAGCAGTTTCTAAGAAGAGCCCGTCGGTGGCCTTCAGGATGTTCGCCTTGTGAACCGCAGTTACCTTCCTCCTGCCATTGCTGCGAGCATAATCGAAGGCGTATTTAACTATCCTTCTGCTGGCAACCTGGGAGATCGCCTTGATACTGAAGCTCGAATCTGCCCTGATTCGATATCCGCTTTCCGAGATGAGGTGGTAGAGGTTTGCCGCCTCAGGGGTCTCTTTCCAGTACTCTATCCCCATGTACAGGTCCTCGGTATTCTCTCGTACCACTACAACGTCCAGGTCCGGGTGAAGGGAAAGGGCTCCAGGATAGCTCCTGCAGGGGCGGAGGCAGACATAGAGGTCTAGCGCCTTTCGCAACGCTACGTTGACGCTACGAAAGCCTGAGCCTATGGGGGTAGTGATGGGGCCTTT
This sequence comes from Dehalococcoidia bacterium, assembly GCA_034430255.1. Taxonomy (GTDB): domain Bacteria; phylum Chloroflexota; class Dehalococcoidia; order E44-bin15; family E44-bin15; genus DATKYK01. Next base: position 3,729 of record DAOUEU010000094.1, on the reverse strand, counting down.
TAAGGCTACCTTGTTCCTCCTTATGGAGTCGAGTAGTTCATTAGGAAGTAGCGAGCCATACATTTCTTGAGCCCTCTCACCGGCAAACGCTTCCTCCCAGTTGAACTCGATCCCGGTCGCCTCAAGGACCCTTACCGCAGCCTCGGTTACCTCAGGGCCAATGCCATCGCCCCTAATCAATGTAATGTTATATGCCAATACATGTCTCCCCGCTAAGATTCAAAGCCACCGTGCCTCTTAATATAGGGGATAAGCCCCCCCTCTTTAAGTATCACGAGCATCACATCTGGGAACTTTCCTGTAGTAAGGTCGGTTCCATTGGCAAGATTCTTTACCGTACTCCTCACCAAGTCAACCTCAAGCTCATCGCCATCGTCGATCCTGTCGGTATCGCATATCAGGACGGGAAGACCGACATTGATAGCATTTCTGTAGAAGATACGCGCCGCCGACTTCGCCAGGACCGCAGCCACGCCTGCCATCTTAAGCACCACGGCGGCATGTTCCCGGCTTGAGCCCAGCCCAAAGTTCGCGCCGGCAACGATGAAATCCCCCGGCTTAACCCTTGAGACGAAGTGGGGGGCGGCATCCTCCAGGACGTGCTTCGCCAACTCGGGCAGGTTGCTCCTCAGGTGGAAGAACCGCCCGGGTGTGATGTCATCGGTGGAGATACTATCCCCCAACTTGAAGGCTTTCCCCTTAAGCATCTACATTAGCTCCCTGGGATCGACGATCTCGCCGGCGATAGCGCTCGCCGCGGCGGTAGCCGGGCTGCCCAGGTAGATGTAGGATTCTGGGTTTCCCATGCGTCCCCTGAAATTGCGGTTAGCTGTGGAGAGGCAAGCCTCCCCATTCCCAAGCACCCCCTGGTGCACCCCTACGCATGGACCACAACCCGGCGGCAGAATCACTGCCCCAGCCTCAAGGAAGATCTGGATGTATCCGGCCTCTATCGCCTCCTCAAGCACCTCCTGCGATGCTGGGGCAACGAGCAGCCTGGTTCTGGGATGGCGTCTTTTCCCATTTAAGATTGCGGCTGCTACCGCCAGGTCATCCAAGCGACCATTGGTGCAGGTGCCGATGAAAACCTGCGCCACTTTTATGCCGGTTAGCTCTCGAGCCAGTGCCACATTATCCACTGAGTGAGGTTTAGACACTGTAGGCTCAAGGCCAGACGCATCAATAGCGATCACCCGCTCATACTCGGCATCGCTATCCGGGCTAAGCGCACGAAAAAGAGCGCCTCGACCGCGCGACTCAAGATAGGCTCGTGTGGTCTCATCCGTGGGGAAAAGCCCCGTCTTGGCCCCTGCCTCCACCGCCATATTCGCTAGGGTGAAACGCTCCGCCATGCCCATATTTGCGATAGACTCCCCCCAGAACTCCAACGATTTGTAGGTGGCACCACTGGCACCAATCCTCCCGATGAGATGCAGGGCGAGGTCCTTAGCATATACTCCCTTGGCGAAGCGGCCACTAACCTCTACACTGAAGCTCTCCGGGACCCGGAGCCAGGTCTTTCCTAAAGCGATGGCGATGGCAACATCGGTGGAGCCCATCCCGGCGGCAAATGCACCCAGTGCCCCTGCGGTCACGGTATGTGAATCGGCACCGATAATCACCTCGCCCGGGCTGGCATAGGATTCTACGACAAGCTGGTGGCAAACCCCTTCCCCAACATCGAAAAGCTGGGCGCCGCTTTTCCATGCGAACTGACGCATGGTGATGTGGTCATTGGCAAGCTCACGTGAAGGTCCGGGAGCCGCGTGATCTAGAAAGAGAATCACCCTTTCGGGGCTAGCTACCTTCTCAAGGCCGCTCTCTTCAAGCTGCCTAATTGCCAGGGGACCGGTACCATCCTGCAGGAAGGCTAGATCAACCTTAACGATAACGATATCCCCGGCATGGGCATCGCTCCCTGAATTCTCGCTCAGGATCTTCTCGGCGAGGGTCTTCCCCATAGCACTAACCAATCACTGCTATGACAGCATCCTTGACCACCCGCTCCCCTGGCTTAAATCTCAGCTCCTTAACCGTGCCATCGATGGGTGCGGGGAGGACACTCTCCATCTTCATCGCCTCGAGGATCACGATGGTATCTCCAGCCTTAACCGCTTGCCCTTGTGCTACTTCGTATCTGATGATGATTCCGGGCATGGGGGCTAGTACAGCGCCCTCAGGAGCCACCGCAGGTGCTTCTCTGGTCTCCTGCTTAGCCACTGGTTCCGCCGGTCTTGATGGCGCTGCGCTAACAGCCGGACTATTTATTACTCGAGTCCCACCAACAGGCTCCACCTCTACCTGGTAATACTCATCACCCACAAATACATTATACGCCCTCAGACCCAGTCCCTTTGGTGGGACTGGCTTCTCCACCTTCTCCACCAGCTTACCCGCCTTCGCTTTAGCGATAAGCTCATCCTCCCGCTTCACATCCTCTAATGTTCTTGGTTTTGTCTCCGGTGGCGGCTCCTCCAACCCGTATTTCCATCTCAAATAGCGCATTCCAGTTGTGGGATAGAGGGCATAGATGAGCACATCGCCGTCATCCATGGCGATATCTTTTGTAGCCTGCTTAGCCTTCTCCATCTCCGGCTCCAGGATGTCCGCAGCGCGACAGGTGATTGGCTCCTCGCCACGCTCATACCCCTTGAGCGCAATCTTTTGTACCTCAGGGTCTATCTCCGCGGGAGGCTTGCCGTAGAGGCCGTAGATATAGTCCTTGACCTGGCTGGAGATCATCTTGTATCTGCCCATGAGGACATTTTGCACCGCCTGAATCCCCACGATCTGGCTGGTGGGGGTAACCAGGGGAGGATTCCCTAGCTCCTTCCTAGTCCTGGGAAGCTCGGCATATACCTCATCGATCCTGTCCAGGGCACCCGCCTCCTTGAGTTGGGACACCAGGTTGGTGGTCATGCCTCCGGGTATCTGGTGCACCAGCACCCCGGTATCGATGACCGACATCTTGGTGGTGTTAAGAGAGTCGCGGTACTTGGGAGCGACGGACTCTATGTACTGCCCCAGTTTGAAAAGATGGGCCAGGTTAAGCCCTGTATCCCGCGGCGTCCCTTCAAGGGCAACTACAATGGGCTCCACCGCCGGCTGGGAGGAGCGAAGGGCAAAGGGGGCCAGGGCGGTATCTATAATGTCCACCCCCGCCTCGGCGGCCTTGAGGCAGCTCATGGAGGCCATACCGCTCGTGTAGTGGGTGTGGAACTGGACCGGTATTTTCAATGCCTTCTTTAGTGCTTTAACCAGCTCGTAGATGTCGTAGGGGGCAGCAAGCCCAGCCATATCTTTAATGCAAACGCTATCGGCACCCATGTCCTGAAGCCTGAGTGCTTTATTGACATAATAATCGATGTTGTAGATCGGTCCCCCCAATTTCCGCTCGGTGAGAGAGTAACAAACTGTCCCCTGGATGTGCTTGCCACACTCCTCGATCGCCTTGAAAGGGGCCTCGAAATTACGCTCATCATTCACCGCATCGAAGACGCGGAAGATATCGATGCCCACCTCGGCCGCCTTGTGGACGAAAGCGAATACCACATCGTCGGCGTAATGACGATAGCCAACCAGGTTCTGCCCGCGTAGCAGCATCTGAAGCGGCGTATTAGGCATCAGCCGCTTTAAAAGGCGCGGTCTCTCCCAGGGGTCTTCATTGAGAAACCTCGTTGGTACGTCGAAGGTGGCCCCCCCCCACACCTCCATTGAATAAAATCCTGC
>DAOUEU010000093.1:0-3929 GCA_034430255.1 Dehalococcoidia bacterium | reverse complement strand
ATGCCAGCCTCCACAGCTGCAGCCACCGGATTGAGCCCTCCCAAAATGATGAGGCCGATCTTGTTGAGGTCCACCGGGACCTCCCCCACCGACTGGCTGGTGTCTCCCATAACCATCAACCCACCAAACCCGGCTCTGCCTAGGCCGGAGATGACTACTTCGGCCACAGGCCGGCATAAAGCCGGTATCTGCCGAAAGTTGGCCAGCACCTTCCCTTCACCACCACTGGCTACCTGCCCAACACTGGTCATCCTGCTGGTGATGAATATCTCCGAGGGGTCTAGAGACGAGCCCGAATACTCGATTAGATCGACAAACCGGAAGGACTTTTTATTCCTCATCTGTAACAGACCACCGAATTTCGAATCCATCGGGATGCCTGCCTTTAGCAAAGCCCCGTTAATGACAATGCTACATACGGTAGCGAGGCCAACCTTGCCTTCAGGAACGGTTGTCCCAACTAGCCTTTCCCCCTCACTCGCTACAGCCACCAAGTCACTTACACATATTCCTGCTTCGAAGGCCACCCTCATAATCTTTAGTGCTTTTTTAAATTGCTCTTTGGGGAAAAGGGTGATATTGACCGGGACTCTGCCGCGGCGCTCCTCCCAATTGAATGTTGTCTGATAAGCAAGTAGCTCGATCTTACTTATTACGAAGCCGACCTTGTCACCCACCATGGCGCTCTTTAGCTCGTCTATGCCCGACTGGGTGATTAACCTCCCATCCCTTCCTATCAGCCGGGTGAGACCCCTCTCGTCCATGAACTTGAGGTGGTACCTTACCGCCCGCTCCCCAAGATCGATGCCATAATCACTGAGTTTCCGTGCAATCACCCTGGCCCCCAGAGGCTCTTGAGACTCACTCAGTATCTTGAGGATGGTGGCTACCTTTCTTTCTACTTCGTGCCGTTCATACCCTATCACTTTAGACACCCCCGGGAAACTACCACTAGACCCTTACCGCTATCCCTCTATCCGCCAGGTACTTCTTTGCCTGAGGTATCGTTATTTCCCCGAAATGGAAAATGGATGCACACAGGACCGCCGAGGCCTTGCCCACAACTACCGCTTCATAAAGGTGCTCAAGCTTGCCCGCGCCGCCCGAGGCTGTAACTGGAATATCCACCGCCTCGGCAACAGCTTTTGTCATCTCCAGATCATAGCCCTCTTTTGTGCCATCGGCATCCTTGCTTGTAAGTAAAATCTCCCCTGCCCCCAGATTCTCCACCTTCCTCGCCCACTCCACAATGTCAAGCCCCGTCCCTTCATTGCCACTCCTTATTACTACCTCAAGCCGCGGAAGGCCGCTACCCATTGTATTCTTCCTGCCATCAATGGCAACAACTAGCTTACCTCTCCCAAATCTACTGGCAGCTTTCTCTATAAGCTCAGGATGCTTTACCGCAGCGGTATTGATTGAGACCTTGTCCACCCCCAGGTTGAATAATTCCTCCATATCTATAATACTCGTAATACCACCGCCAACGGCAAAGGGAACAGTAACCACATTGCAGACCCTCTTGACCCACTCTACCCTCGTCTTTCTGTCCTCTACAGTAGCAAAGATATCCAGGAAAACTAGTTCATCTGCCCCCTCGAGGCAATAGGCCTGCGCTGCCTCCACCGGGTCCCGGGCATCCCTCAAGTCAACAAACTTTATCCCCTTGACTACCCTGCCATCCTTTATATCCAGGCAGGGTATGATCTTTACCTCTTCCAAAATTCATGCCTCCACAATTTTTTATCCTCCACCGAGCGCTGGCAGCCGCATATGATATAAACGGCAATAGGTTGCCGTTTAGAAGATTAACATGGCATGTAGGCTTTGTCAAGGCATCATTTATGGGAAGTTAAGATCGATTTTTCCTTTTAAAGGTGCTTTTATAGCCACCAACGTACAAACCATTGCCTGCTTCCATTGATTAATGTATCATAGGCTCGGACACAATCCACAACCACCATAAGGAGAACCCCTTGTTTTCTATCGCAGTCTGGATAAAGGCAGGTCTTCCCGACCCAAGGGGAGATGCACTGCAAAAGGACATCCAAGACCTTGGAATCACCACGGTGACACAGGCCAGGGTCAGAGACATATATCTCCTGGATGGCAGGTTATCCAAAGCTGAGGTGGATCGAGTCTGTCAGGAGCTACTCGCTGATCCGGTGATCCAGGAGTATAGCTATGGGGAAGCACCGACATCCCCCGGCCAGCAAGCTCATGTCATCGAGGTTGCCTACAACCCCGGTGTCATGGACCCCGTAGAGGAAAGCGTTACCAAGGGAATCCGTGACCTGGGCATCTCCACCGCTCTCCGGGTAAAAACGGCTAAAAGATACTTCCTATGGGGTGAACTTTCCAAGAAGGAGCTTGAAACCATCTGTGATAAGCTGCTGGTCAATCCGGTTATCCAGCACGTGGTCACGAGGCGCGAGGCGCTCTCCCTGCCGCCTGCTACCTATAATTTCTCTCTCGAATCCATCGAATTACTGGGGCTAGACGATGCAGAGCTGATGGAACTCAGTAAAAACAGGCTCTGGTTGAATTTGAGCGAGATGAAGCGTATCCAGGGCTATTTCTACGGGCTAGGCCGCAACCCCACGGATGTTGAACTGGAAACCCTGGCGCAAACCTGGTCCGAGCACTGTGTCCACAAAACTTTTAAGGGCAAGATAAAGCTGGGACAGCTAGTTATCGACAACCTGCTTAAGAGCACGATCATGAGGGTTACAGATGAGCTGAAAAAGCCCTGGTGCCTCTCGGTCTTTGAAGACAACGCCGGGGTAATAGATTTCGACGGCCGCTACGCAATCTGTTTTAAGGTTGAGACACACAATCACCCCTCAGCGGTAGAGCCCTATGGCGGAGCATCTACTGGGATCGGCGGGGTTATACGCGACCCTCTCGGCACCGGGCTGGGATCAAAACCTATCCTGAACACCGATGTGTTCTGCTTCGCCCCCCCCGATTTGCCATACCGGAGTCTGCCCCAGGGTGTGCTCCACCCCCGACGCATCTTCAAAGGGGTCCGCGCCGGCGTAGCCGACTATGCCAACCGACTCGGCATCCCCACTGTCAATGGTGCCATACTCTTTGACGAAAGGTATATGGGCAATCCCCTAGTCTTCTGCGGCACAATAGGGCTACTACCCAAGAGTATGAGTCAACGCGGTCAGCAACAACCGGGCGACCTGGTTGTCCTTGTGGGTGGGAACACCGGACGTGACGGGATCCATGGGGTTACCTTCGCCTCGGGAGAGCTTACAACAGATTCGGAGGCAGTTTCTTCCAGCTCCGTTCAGATCGGCAATCCAATGATGGAGAAAAAGCTTATCGATGTCCTGCTTAAGGCACGTGACCAGAGGCTATACCGGCGAATTACCGACTGTGGCGGTGGCGGGCTCTCATCGGCAGTGGGTGAAATGGCCCGAGAGACTGGGGTACGCGTTTACCTGGAACGCGTCCCCTTGAAATACACCGGTCTCTCCTACACCGAGATATGGCTATCCGAATCACAGGAGCGGATGGTTCTGGCCACCCCTCCAAGCGCTGCTGACCAGTTGATCCACCTCTTTGCAAGCGAGGATGTGGCAGCGACGGTCATTGGCGAATTTACCGATAACCACCGGCTTCAGCTTTTCTATAATGGCAAGCTAGTTGGCGACCTCGATATGGAGTTCCTGCATAACGGTTTACCGCAACTCGATAGAGAGGCAGTTTGGGAGACACCGCATCATGCTGAGCCCGATTTTCCTGAACTACCTGACTTAGGGGAAGAGCTACTCAGTATCCTGCGCTCGTGGAATGTCTGCAGCAAGGAATGGGTTATCCGCCAGTACGACCACGAGGTGCAAGGTGGCAGTGTGCTCAAGCCCTTGGTGGGTGTAAATAGCGACGGCCCCGGAGATGCCGCCATTATTAGGCCGTTA
>DAOUEU010000092.1:0-4782 GCA_034430255.1 Dehalococcoidia bacterium | reverse complement strand
AGCTGGGGAGTAACTGTCCCTCGCCTATTATAAATTCCAGGGGGTCGCCTCCCTGCAATTCGGACGAGTCAAATACCGTACCATCATCCAATGTGCCTGTATAGAGAACCTTAACGGTGTCACCCTCTTTTGCCGTTACTGTCCCCGCAGAACAGGCTGAGAAAATTATTGAGCCAGCCAGTAGGCCAATCACCATGAGAACTGAGGCAAATCTCGTCATTTTCCCTCCTCAAGAGCATATCTAAAATAATAACATGGCTCTCCATCTAATAATTATAGGCATGTATGGTGAAATATTATCGCTTGGGCAAGAATTTGATAGCACCAATATGAAAGACGCTGATACCTACCGGGGAACTCTGGACACTAATACTGTTAAGGTAAATATTTATGATAGCTATAGTGACATTTGAAAATAGTTCCTGCTTACCAGGGATAAGCTGCTACCCACTAGTAATCAATTCCTCTATTATAGGCATAGCCTCATCGATGCTGATGGCATAGCCGAGCCCCTCTACTCCAACATCACTGACCTTGGCACTGGTGATACCGATTACCTCTCCCTGCATGTTCACCAGCGGCCCACCGCTGTTGCCGGGATTTATCGCAGCGCTCGTTTCAATGAGATCGGTTAATGTTTGACCGTCCACTGTTAAAGAAACGTCCAAACGGCTGACTATACCCTCTTTCGCACTAATGCCTAGCCCGAGCGGATTGCCGATAGCTACTACCCAGTCACCGACCCGTAGTTCGGATGAGTCACCAATATTGGCTGCTGGCAGGTTTTCAGCGTCAATTCTGATAACAGCCAAGTCATCGGTCGGGTCGGTCGCAATCGTATCAGGGTCAACATAAAAGGTGCTGCCATCGTACAATGTTATAATGATACTATCAGCTCCGTCAACAACATGATTATTAGTAACGATAATACCATTCTCATCGATGATCCATCCCGAGCCAGCACCTTCCTGAGTAAAAGATCGGTGGAAAAACTGATAGGTCGTTTCAGTGTCGATAGTTACGACTGAAGGTGTGACCGAAGCGACGACATCGGCAATATTGGGCAATATAGGGGATTGGCTGTCTTCAGATGAAATATCTTCGCTATATAGCGAATTACACGAGATGCTAAGCGTAAACAACGTGATAAAGGTGAGGGTAAGAAAAAGGTTTCTTACGCGTAGCTTATTCATCCACAACACCACATTTCCTTAGAAGGTCTTACCCCTGTTAATTCTGGAGCTTACCGTCTCTTATAATGAGCGTCCTGTTCGCCATTTCAGCTATATAGCTGTTGTGAGTCACGACAATAACCGTACGGTTCTTATCGGTGGTCAATCGTCGCAGTATATTCATGATGCTCTCTCCGGTCTCGGAGTCCAGATTGCCTGTGGGTTCATCCGCCAGGATCAGATCGGGGTCGTTTGCCAGAGCGCGGGCAATCGATACCCTCTGCTGCTCTCCACCGCTCAACTGAGAAGGCTTGTGTTTTCCCCTGTCGGCAATCTCTACCAGGCTCAGTAGCTCTTGCGCCCTTTCCCTTCTCTTTTTCCCCGATTTCTCCGAAGCTTCCATGGGAAGCTCCACATTTTCGATAGCGCTCAGGCTGGGTATCAGGTTGAAGCTCTGGAAGATGAACCCCAGATTATCCCTTCTTATCTTGTAGAGCGAAGAGTCCGGTACGCTGGTAACCTCTATACCCTTTCGCCCAAGATATATTTTACCCTTGGTCGGTTTATCCAGGCATCCGATCAGGGTGAGCAGGGTGGTTTTGCCTGAGCCTGAGGGCCCCATGATCGTTACAAACTCGCCCTTTGTTATCTCAAGGTTAACATTCGAGAGGGCACGAACGTCCTGCCCGCCCATCTTAAATACTTTGCTCAAACCTTTTGTCTTGACAATTGTGTTGTTTTCCATCAGTTAAACCTCCATATTGTCGATGTTGGATTATTCATTCCTTAGCGCCTCCATAGGGCTCACGTGGGATGCTCTCCATGCGGGGTACAGGCTGCCCACTGCTCCAGCTAAAGCGGCCACGACTAGCCCCAGCAGCATGACTTGCACGGTAACAGTTACAGTTGTGGATACGGTCCCCATGCCCATGGTATCGCCTGAGCTGAGCAGCAAGGAACTGAGCAGCGATGCACTCACAGCAGCGATGCCGAGCCCAACAGCCCCTCCGATGAGGCCAACGTAAAACCCCTCATACATAAATTGCTTCAGGACATCTCGGTTACTGAACCCCAGTGCCTTCAGTGTACCTATCTCCTTGGTCCTCTCGCGCACTGTGTAGAACATCAGGCCGAAGATGAGCAGGACCCCGATAGCAATAGATACAATAGTAATACCTAATCCCGTAGATTCTATACTGGAGAGATTGTCGTCAATTGTACTGATAATGCCTTCCTGCTGTTGCTGAATACGACCACCGAACTGTGATTGCATGTCACTCATAGCCATGACCATGTAGTCCGAATAGGCGTCTTCTATTTCAGCGACAAGTGAGTCGACATCGTCAGCGCTATCGGCATACACGGTCAATGAGGATATCTCCCCCTCCATATCGAGCACGTCCTGAGCGGAAGAGAGGCTCATATAGACCTCGTTCCTCATAAAGCCGCTCGAGTAGATCCCGACTACATCGAAATACGCCCCTTCGATTTTTATGGTATCGCCGACACCCGCATCGAAGTAATCGGTTAGGTCCTCGCTGATGAGAACGGCGTAATCCTCATCCTCTTCCAGGCTCCGTCCTTCGACGATATTTACCGGCAACACGCTGTACGTCTCATCCAGATGCAGTGGAACACCGACTACTCTATAGGCAGACATAACCCTGCCGCCACCAAATGGGCCTCCCCCACCCTCTGCTTCCTCTGCCTCGCCTAAACCGCCGCTGACCTGCGGCACCACCGCCGCGACGTCGTCCATATCCGAGATGTCATCGGCCACATCTTCACTCATCCCATCACTAGACTCAGACTGAGGCATAAATCCTCTCATATTTTGGACCGTAATCGCGGTCATCGACAGCTCTGTTTGCTCTATCGTACTCTCGGCGATTTCCCCATACTGCTCCAGCATTTCTGCGGTGGCTTCCTTATTGGCATCAACCCCAGCGATGGTGGAAACGAAAACCGCTACGCATAGGGCCATGACTAAGCTCACCAGCACTGTCCTGAACCTCCTCCTCCAGATGTTCTTAAAAGCCCTCCTCAGTGTGAGCATATACGCCTCCTTTCTATGTTTTATATTATATTTAAAAACTCATCACCGCTTGCACGGCTTCACTAGCGCATTACCACATTAGCATAACTATGGTAAAGATATGGTAAATCTCTTTAGGGAATGTTGTGAGCATAAAGATAGGGGCCGAAGCCCCCATCTTGTATAGATGTAAGGTAAATTAATACTGAGCGATGTCACGGAATGTTCATCTGGTGGCACCATGTGTTTCTCATGTGGTGCCCAGGTGGCCCAAGTTGCTGCATCGCCTCCGGGCGGCTATCCCACCAGTCCTGAATCTGCTCGGCCTCTTCCTCAGTAATCAGCCTCTCTTCAAGTGCTGTCTGGAGGCGCTGCTGTTGCATTTCCTCCCTCATATCCTGGCGAGCCTGCTGCACAGCATCGGCTACTTCCCCCTCATCCAGCCCCAGTATGTCTGCAAGCTTGCCAGCGAAGATCTGGCCTGGCCCTGTATCGCTGCCAACTTCAGCCTCCGGGGATTCGGCGGAAACAACGGCGGTAATTCCGACCGATAGGGCGACGACTGCCACGATGGCGATTATCCCGTACTTCATGTACCGCTTCATTTCTTTCACCTCCTTTCCCTGTAGCTTATACCAAGCATAGCATAACTATGGTAAAGACATGGTAAATTTCCTGGTGGATGGGATAGGCATAAAAAAACAGGGGCCGAAGCCCCTGTTTTAATGAGGAGGTTTGGAAGATTTAGGCCGGGCTATGCCGTGGCAGTATTATTTGGAAAGTGCTTCCCTTGCCCGGGGTGCTTTCCACCGAGATCGTGCCGCCGTGAGCCTCCACGATTTTCTTGACTATAGCAAGGCCAAGGCCGCTGCCTCCCCCGCCACGAGACCTGGACTTGTCAACGCGGTAGAAGCGGTCGAAAACACGCTGCTGGTCTGCCTCTGAGATGCCGATACCGCTATCCTGCACTTGAAGGACAACCTGAGAGCCCTCGGCGCGGGCCAAGAGCTTCACTATGCCCCCGGTGCGGTTATACTTAATGGCATTGTCGACCAGGTTGATTATTGCTTGCTTGAGGCGCAGGGCATCCCCCATTACCCATATTTCGCTCGATTCCGGCCCCCGTTCAAGGCCCACACCTGCTGCTGCCGCCTTGGCACTTGCTTCTGTGGTCACTTCGTTAAGCAGGGTAGCCGTATTCACCACCGACCATTTCATCTGGGACTGGTCGCCCTCCGATAGTAGCAGGAGGTTGTCGCTGAGCCGGTTAATACGCTCCAGGCTCAGCTTGAGCACTTCCATCAGGCGTTTGTAATCCCTGGCGGTCGCCTTTCCCTCCATCTCGGCGACCTCTATGTTGGTCTGGGCTATAGCGATGGGGGTCCTAAGTTCATGCGAGGCATCCTGAATGAACTGCTTCTGGGATTCGAAAGCGCTCTCCAGGCGGCCCAGCATGTCGTCGAATGTATCAGCGAGGTGCTTGACCTCGTCGTCCGGCCCCTGGCGGTTGATTCTCTCTTTGAGGTTGGTGCTGGAGATTCGTGCCGCCAGCGAGGTGACATGGTCGACGGGCCA
>DAOUEU010000091.1:0-9567 GCA_034430255.1 Dehalococcoidia bacterium | reverse complement strand
GAATATCCTGCTCTTTCAAACTTCTCACTACCTGCTCTTCCAGCGCTGAGAGTTCGCCACTCCCTGACTCGAGGATGTACCGGACGTACTCCTCCCTGAACCGATTGAGGTCGGAGATGCATATGAAACCACTCGGTGACCAATCGGGGTGTGTCTTTCGAATTAGATAGACCATGGCTTCACGCACCAATTCTGCTGGTATGACTTCGCTACGTTTCTTTCGCTTTCCGCAAGTCTGACAAATAACATCCTCTTGTCGCTTTCGCGTTATATCCTTATCACCTCGAATACAGATAGTGAGACATTTCGTCCGATGTACTGATTAAAGCATTTAGCCGAGTTCGATTTCGTCAAAAGATAAATAGGCATTGTTCATGTACTGGAGCATCATGCGATGCGCGTTGTAAAACGAACCGTTTAATGCAATGGCCGAGCGCATTATATGCACAAATTCATCCGGCCGATGGTAAAACATAGGCATGATAATGTATTCTAATTTGTCATAGAGGGAGGCTATCTCTTTTGAGTGATCGCTTTCAGGTTCCCACGAATCCCCGATTGACCAGCCCGTAAAGTTCTCAACATGCCCTTCGAGCCACCAGCCGTCAAGCACGCTAAGGCTTGGCACTCCATTAAGGGCGGACTTCATTCCGCTGGTGCCAGAGGCCTCATCCGGTTTCTGCGGGGTGTTCAGCCATAAATCCACCCCGGCGCAGAGGTGCTTCGCCAGCGCCATGTCGTATTCCTCCACATATATAACGCGCACGGTTTCTCGCAAGGCAGCTGCGTGTTCAAAGATACGCCGGATGACAGCCTTGCCACCTTCATCCTTGGGATGAGCCTTGCCCCCGTAAATTACTTGAAGCGGGCCAATTTGTTGCGCTATCCTCTTTAAACGTTCTATGTCAGAGAAAAGTAAGTCCGCGCGTTTATACGTTGCAGCACGCCGTGCAAAACCCATAGTAAATGCCTGCTGATCAAGGCGAATGCCGCTGCGCCGCTCCACTTCCCCAAATAAGTCTTGCTTGGCCTGGATATGCGCCTGCCTGATTTCATCGATTGGGATGCTGATAGCGTATCGCAAGTACAGGTTGTCATGACGCCATTCAGGAATGTGATGATCGTAGACACGCTGAAATGGCATACACGTCCAAGTTGTAGCGTGAACGCCGTTTGTTATAGAGTTGATGGGATAGTTGGGGAACATACCCCGGGATATTTCCTCGTGCCGCATTGATACACCGTTGATATAGCGCGAAAACAACAAAGCCATGTTAGTCATATTCAAGACGCCATCGCTGAAACACTCTACCGCTTTTAGGGCATCGGTCATCTCTTCGCCCAGCACTTGACGCACGAGGCCCATTGGGAATTTATCGATTCCTGCAGGCACGGGTGTATGAGTGGTGAAAACACACCGGTGATGTACGGCATCTCTATCTTCTTTACTAACGTCGCGAAGGCCCCTCTCCTTATGCCGTTCCTCCAGTAGTGCGAGGGCGAGTAGTGCCGAATGCCCCTCATTCATATGGTAGGTTTGTACCTTCTCATACCCCGACGCACGCAACATTGCTGCTCCACCCAACCCTAATACAACCTCCTGACACAGGCGGTAATGATCATCTCCTCCATATAGATAATCGGTTAGAGTCTGATCCCAAGCACTATTTTCTGCTAATGCCGTATCTAACAAGTAGACAGGGACTTCATGACCGGTGATCCCGCGTACAATGTAGCGCCATGCCTGAATCTGTACCGTCCGTCCTTCAATAGTCACCGATACGCGCGGCGGCAACTGCTCCAAGAATTTTTTTGGAGACCATGCAGCAGGACTCTCGGTTTGATTTCCCCATTTATCTAGGTGCTGGCGAAAATAGCCTTTCCTGTATAGGAGTGTCACGCCTATCATGGGTATATCTAGATCTGCAGCAGCACGCAGCGCGTCGCCAGCGAGCATTCCCAGACCACCGCTATAAGTGGGCATGGCCGGATCAAGGCCTACTTCCATAGAGAAATAAGCAATCCTAGGTGTATCTCTCAACTTCTTTGATATATGCTTAGTCAAGAGAACCTCCTGTTCTAGTATATCTTTTGTTGATGTAATAAAATCTCGATTCACAAGACCAGGCACCTACTTAAACTATCACCCCTTCTGGGTTGGCTTTGCCATCAAGGGCTGCGATCTCCTGAGAGGTAAGGAACTCCCCTCGAGGGATACCAAGCAGCCCTGCAGCCTCGATTAAGACGTGGCCCCAGGTACATCGGTTAACGAAAAGCATCCCAGGAGTGGTCAGCGTGCCCCCCTGTCCGATAAAACCAAGACAAACGGTGTGCTCACTGCCGGTATTGATAGGCTGCAAGACACCCAATATCGTATGGGGTCTGGTGTGAACCATAAAAATACGATCTGGAACCGAAGCTGGGTAGAGGTCGTTCTTCAAATCATCCGGCGCCGCAAATGCTTGCTCACCTCTGCTGCGGGGAGTACGAAACCTTCCAGGCTCCAGCATATAGACCACGGAATGAGCGATATCGTGCTCGGCGAGTTTGAACGAAGCCTTCAGCACCTGTTCCAGCTGGTAACCTCCCATAGCAGTAAGCACAAGGCGCTGGCCCTTCACTTTGTGACCGGCCCACTCGAGGCGCAGAGCTCCCTGTTTCAGCAAAGTGGCAGCCTCTTCCGGTGTAAACAGGTCAGGCACTGCCTCATATTTTGCCAGTGCTACCGTCCAGATCTGCCTCTGCGTTTGATATACTCCCTGCATAACCGCAGCGGCAGTGTTGTAATCGGCAATAAACAACACACGCGACACGTCCGATAACTCGCCTAGCATAGCCTCTGCCATGCCGGGATCCTGGTGTGACTGCTCATTTTTGGCATTCTCCCAGACGCCTGAGGTAAGCACAACCGGCACGGAGAGCCATTCCTGCTGGGAAACCCCCCACTCGTTACAGTGGTTGGCGAAAATAACTTCCTGGCGTATCAGAGGCTGCATTTTTGTTCCGAAAGCCTCATATGTCGCAATAAGGTTAATACCCCCCTTGTTAGCCAGAGCTGCTGCGGCAACTGCCTCTTCATTTAATGCAGTGATGACTGAACCGTGTACATCCTCTGGGAGACTTGGCTCTGGATCGGTAACGCGGAACTTGAGGGCTTCCAGTGTGCGAACCAGCCGGTTTGAACGCATCTCGTCCGGATTTCCTACACGGGGGCGCAAATGTGGATTTGCCCTGACTGTTGCAAGGAACATATCATCAACCGCATACATAGGTGAAGAGCGAGTCCATTTTGACATATCACATCTATCCGTGGGGACAGGTCTTGATACCAGAGGGGGAACCTCCTCTAGCCGTACGTTCCGCATGGCTAAAGGATGTTCACGCTCCTTGGGCCGATCGGACGTCTTATGGTGCTGGAATTTTGTGATGCTTTCCTTAAGCTCAGCCAAAGGGACCCACAGCCTACGGGCACTCTCATTGAAATTATGGACGGCTTCTATATCAGTGTAAGGATTAGACCCCAAGGGCAGATTGTGAGCAAGGTTGGTTCCCGCTCCGTAGAACCCTGCCCCTTTGGGTGCTACAGCTATCCCATAGGGCAGACGCACCGGGTATTTCTCGCCTCTAGTACGTATAACCTCGGCAGCTGCTTCAAGCTGTGATTCCATCTCGAATATGGCCCAGGTGAAGGCTGCCGGATCCCGGCCATCGAAGACAATAGGATCGAAGCTATTTAATTTGAGATGCTCCACAAACCATTCCACTCCCCCCTCTTGTGACATTGTTGTTCTCTGATCTATGCGGCGGCCATTATTGATCATTATTGGAGTCACCAAACCAGAATCGTCGGCCCGCCACCAGCGCGGGATCCAGTCACTTCCCCTTTGCTCCTCGAAGGCCCCGTCGCTTAAAAAGACAACCAGTCTTTCCCCAGGCAATGGCATATGAACGTACTGAAGCTCGACAAAGCCGAGGTACCCCCCCTCAGCCATCCCGCCTGCGGTGTGAGCGTTCACGTGACTACCAAGTGGTGAGTCTTGCTTTCCATCATCACCAAGATGATATGAATAAAAGTCACGAACATAACTGCTGAGGCCTTCGCCCGTTACGGAATAACGTTCGGCATGGGCTGCTAGCATATTATCAACAAGCAGGTTTACTGTATCGATGGCGGCGACGCAGTGGCCCTGACCCATTATCCACGAGCGAGTATGCCCGGTGACAACGTTAACAGCCATATAGCCGCTGTAGGCGGGAACCATGTTGAGGGCGCCGCCAGTGTGTCCTTCTGGATTGGGCTTGAAGTCTTCAGGACCCAAATCCCGTCCATCCAGATATACGTTACGGGCATAGGTCTCATGGACTACTACCCACATGGCAGCGCTGGCTACACGGTCTGCCGCATACAGTAAATCAAATAGCGGCACTCCGTCACCTTTCTCGTCCCTGCGAGAGAGCGTTTCAGCCATACCGAAAACACGGTCCTGCGTCTCTACTTCGTGTTGTATAGGACCGTATCCTGCTGCCCACCTATCTGCTGCTGGGTTCTTCCTGCGATAAAGACCGACACGTTCCTCAACACGAATAGCTTCCGTTCTCCTGCTGCTGCTCATCCCATCCTCCTTGTCTTCCTTTCTGCACATTCCACAAAGTCTCCAATAGTATATGCTCTATATCGGGTAACGTTCCAGGCAACGAATAGTATCTTGAGCGATAATAATCGCTTCGTCCACTGGCATAGCGTAGATTTTTATTTTTGAGTCATCGGTCGATATGATACCTTCAGTTCCTACAACGTCTGTATTTCTAACCGAGTCTAAGGTTATTCCACACCAGTCCATACCCGAGCAGATGCGAGTACGGATGTCCGGAGAGTTCTCGCCGATTCCCCCACCAAATATGATAGCATCTGCCCCTGCGAGAGCGGCGAGATAGGCTCCGATGTATTTGCGTACGCGATAACAAAACATCTCTACCGCCAGCGTGGCTCTTTTATCCCCCTGATGCTCTGCTTTAAGTAGCTCACGCATATCACTTGACCTCGCTGATACCCCCAGAAGCCCGGATTTGGTATTCAGCCAGTTCTCAATCTCGCCAATATCATTACCTTCGCAACGAGCCAGAAAGCCAGCTATGGATGGGTCTATATCTCCGCACCTTGTTCCCATGATCAAACCCTCTAAGGGAGTAAAACCCATTGATGTATCGACAGAATTGCCGCCCTTAACAGCAGATGCTGAGCAACCGTTACCCAGTTGTAGGGTGATAATTTTAATGATTTCCAAGGGCGTCGAGGTTATAGCGGAATACCGTTCGGTCATATAGCGATGTGCTATTCCATGAAAGCCATAACGACGGATGTGATGCTTATCGCTTAGCTCTTTAGAGATGGCATAACGGGAGGCGTATTCTGGCAGGTTGTGGTGAAAAGCCGTGTCAAATACTGCCACCATTGGTACATTATGGTTTAATATCTCTTGAGCACTTCGGATAGCACTGAGCGCAGGAATATTATGCAGTGGTGCCAGACTGCTGATGGCTTCAATATCGCGTATAACCTTATCGTCGATCAAGGTTGGATTAACGAATTGCTCCCCTCCATGGACCAGTCGATGGCCTATGGCACCTAGGCCCTCCGTTTTCAATAGATCGGTGGACTCAATCCACTCCAGTACAATGCGTGTCGCCTGCCCATGGTCGGCTGATTTTATAGTATCTCGCATATAACTGCCATTTTCGATATAAAAATCGGCCGTTCCTTTATCGTCTATCCTGTCAATAACACCGTGGGACAGCCGTTTAAATTTGTCTTGACCACTTGTCTTATTATCCACTTCCAGGAGCTGAAACTTCAGTGTCGAACTGCCGCAGTTCAATACCAAGATCTTCATATCACGTCGATTCCTCATTAATATAAGCGTACTATCCCATAACTCTGCTTCGAGCTACTTCATAAAGTGCCTAGTACTTCGGAAGAGAAGGGTTCCATGAGAAGTCAGCCTTCATAGCCCGCACTACTAGTCTATGCCAGTAATATTTGCAGGATGATCAGAGTTGATAATATATGTTACCAATAATAAGTTAAAATGATTCATTAATCCGAGTTTGAATCCTTGACATTTTTAAGGGCGTCGTCTAAAGCGTTCCATTATATACTCCTCCAGCTCCGTTATCAGAAGTCCCAGAGACCCAAGTAATACTATAGCTATCTACCATTGTGCTGGAAAGGGTTCTACTCTAAATGGATTAAACCCTATTCCGGGGAGTACGTATACTATTAATAGGTGCAATACTATGGTTAATGTAATGCCTAGAACCACCGGCTTGTTTCAGAATGGATTCATTGTGAATACCGATTTTGTCAGAGAGCGTGCAGTAAGCAAGTAAAAAGATGTGTACCATCATTACAGTCATGAAATACCGCGTAAGAGGCGGGGCTTTCCAGATGATGCCCGGCCTCTTTTATGCTCATTGCACATTCTGGACAAAGGTATATACCGAATGATTATCCTGAGGTAATCGTCGGTGATCCAGAGGCAGAACTGTGACGAGGGCTACTGTGGTGTCACGGCATTCCCCCTTTTCTATCCTGAGCTGTGATATCTTCACACTGTACATTCTGCTCTTACTGTAGAAAAAACGAGCCCAGCAATGTTTCCTAATACTCTTTCTGCACCTCTTTAACGTTAAGCTTCATGTCGAACTGGAAGTAGAGACCAGCCAGTACCTCATCGATCTTGAGTTTGTGGACAGGATCAGACATAGAGGGCGAGTCATAAGTAATAGATGCCGGGCCCATCCATACCGCTTTCTCACCCTTGGGATCCTTGTGGAAGTCCACCTCCGCATACCAGCTTATCAACTGCGTCAAATGTGTTTGACCCCCGCTTGGATTCTTCACAAAAGGAACATGTCTGACGGAAAGTAAGGGGATTGGATATGGGATGTACGCATCTACTACACTGCCACCTGCCCGCTCCACGGGCTTGAAGGTAAAGGTGATCAGCCTTTTACCTGATGGCCTCTCCAGGGTTCCCTGTATAAGGTCAAATTCATTCTCAAGACTTATATTCGCCATCTTCTTGGGAGCTCCCGCCAGTTCCCTCCCTGCAGCCATAGCAGCGTCATTGGTCACATAGATATAGGGGATGTAGTATCCCATTTCTCCATGTACGTCTCTCACTATAATTATCGAGATGTGCTCATTGTATGTTCCTACTGTACTGAAAGGGTACCTGGATATCCATATAGCGCCTTGGGGAGGATCACTGTATGGCTCAAGTCCCTCCGGCAGAATATCATCCACCTTTCCATCGATCAGAAAAACTGCAGCTAGCGCGTCGCAGTTCCTATACTCTATACCTCTCTCGCGATTGAAATCATAGAGTGGAGCATCGAAGGGGGTGGACATACCTGTTTTTAAAACCATCTTGATTTACCTCCTTTTTTATTGAGTTATCCCATGTGAGAACATATGAGAGATTTACTCTAATATTCATCGACAATATTATATGCAGCTGCAAGGCTAAGGATATCGTTGGCTCCATCCATTATTAATGAAGCCCGCGCATCCCTGAAGAGCTTTTCGATGAGATAGTCCTTGGTGAGGCCGTATCCTCCGTGGAGCTGCAAAGCTTCATGAGCCACCTCGAAGGCTGTATTTGTGCCATATATTTGTGCGGAGAGAGCATGTCGGGAAGAAGCATCAAATGTTTTCTCGATATAGATCTTGCTCCAGACGTGCTCAAATACCTTTCTCGTGTAGTACCTCGAGCTCTCGACCATTTCGAACATCCGGTAGAGCTTTTGCTTGACCGATTGGTGCTCGCATAGAGGCTTGCCGCCCTGAACCCTTTCCTTGGAGTACTTCAGTGCCTCCTCGAAGGCAGCCCGGGCTAGGCCGGTAAATACGGCTGCCATGAAAGAGCTCGTTACGCAGATTATCTGGCCTACGCGGTATTCGTAGAAAGGCGGCCTGATGATCATGTAGTCATCCGAAATATGCACATTATCAAAAGCGAGATCTCCTTGTGGAGAGTCCCTCAGCCCAAGCTTGTCGATAGGTTTCCCCTTGGTCACGCCCTCTTGATCAAGCGAGACAATGCAAAACGCCCCATTGGAAAGACAATCATGGGGCGGCAGGGTAACATGGAGGCCAACATGTGTCGCTGCAGGGGCGGAAGATATCCAGCTGGATTTGGGCCCGTTGATAATCCACCCATCGCCGTCTTTCACGGCTCTAACTTGGCCGGGATGAAGCTCTCTTACATGAGGAAGAAAACTTTCTTCGCAGAGAAGGACGTAATCTGAGCCACACTCAGGCTCGGTCATACCCCAGCAGCTGTGGTATTCGGCTTCTGTATCTTCTACAAAGGGCTTCACCACTTTTTCAATTACATCTCCCATGCCAAATATCGAAGCCACTCCAGGCGGGACCTGATCCACGCCTATCGCCGTTGTCAGCCCCACACTTCCCCAGCCGAGCTCTTCCAGAATAATATGAGCTTCCGTTGCACTCAATCCCAGACCACCATAGTCCGGGTCTATGAAGATCTTGTGATACCCCAACTTCTTCATCTGTTTCAAGACATCCCAATATGGTGAGTCTGCTCCTATCACGTTGGCCGGGTCGGACATGCTATCTAATGCCGCCGCAGCAGGTCTCATTACCTCTTCAGCGAATCTATGTGTTTCCCGTCTTAGTAATGACAACCCCTTGTCCTCTGTGATTAGGGGGTCTATTTCAAAGTACATGGGGCTCCCTCCTCATGTTCTGAGTAACCTCTCTTTTATCGCTCAGTCGAATTAGTCGATCGGAACTCCAGCCAGTACCTCTTTGGTTAACGCTACCACCGCTTTCATCCGCTTCATCACGTACTGCATATCGCCTTCGAGCTTCAAGCGGTTGCTCATCACCAGTCTCATAGTATCCTGCTTACCTGAAACCAGCAGCTTCCAGGAGCTGTACTTCCCAGAGAGCTTGAAGGCAGCATCCTCGTGCTCACCCGGAGCCACACCGATCATGGCTCTAATGCTGCCGTGCCAGAAATCCGCCCAGAAATACAGGGCCGCATTGCTCAACTCCTCAGCAGATAGCTTTGAGATTCTTGCCACCAGTTTATCTAGGTCCAACCCTTTGAGGGAAGCATCCAACGATATGCCCAGCTTCTTTTCCATCAAATCGCCCATAGGAGAGCCTTTGTACTTCTTTCGGCTCTCTTCGGGCATCATATTCAAGAAGCTCATGAAGCCTTCCATCACCTCTTTTCTGCTCAGGTCCCCCAGAAACTCGTCATCGCACTCGATGACGCACAGGAAGTCACCTTCCCAATCCTTTGACGCTTCTCTATACTCCTCGCTTTTCTTTGCGAGCTCCAGCACTCCCTCCACCCATTCCTTTGATGGAAATATAGCCATTTCCCTACCTCCAATCTTATGTTTTCTTCCTTATATATAAAAATCCCACTCAGGCGGCAGAATCACTAGTGAATCAGGTATGCATCTGCCGAGACGGCTACTCCTCTAAGCTTAAAAAGCTTGGTTTTATAACGCCTTTGCTGCTTGGCT